>CAYSQO010000004.1:0-77052 GCA_964433315.1 uncultured Rubrivivax sp.
TCAACCTCGCACCGCAGGTCTCGGATCCCCTGGGCCTGCGCCAGCAGGTGGCCGATGCCGTGGTCGAGGAAGCCGGCCGGCGCGTCGGCGTGAACCACCTGGAGCGCAACCTCTTCGACCGCCAGGCCTATGTCGCGCTGGTCACGCCGGTGGGGGGCTTCGTCCTGGGCCGGCAGTACTCGCCGGCCTACGAGGTCTTCTACCAGTTCGACGCGATGAAGACCGAGTCCGGCCTCTCGGCCGGCCAGATCGCCGCGATCCCGCAGGGCATCGAGATCCGCACGCCCAATGCCCTGCAGTACCGCATCGCGCTCAAGGGCTACACCGCCTCGCTGATGTACGGCACGCGCGAGGGCGGCAGCTCGACGCCCTCGATCGTGCCGGCCGGCCGCTTCCTCGGGGCCAACGCCTACTACAAGGATCCGGACGGCCGCTACGGCTACGGCACGGCCTACGCGACGCGCAAGAACTCCAAGGGCCAGAAGGGCCTGACCAACTGGCTGGCCGGGGCCTTCGTGCGGCTGGGGCCGGGCACGCTGCACGGCCTCTTCACCTCCATCCGCGACGACAACCCGCAGTCCGGCGTCGACATCCGCGAGGGCCTGGAGGCCAACAGCACGCTGAGCAACCCGCTGCTGGCCGGCTTCCGCGACGCCTATGCGACGGCCTACAACGAGGCCTTCAAGCAGAACGCGCGGCTGTTTCACCTCGGCTACAGCCTGCCCATGGGCCGCCACACGGTGACGGTCGCCTACAACCTGCTGGACGACCGCAGTATGTTCCGGTCGGACCTGCGCTCCTACGGCCTGGCCTACACCTACGCCTTCTCCAAGCGCACCGACCTGAATGCCGTGCTGGTGCACTTCGACAACCGCGGCCTGGCCCAGCTGGCCCCGGGCGGCAACGGCTATCTGGGCGGGGTGACCCGCGCGGCCGGGGTGGATGCCAGCCAGCTCGCGCTGGGCCTGCGCCATCGTTTCTGAGCGGCGGCGGCCGCGCGGGCTGAGGGACACTGCGGGCCTTTCCGCAGCCCCTGCACGCCCCGCCGTCCGCTGTCCATGGCCCGCCTGCCCCGCGCCGTCTTCGACGGCCTGCCGCATCTCGTGCAGCTGCGCGGGCCCAGCCGCGAGTCGCTCTTCCTCGACGCGGAAGACCTGCGCAACGCCCACGCCCTGCTGCGCGAGGCCGTCCTGCTGCACCGCCTGGCGCTGCACGGCTGGTGCTTCCTGCCCGACCGGGTCGAGCTGCTGCTGACCCCGCCGGGCGGCGAGGCCCTGTCGCGGGCCATGCAGACCTTCGCGCGCCGCCATGCCGCGGCCTACAACCGCCGCCACGACCGGGCCGGCGGCCTCTGGGCGGGGCGCTACCGCGCCACGGTGATCGATCCCGGTGCGTGGATGCTGGCCTGTCTGTTGCGTATCGACGGGGCCGGCCTGGCGGAACCGGCGGTTGCGCCGGAGCTCGGCCGCTGGATGTCCAGCCGCGCGCACCACCTTGGCTCGGCAGGCGATCCCCTGCTCAGCGATCCGCCCGCCTACTGGGCGCTCGGCAACACCCCGTTCGAGCGCGAGGCGCGCTACCGCGCGCTGCTGGCGCAGGCCTTGCCTGCAGCCCAGGTGCAGGCCATCGAGGCGGCGCTGCGCGGGGGCTGGGCGCTGGGCCCGCCGGACTTCCTCGCCCGGCTCGGCGAGCAGGCCGAGCGCCCGGTGCAGCCGCGTCCGCGGGGCCGTCCGGCGCGCGCTGCCCGCGATCCCCAAGTCGGCGATTGATCTGTCCCTATTTAATCTGTATGTTTTCTGCGAGCTGGTTTAATAGAACCTGACCCCATTTATTTGCGCTTGCTGTGGCTTTTGCGCCGCAGTAAATTCTTGAATCCGTTCACGTTCCGGGAGTGCCCCATGGCCCAGCCCCTTCAAGCTACGCCGGCCGAACTGGCCCTCGCCAGCCAGCATGGCCTGTACAACGCGGCCCACGAGCACGACGCCTGCGGCGTCGGCTTCGTCGCGCACATCAAGGGCCAGAAGGCGCATGCCATCGTCGCCCAGGGTCTGAAGATCCTCGAGAACCTCGACCACCGGGGCGCGGTCGGGGCCGACAAGCTCATGGGCGACGGCGCGGGCATCCTGCTGCAAATCCCCGACGAGCTCTTCCGCGCCGAGATGGCGGCCCAGGGCGTGAGCCTGCCGCCCCAGGGCGAGTACGGCGTCGGCATGATCTTCCTGCCCAAGGAGCACGCCAGCCGCCTGGCCTGCGAGCAGGAGCTCGAACGCGCCATCAAGGCCGAGGGCCAGGTGCTGCTGGGCTGGCGCGACGTGCCGGTCGACCGCGACATGCCCATGTCGCCCACCGTGCGCGAGAAGGAGCCGGTGATCCGCCAGGTCTTCATCGGCCGCGGCGCCGACGTGATCGTGCCGGACGCGCTGGAGCGCAAGCTCTACGTCATCCGCAAGACGGCCAGTGCGGCCATCCAGCGCCTGAACCTGACGCACAGCCACGAGTACTACGTGCCCAGCATGAGCTGCCGCACGATCATCTACAAGGGCCTGCTGCTCGCCGACCAGGTCGGCCAGTACTACCTGGACCTGCGCGACGAGCGCTGTGTCTCGGCCCTGGCCCTGGTGCACCAGCGCTTCTCGACCAACACCTTCCCGGAGTGGCCGCTGGCCCACCCCTACCGGATGGTGGCCCACAACGGCGAGATCAACACCGTCAAGGGCAACTTCAACTGGATGCGCGCCCGCGAGGGCGTGATGAAGTCGCCGGTGCTCGGCGAGGACCTGCCCAAGCTCTACCCGATCAGCTTCGAGGGCCAGTCCGACACGGCCACCTTCGACAACGCCATCGAGCTGCTGACCATGGCCGGCTACCCGCTGGCCCAGGCGGCGATGATGATGATCCCCGAGGCCTGGGAGAACCACGAAGGCATGGACGCCCGCCGTCGCGCCTTCTACGAGTACCACGCCGCGATGATCGAGCCCTGGGACGGCCCGGCCGCGATGGTCTTCACCGACGGCCGCCAGATCGGCGCCACGCTGGACCGCAACGGCCTGCGTCCGGCGCGCTACTGCGTGACCGACGACGATCTGGTCGTCATGGCCTCGGAAGCCGGCGTGCTGCCCTTCCCCGAGAACAAGATCGTCCGCAAGTGGCGCCTGCAGCCGGGCAAGATGTTCCTGATCGACTTCGAGCAGGGCCGCATCGTCGACGACGAGGAGCTCAAGAGCCAGTTCGCCCAGGCCAAGCCCTACCGCCAGTGGATCGACAACGTCCGCATCAAGCTGGGCGACATCGCCGCCACCCCGGCGGCCGCCAGCTTCAAGGAATCGCTGCTCGACCGCCAGCAGGCCTTCGGCTACACGCAGGAGGACCTGAAGTTCCTGATGAGCCCCATGGCCATCGCCGGCGAAGAGGGCATCGGCTCCATGGGCAACGACAGCCCGCTGGCCGTGCTGTCGGACAAGAACAAGCCGCTGCCGAGCTACTTCAAGCAGCTCTTCGCCCAGGTCACGAACCCGCCGATCGACCCGATCCGCGAGGCCATCGTGATGAGCCTCAACAGCTTCATCGGCCCCAAGCCCAACCTGCTCGACATCAACGCGGTCAACCCGCCGATGCGGCTTGAGGTGGCGCAGCCCATCCTGGACTTCGCCGACATGGCCCGCCTGCGCGCCATCGAAGGCGCCACCAGCGGCAAGTTCAAGACTTACGAGCTGCCCATCGTCTACCCGCTCGCCTGGGGTGCCGAGGGCGTCGAGGCCAAGCTGGCCTCGCTGTGCGCCGAGGCCGTGGACGCGCTGCAGGGCGGCCACAACATCCTGATCCTGAGCGACCGCGGCATGGACCGCGACCATGTCGCGATCCCGGCGCTGCTGGCCCTGTCCGCGGTGCACCAGCATCTCGTCCGGGCCGGCCTGCGCACCACCGCCGGCCTGGTGGTGGAGACCGGTTCGGCGCGCGAGGTGCACCACTTCGCCACCCTGGCCGGCTACGGCGCCGAGGCCGTCCATCCCTACCTGGCGATGGAGACCCTGGCTGCGCTGCACAAGGATCTGCCCGGCGCCCTGAGCGCCGAGAAGGCGATCTACAACTACGTGAAGGCGATCGGCAAGGGCCTGTCGAAGATCATGTCCAAGATGGGCGTGTCGACCTACATGTCCTACTGCGGCGCCCAGCTCTTCGAGGCCATCGGCCTCAACAAGGGCCTGGTCGACACCTACTTCCGCGGCACGGCCACCCAGGTCGGCGGCATCGGCGTGTTCGAGGTGGCCGAGGAGGCCCTGCGCACCCACCGCGCGGCCTTCGGCAACGACCCGGTGCTGGCCACCATGCTGGATGCCGGCGGCGAGTACGCCTGGCGCGCCCGCGGCGAAGAGCACATGTGGACGCCCGACGCGATCGCCAAGCTCCAGCACGCGACCCGCGCCGGCAAGTTCGACACCTACAAGGAATACGCGCAGATCATCAACGACCAGTCGCGCCGTCACCTGACGCTGCGCGGCCTGTTCGAGTTCAAGCTCGATCCGAGCAAGGCCATCCCGGTCGACGAGGTCGAGTCCGCGGCCGAGATCGTCAAGCGCTTCGCCACCGGCGCCATGTCCCTGGGCTCGATCAGCACGGAGGCGCACAGCACCCTGGCCATCGCGATGAACCGCATCGGCGGCAAGTCCAACACCGGCGAGGGCGGCGAGGATCCGGCGCGCTACCGCAACGAGCTCAAGGGCATCAAGATCGCTGCCGGCACCAAGGTGTCGGACGTGGTCGGTAAGAAGGTCATCGAGGCCGACTACGAGCTCAAGGAAGGCGACAGCCTGCGCTCGAAGATCAAGCAGGTGGCCTCGGGCCGCTTCGGCGTCACCACCGAGTACCTGGTCAGCGCCGACCAGATCCAGATCAAGATGGCCCAGGGCGCCAAGCCCGGCGAAGGCGGCCAGCTGCCCGGCGGCAAGGTCTCGGACTACATCGGCTTCCTGCGCCACTCGGTGCCGGGCGTGGGCCTCATCAGCCCGCCGCCGCACCACGACATTTACTCGATCGAGGACCTGGCCCAGCTCATCCACGACCTCAAGAACGTGAACCCGCGTTCCTCGGTCAGCGTCAAGCTGGTGTCGGAAGTCGGTGTCGGCACCATCGCCGCCGGCGTGGCCAAGGCCAAGGCCGACCACGTGGTGATCGCCGGCCATGACGGCGGCACCGGTGCCTCGCCCTGGTCCTCGATCAAGCACGCCGGCTCGCCCTGGGAACTGGGCCTGGCCGAGACGCAGCAGACCCTGGTGCTCAACGGCCTGCGCGGTCGCATCCGCGTGCAGGCCGACGGCCAGATGAAGACCGGCCGCGACGTGGTCATCGGCGCGCTGCTCGGCGCCGACGAGTTCGGCTTCGCGACCGCGCCGCTGGTCGTCGAGGGCTGCATCATGATGCGCAAGTGCCACCTCAACACCTGCCCGGTGGGCGTGGCCACGCAGGATCCGGTGCTGCGCCAGAAGTTCGCCGGCAAGCCCGAGCACGTCGTCAACTACTTCTTCTACGTGGCCGAGGAAGCGCGCCAGATCATGGCCCAGCTCGGCATCCGCCGCTTCGACGAGCTGATCGGCCGCGCCGACCTGCTCGACACCCGCAAGGGCATCGAGCACTGGAAGGCGCGCGGCCTGGACTTCAGCCGTATGTTCCACCTGCCGGCCGTGGCCGCCGAGGTGCCGCGCCTGCACGTCGAGAACCAGGATCACGGTCTGAGCCGCGCGCTCGACCAGACCCTGATCCAGAAGTGCCTGCCCGCGCTCGAGCGCGGCGAGAAGGTCCAGTTCATGGAGGCGGTGCGCAACGTCAACCGCACCGTCGGCGCCATGCTGTCGGGCGAGCTGATCCGCCGCCACCCCGAAGGCCTGCCCGACCAGACCATCTTCATCCAGATGGAAGGCACGGGCGGCCAGAGCTTCGCGGCCTTCCTGGCCCAGGGCATCACCTTCTACCTGATCGGCGAAGCCAACGACTACACCGGCAAGGGCCTGTCGGGCGGCCGCATCGTCGTGCGTCCCTCGATCGAGTTCCGCGGGGACGCGACCAAGAACATCATCGTCGGCAACACCGTGCTCTACGGTGCGACCCGCGGCGAGGCCTTCTTCCGCGGCGTCGGCGGCGAGCGTTTCGCCGTCCGCCTGTCGGGCGCCACCACGGTGGTCGAAGGCACCGGCGACCACGGCTGCGAGTACATGACCGGCGGCACGGTGGTCGTGCTCGGCAAGACCGGCCGCAACTTCGCGGCGGGCATGTCGGGCGGCATTGCCTACGTCTACGACGAGGACGGCCAGTTCGCCAAGCGCTGCAACCCGGCCATGGTCACCCTGGGCAAGGTGCTGTCGGCCGAGGAGCAGGCCGCCACCCAGGATGCGGCGACCTTCCACAAGGGCCAGACCGACGAGGCCCTGCTGAAGAAGCTGGTCGAGGACCACCACAAGTGGACCGGCTCGCTGCGCGCCCGCGAGATCCTCGACCAGTGGCCGACCGCCCGCGAGAAGTTCGTCAAGGTCTTCCCGAACGAGTACCAGCGCGCCCTCAAGGAAATGGCCGCCGCCCAGGCGGCCGACGAGACCCTGGCCAAGGCCAAGGGCGAGACCGGCAAGGCCGCCAAGGCCAAGACCGTGCCCGCCAAGTAAGCCGCCCGCCGCGCCAACCGCCAGCCTCAGCCAGCAGAGATCCGATCATGGGAAAAGTCACCGGCTTCCTCGAATTCGAGCGTCTTGAAGAGGGCTACGCGCCCGTCGAGCAGCGCCTGAAGCACTACAAGGAATTCGTCATCGGCCTCGACGCCGACCAGGCGAAGGTCCAGGGCGCCCGTTGCATGGACTGCGGCACGCCGTTCTGCAACAACGGCTGCCCGGTCAACAACATCATTCCGGACTTCAACGACCTGGTCTTCCAGGGCGACTGGAAGAACGCGATCACGGTGCTGCACAGCACCAACAACTTCCCCGAGTTCACCGGCCGCATCTGCCCCGCGCCCTGCGAGGCCGCCTGCACCCTGAACGTCAACGACGACGCGGTGGGCATCAAGTCCATCGAGCACGCCATCATCGACCGTGCCTGGGCCGAGGGCTGGGTCACGCCGCAGCCCGCGGCCGTGAAGACCGGCAAGAAGGTCGCCGTGGTCGGCTCCGGCCCGGCCGGCCTGGCCGCCGCCCAGCAGCTGGCCCGTGCCGGCCATGCCGTGACGGTGTTCGAGAAGAACAGCCGCCTTGGCGGCCTGCTGCGCTACGGCATCCCCGACTTCAAGATGGAGAAGTCGCACATCGACCGCCGCGTGGCGCAGATGGAAGCCGAGGGCGTGGTCTTCAAGACGGGCGTCCTCGTGGGCGCCTGGCCGGCCGACAGCAAGGTGACCAACGACGCCAAGACCGTCGTCAGCCCCGAGGAGCTCAAGGCCCAGTTCGATGCCGTGCTGCTGGCCGGCGGCGCCGAGCAGAGCCGCGACCTGCCCGTGCCCGGCCGCGACCTCGACGGCGTGCACTTCGCGATGGAGTTCCTGCCGCAGCAGAACAAGGTCAATGCCGGCGACAAGCTCAAGGGCCAACTGCGTGCCGATGGCAAGCATGTGGTCGTGATCGGCGGCGGCGACACCGGCAGCGACTGCGTCGGCACCAGCAACCGCCATGGCGCCGCCAGCGTGACCCAGTTCGAGCTGCTGCCCCAGCCGCCCGAGCAGGAGAACAAGCCCCTGGTCTGGCCCTACTGGCCGATCAAGCTGCGCACCTCGTCCAGCCACGAGGAGGGCTGCGAGCGCGAGTTCGCCATCGCCACCAAGGAGTTCCTCGGCGAGAAGGGCAAGCTCAAGGCCGTCAAGACCGTTCGCCTTGAATGGAAGGACGGCAAGATGGCCGAGGTGCCGGGCAGCGAGAAGGTCCTGCCGGCCGATCTGGTGCTGCTGGCCATGGGCTTCGTCAGCCCGGTGTCCAGCATCCTGGAGAGCTTCGGCGTCGAGAAGGACGCCCGCGGCAACGCCAAGGCTGGGGTCGACCTCGACGGCGGCTACCGCACCGGGGTCGACAAGGTCTTCGCGGCCGGCGACATGCGCCGCGGCCAGTCGCTGGTGGTGTGGGCCATCCGGGAAGGCCGCCAGGCCGCGCGCGCGGTCGACGAGTACCTGATGGGCGCGAGCACCCTGCCGCGCTGAGGGGCTGCGGCCCGGGGGCAAGGGGCCCCCGGCGGAGGCGGCGGCGGCTGTTGCCCGCAGGCCGCACCCCGCCGGAAGGCTTCCCCTATCATGCAAAAGCCGGTGCGGATCCCCACCGGCTTTTGTTTCTTCCGGACCCGATGAACGAGCCCCTCCTGGCGCCCGCGACCGCCGCCCCCCCGCATGTCGAGCTCCGCAAGGTCAGCTGCGGCTACGGCCCGCGGGTGATCCTGCGCGACGTGAACCTGGTGGTGCCGCGCGGCCAGGTGCTCGGCCTGATGGGAACCTCGGGCGGCGGCAAGACCACGGTGCTGCGGCTCATCGGCCGGCAGATCCAGCCCTTCGAGGGCGAGGTCCGCTTCGACGGCCAGAACCTGGCCGCGCTGGACGAGGACGGTCTCTACCGCGTGCGTCGGCGCATGGGCATGCTCTTCCAGCAGGGCGCGCTCTTCACCGACCTGTCCGTCTTCGACAACGTCGCCTTCCCCCTGCGCGAGCACACCCGGCTCAGCGAGGGCCTGATCCGCGACCTGGTGCTGATGAAGCTGCAGGCCGTCGGCCTGCGCGGCGTGCGCGAGCTGATGCCCAGCCAGGTCTCCGGCGGCATGGCCCGCCGCGTCGCCCTGGCCCGCGCCATCGCGCTGGACCCCGAGCTGATCATGTACGACGAGCCCTTCGCCGGCCTCGACCCCATCTCCATGGGCGTGGCCGCGCGGCTCATCCGCGAGCTCAACCGCGCGCTCGGCGTGACCAGCATCGTCGTCTCGCACGATGTCCACGAGACCTTCGAGATCGCCGACCACATCGTCTTCGTGGCCAACGGCGGCATCGTCGCCCAGGGCAGCCCGGAGGAGATGCGCGTGAGCCAGGATCCGCTGGTGCGGCAGTTCATCGACGCGCAGGCCGACGGTCCGGTCCGCTTCCACCAGCCCGCCCGGCCGCTGGACGAGGACTTCGGCCTGGCCCTGCCCCCCGGAGGCGCACGATGATCCGCGACCGCCTGGCCGCCCTTGGCGGCGCCGTGCGCGGGGGACTGGCCGGCCTGGGGGCGGGGGCACGGCTCTTCCACACCCTGCTGCGCCTGGGCCCGGCGGCCTTCCGCCGCAGCCGCCTGATCGGCGAGCAGATCCACTTCCTCGGCAACCACTCGCTGGCGATCATCACCGTTTCCGGCCTGTTCGTCGGCTTCGTGCTGGGCCTGCAGGGCTACTACACGCTGCAGCGCTACGGCGCGGCCGACTCGCTGGGCCTGCTGGTGGCGCTGTCGCTGGTGCGCGAGCTGGGGCCGGTGATCACCGCGCTGCTCTTCGCCGGCCGGGCCGGCACCTCGCTGACCGCCGAGATCGGCCTGATGAAGGCCGGCGAGCAGCTCGCCGCCATGGAGATGATGGCCGTCGACCCCGTGCGCCGCGTGCTGGCGCCGCGCTTCTGGGCCGGCGTGATCGCCATGCCGGTGCTGGCGGCGGTCTTCTCGGCCGTCGGCATCTTCGGCGGCTGGCTGGTGGGCGTGGTGCTGATCGGCGTCGATGCCGGCGCCTTCTGGTCGCAGATGCAGGGCGGGGTGGACGTGTTCTCCGACGTCGGCAACGGCGTGATCAAGAGCCTGGTCTTCGGCCTGACCGTCACCTTCGTGGCCCTGCTCCAGGGCTATGCCTGCCAGCCGACGCCGGAGGGCGTGTCGCGCGCGACCACGCGCACCGTCGTCGTCGCCTCGCTGGCCGTCCTCGCGCTGGATTTCATCCTGACCGCGATGATGTTCTCCCTCTGAACCGGAACCTCCCGGGACGCCCCATGCAAGCCTCCAAAAACGACGTCTGGGTCGGCCTCTTCGTGCTCATCGGCGGCGCGGCCCTCCTGTTCCTGGCGCTCAAGGCCGGCAACCTGCTGACCCTGAGCTTCACGCCCACCTACACCGTCAGCGCCCAGTTCGACAACATCGGCGGCCTCAAGCCCCGCGCGGCCGTCAAGAGTGCCGGCGTGGTGGTCGGCCGCGTGGCCTCGATCCGCTTCGACGACGAGAGCTACCAGGCCAGCGTCCAGCTGGAGCTGCAGTCCGGCTACAGCTTCCCCAAGGACAGCTCGGCCAAGATCCTGACCTCCGGCCTGCTCGGCGAGCAGTATGTGGGCCTGGAGCCCGGCGCCTCCGACAAGCCCCTGGCGGCCGGGGACAAGATCTCCATGACCCAGTCCGCCGTGGTCCTGGAGAACCTGATCGGACAGTTCCTCTACAACCGCGCCGCCGACAACAGCGGCCCTCAGGGAGGCCAGAAATGAATGCTGCATCGCTGACCCGTTGGCCCGCCGCCCTGGCGCTGGCGGCCACCCTGGGCGCCTGTGCGACCGCGCAGAACCCCGACCCGCTGGAGCCGGTCAACCGCAAGATCTTCGCCTTCAACGAGGCCCTGGACCAGGCCGTCATCGAGCCCGCGGCGCGCGGCTACCGCGCGGTGACGCCCGAGATCGTGCGCACCGGCGTCGACAACGTCTTCAGCAACTTCAAGGACCTCTGGTCCGCGATCAACAACGTGCTGCAGGGCAAGGGCGAGGCGGCCGCGAACGACTGGACCCGCTTCGTCACCAACACCACGATCGGCCTCGGCGGCCTGCTCGACTGGGCCACGCCGCTGGGCGTGCCGCGCCACAACGAGGACCTCGGCCAGACCCTGGGCCACTGGGGCGTCGGGCCTGGGGCCTACCTCGTGCTGCCGCTGTTCGGCCCGTCCACGCTGCGCGATGCGGCCGACCTGCCCTTCACCACCTACTTTTCGCCCGTCGTCTTCACCGACAGCACGCTGGAGGCCATCTCGCTGACCGGCCTGCGCGTGATCGAGGTGCGCGCCCAGCTGCTCGATGCCGGCCGCCTGATCGACGACATCGCGCTCGACAAGTACAGCTTTGTCCGCAACGCCTACCTGCAGCGCCGCCGCAGCCTCGTGTACGACGGCGCCCCGCCCGAGTCGCCGCAGGACGAGGAGCGCTACGACCTGCCGGCCAAGCCCTGAACCCGCTGCGGCACTGAACCTGCCGCCCGTTCACGACTCCCACCGGGCCCGCCCGCCCTGCCGGGCCCGTCTGACAAGGACTTCTTCATGACCGCCCTCCGCACCCTGATGCGCTGGACCGCCCCCCTCCTGCTGAGCCTGGGCCTCCTGGCCCCCGCCGCCCGGGCCGACGGCGGCGCGCCCGACGCCCTGATCAAGCAGCTTTCGACCTCGGTGCTCGACAGCATCAAGGCCGACAAGGCCATCCAGGCCGGTGACGTGCAGAAGGTGATGGTCCTGGTCGACCAGAAGGTCCTGCCCTACATCAACTTCCAGCGCATGACGGCCTCGGCCGTGGGCCGCAACTGGCGCCAGGCCAGCCCGGAGCAGCAGAAGCGCCTGCAGGAGGAGTTCAAGACCCTGCTGGTGCGCACCTACGCCGGCGCGCTCAGCGAAGTGCGCGACCAGACCATCGAGCTCAAGCCCCTGCGCGCCAAGCCCGAGGACACCGAGGTCATCGTGCGCTCCGAGGTTCGCGGCCGCGGCGAGCCCATCCAGCTCGACTACCGGATGGAGAAGGCCGATGGCGGCTGGAAGATCTACGACGTCAACGTGCTCGGCGTCTGGCTGGTGGAGACCTACCGCGCCAGCTTCGCGCAGGAGATCTCGGCCAGCGGCATCGACGGCCTGATCGCCAAGCTCGCCGAGCGCAACAAGACCCTGGCCAGCAAGCGCTGAGCCGTCGGGGGCCTGCCGTGCTGATGCTGCCCGAGACCCTGACCGAGGCCGAGGCCGAGGACGTGCTGCGCCTGGCCCGCCAGGCCCTGCAGCGCAGCCCGGCCGCGGCCACCCTGCAGGTCGACGCCTCGGCCCTCGGCCGCTACGACTCCAGCGCGCTCGCCGTGCTGCTGGAGACCCAGCGCCTGGCCCGCGCCTGGGGCCGGGCCTGCACCGTGCACGGCCTGCCGGCCCCGTTGCAGAAGCTGGCCCGGCTCTACGGCATCGACGGCCTGCTGCAGTGCGAGGCCGCGGATGAGCCCGCCGCCGCGGACCGCCGCGGGGCCGACACCGGCACGGCTTAGGATGCCGCTTTGCCGGCATGGGGCCGGCGCCTCATCGACGCCATGACCCGCCAGCTCGACCAGCTCAAGCGCCACACCATCGTCGTTGCCGACACCGGCGACTTCAAGCAGATCGCGGCCTATGCGCCGCGCGATGCGACGACCAATCCCTCGCTCATCCTCAAGGCCGTCCGCCAGCCGGACTACGCGCCGCTGCTCGCGCAGGCCGTGGCCGCGCACCGGGGGGAGCCGCTCGACCGCGTGGTGGACCGCGTGCTGGTGCGCTTCGGCTGCGAGATCCTGGCCGTGGTGCCGGGTCGCGTGTCGACCGAAGTGGATGCCCGCCTGAGCTTCGACGCCGCCGCGACCCAGGCCCGTGCCGAGCGGCTGATCGCGATGTACGCGGCCGAGGGCATCGCCCGCGAGCGCGTGCTGATCAAGATCGCCGCCACCTGGGAGGGCATCCAGGCGGCCCGCGCCCTGGAGGCCCAGGGCATCCACACCAACCTGACCCTGCTCTTCGCCTTCGCCCAGGCCCAGGCCTGCGGCGAGGCCGGCGTGCGGCTGATCTCGCCCTTCGTCGGCCGCATCCACGACTGGTACAGGAAGGCTGCCGGCCCGGCCTGGGACGCGGCGGCCATGGCCGGCGCCAACGATCCCGGCGTGCAGTCGGTGGCCCGCATCTGGCGCCACTTCAAGGCCCATGGCATCGCCACCGAAGTCATGGGGGCCAGCTTCCGCAACACCGGCCAGATCCTTGCTTTGTCCGGTTGCGACCTGCTGACCATCGCCCCCGAGCTGCTTGCCGAGCTGCAGGCGGCGCCGGCCGGGCCCGAGACCGCGCCGGCGCTGGACGCGGCCACCGTGCCGCCCGCCGCCGAGCCCGCGCCGCGCCTGGACGAGCCCGCCTTCCGCTTCGCGCTGAACGAGGACGCCATGGCCACCGAGAAGCTGGCCGAGGGCATTCGCGCCTTCGCCGCCGACGCGGCCCGGCTCGACGCGATGATCCTCGCCCTCTGACCGCCCCGGTCCCGCCCGGGGCCGCTGACCACCCGCCGATGCCGACCCAAGACCCCTCCCTGCCGCCCCGCGGCGACCGCACCCCCGCCTGGGCCGCGCTGGCCGCCCTGCAGCGCACGCACGGGGCCGGCTTCGACCTGCAGTCGGCCTTCGCCGCCGACCCGCAGCGCGCGGCGCGCTTCACTGTCGAGGCCCCGGGCCTGCGCGCCGACCTGTCGAAGCAGCATTGGGACGACGCGATCCTCGCGCAGCTGCTGGCCCTGGCCGAGCAGGTCCAGCTGCCGGCGCGGCGGGCCGCGCAGTTCGCCGGCCAGGTCGCCAACCCCACCGAGGGCCGGCCGGCCCTGCACACGGCGCTGCGCGCGCCGCGCGGCAGCGGCGGGCCCTTCGAGGCCGAGGTGCATGGCGTGCTGGACCGCCTGCTGGCCTATGCCGAGCGCGTGCGCGCCGAGGCCGACGCCGGCACCGGGCCCGAGGGCCGGCCGCCGATCCGCCACATCGTCAACCTCGGCATCGGCGGCAGCGACCTGGGCCCGCAGATGGTCGTGCCGGCCCTGCGCGCGCACAGCCACCCGGGCCTGAGCCTGCACTTCGCGGGCAATGTGGACGGCCACGACCTGCTGCCCCTGCTGGCCCGCCTGAAGCCCGAGGAGACGCTGTTCATCATCGCCTCCAAGACCTTCACCACCCAGGAGACCATGGCCAATGCGCGGCTGGCCCGCGCCTGGTTCCTGGCCGAGGGCGGCACGGACATCGCGCGCCACTTCGTCGCGACCACCACGAACGTGAAGGCGGCCGCCGAGTTCGGCATCCGCACCACCTTCGGCTTCTGGGACTGGGTCGGGGGCCGCTACTCGCTGTGGAGCGCGATCGGCCTGCCGATCGCCCTCGCGCTGGGCGAAGCCGGCTTCCGCGCGCTGCTGGCCGGGGCGCATGCCATGGACCGCCACGCCGCCGAAGCCCCGCTGGCCGAGAACCTGCCGACCCTGCTCGGCCTGCTGGACGTCTGGCTGCGCAACTTCCGGGGCTGCCCCAGCCGCAACCTGGCGCCCTACCACCAGGGTCTGGCGCGGCTGCCGGCCTGGCTGCAGCAGCTGGAGATGGAGAGCAACGGCAAGGGCGTGGACCTGGCCGGCGAGCCGCTGCCCTTCGCGACCAGCCCGGTCGTCTGGGGCGAGGCCGGCACCAACGGCCAGCACGCCTTCTTCCAGATGCTGCACCAGGGCACGGACACGGTGCCGGTGGAGTTCATCCTCGTGCGCGAGCCGGCCACCGGCGTCGAGCGCCTGAAGCCCGCCACCGCCGCCGCCCTGGCGCCGCTGCTGGCCGAGCAGCAGCGCATGCTGCTGGCCAACGGCCTGGCCCAGGCCCAGGCCCTGATGCTGGGCAAGACCGCCGAGCAGGCCCTGGGCGAGACGGTGCCCACCGCCGCGCCGGACCAGGCCCCCGAGCTCATCGCCCGCC
This sequence comes from uncultured Rubrivivax sp., assembly GCA_964433315.1. Classification (GTDB taxonomy): domain Bacteria; phylum Pseudomonadota; class Gammaproteobacteria; order Burkholderiales; family Burkholderiaceae_C; genus Aquariibacter. The sequence continues at coordinate 14,691 of CAYSQO010000004.1, forward strand.
ACCGCCGCTTCCCCGGCAACCGGCCCAGCACCCTGCTGATGCTGGAGCGCCTGGACCCCTGGCACCTCGGGGCGCTGCTGGCGATGTACGAGCACCGCGTCTTCACCAGCGCCGCGGTCTGGGGCATCAACCCCTTCGACCAGTGGGGCGTGGAGCTGGGCAAGAGCCTGTGCAACGCCCTGCTGCCGCGGCTGGGCAGCGGCGATACCACGGGCCTGGATGGCTCCACCGCCGCCGCGCTGGACTGGCTGCGCGGCTGAAGCCCGCGCGGGGCGCGCGCGCCTCGCGCCATCCCCCGCCCGCGCTGGGCCGGGGCCGTCAAGCCGCTCCGCTCAGCCCGGCTGCGGGGCCAGCCAGCGTTCGGCCAGGGCCAGCCAGAGCCGCGCGCCGACCGGGATCAGCCGGTCGTTGAAGTCGTAGCTGGGGTTGTGCAGCATGCAGGGCCCCAGGCCGTGGCCGGCCTCGCGGTGGCCGCCGTCGCCATTGCCCAGCACGAAGTAGGCGCCGGGCTTTTCCTGCAGGAAGAAGCTGAAGTCCTCGGCGCCCATGGTCGGCTCGAAGACGAGGGTGCGCTCGGCGCCGACGACCTGCTGCATCACCTCGCGCAGCAGCGCCGTCTCGGCCGGGTGGTTGACCGTCGGCGGGTAGTTGCGCTGGAACTCGAAGTCGCAGCGCGCGCCCCAGGCGGCGCACAGGCCCTCGCTGAGTTCACGCATGCGCCGCTCGATCAGGTCCAGCACCTCGGTCGTGAAGCTGCGCACCGTGCCCTGCAGCTCGCAGCGGTCGGGGATCACGTTGGTGGCCTCGCCGGCCTTGAGCATGGTGACCGAGACCACGCCGGTGTCGATGGGCCGCACCTGGCGCGCGACGATGGTCTGGAAGGCCTGGATCAGCGCGGCCGCCAGCGGCACCGGATCGATGCCCAGGTGCGGCATGGCCGCATGCGCGCCCTTGCCGTGCAGCGTGATGCGGAACTCGTTGCTCGACGCGAAGCAGGGCCCGTCGCATACCGCGAAGCTGCCCTCCGGCAGGCCGGGCCAGTTGTGCAGGCCGTAGATGGCGTCCATCGGACAGCGTTCGAACAGGCCGTCGCGCATCATCTCGCGCGCGCCCCCGCCGCCTTCCTCGGCCGGCTGGAAGATCAGGTAGACCGTGCCGTCCAGCCGCCCCGCGGCGGCGGCATCGCGCAGCGGCCGTGCGGCGGCCAGCAGGGTGGCGGTGTGGCCGTCGTGGCCGCAGGCGTGCATGCGGCCGGCGAAGCGGCTGGCGTGCGCGAAGGTGTTGCGCTCGGTCATCGGCAGCGCGTCCATGTCGGCCCGCAGGCCGAGGCCGCGTGGCGAGCGGCCGCCCTTGATCACGCCGACCACACCCGTCCGGCCCAGGCCGCGGATCACCGGGATGCCCCAGCCTTCCAGCGTGCGCGCCACCAGCGCGCTGGTGCGCTCTTCCTGGAAGCTCAGCTCCGGGTGGGCATGCAGGTCGCGGCGCAGGGCGCTCAGCGCCGGCAGGTCGGCGTCCAGCGCGGCAAGCACGGGATCGGGGGAAGACATCGTTCGCGGCTCGGCAGAAGGTCGAATCCATGGTACCCCCGGCCCGTGACCGCGGGCCGGCGTGGGGCCGGACGGGGGCATGCCATCATCCCGGCCGACATGTGCAAGCGCCTGCTGACCCGACTGTTGCTGCTGGCCGGCCTGCTCGCGCTGGCAGGCTGCGAGACGGCCGGCTACTACGCGCAGTCCGTCGGCGGGCACCTGGCCCTGCTGCGGGCAGCACGACCCGTGCCCGAACTGCTGGCCGACCCGGCCACCCCGCCCGGGCTGCGCACGCGCCTGCAGCGCAGCCAGCAGATGCGCGACTTCGCGGTGCGCGAGCTGGCCCTGCCCGACAACGCCAGCTACCGCCGCTACGCCGCGCTGGACCGGCCGGCCGTGGTCTGGAACGTGGCTGCCGCGCCGCCCGACTCGCTGGTGCTGCGCCGCTGGTGCTTCCCGGTGGCCGGCTGCGTCGGCTACCGCGGCTACTTCGACCGCGCCGCCGCGGAGGCCGAGGCTGCCCGCCTGCGCGAGGCCGAGGGCCTGGAGACCGTCGTCCTGCCGGTGCCGGCCTACTCCACCCTGGGCAAGCTGCCGGGCGACTGGTTCGCCGATCCGCTGCCGTCCACCCTGATCCACTGGCCCGAGCCCGAGCTGGCGCGGCTGATCTTCCACGAGCTGGCCCACCAGCGGGTCTACGAGGCCGGCGACACCGCCTTCAACGAAAGCTACGCGACCGCCGTCGAGCGCCTGGGCGGCGCCCGCTGGCTGGCGGCCGAGGCCGGCCCCGAGGCCCGCGCGGCCGATGCCGCCTTCGAGGCCCGGCGCGAGGCCTTCCGCGCCCTCGTGGCCCGCTACCGCCTGCAGCTCGAAGCGCGCTACCGCGCCGGCGGACCGCCCGAGGCCCTGGCCGCCGACAAGGCCCGCCTCTACGCCGAACTGCGCGCCGAGCACGCCGCCCTGCGCGACGGCGCCTGGGGCGGCGACCGCCGCTACGACGCCTGGTTCGCCCGCGCCAACAACGCCCTGCTGGGCCTGCAGGCGGCCTACTTCGGCTGGGTGCCGGCCTTCGAGGCCCTGTTCGAGCGCGAGGGCCGGGACTTCGCGCGCTTCCATGCCGCCGTCGAGGCCCTGGCCGGCTTGCCGAGCGCGGAGCGGGAGGCCACACTGCGCGCCCTCCTGCCGCCCGAGCCCGCGGCCGCCCCGGCCGCTCCGGCCCCCTGAACCCTGCACCCGCCCATGCCCGTTCTCCACATCCACCGTGACCACGCCCTGGGCCTGGGCCGCGCCCGCGAGCTGGCTGCCCGCTGGGTCGAGGAGGCCGAGGCCCGCTTCGGCCTGCGCTGCAGCCCGCAGCCGGGCGAGGCCGGGGACACCGTGCGCTTCCAGCGGCCCGGCGTGCAGGGCGAGCTGCGGGTCGCGGCCGACCACTTCGGCCTGGAGGCCCGGCTGGGCCTGGTGCTGGGGGCCTTTGCCCCGCGCATCCAGGCCGAGATCGAGGCCAACCTCGACCGCCTGCTGGCCGGCGAGGGCGGCCCGCCGTCGACGGCCGCCTGAGCGTCGCCGGCGGCCGGGACGCTCAGCGCCCGTCCGGGAAGAAGTGCGCGACGCGCTGACGGACCAGCTCGGGTTCCAGCGCGGCGTCGAAGCCGCTCGCGCCACGCTGCCGGAGCAGCCCCGCCCAGGGCAGGGTGGCGGTCTCGGCCTTCAGGCGCTGGTGGTAGTCGTCGAAGCGACCGATCACCCGCGCCGGCACGCCACCGACGATGCTGCCCTCCGGCACGTCCCGGGTCACGACGGCGCCGGCCGCCACGATGGCGCGCGGCCCGATCGACACGCCGCGCAGCACGATCGCGCCGTGGCCGATGAAGACATGGTCATGCACGACGATGGGCCCGACTGCGTCGACCGTCTCGCCATCGAGCTGCGAGAACACCGCGGCCGAGGCGTCGTGCCCGATCAGCGCGCAGTCCGCCAGCACGATGTGGCTGCCGAGCCAGACATAGGCCGGATCGGTGATCCGCGCGCCCAGGTTGATGTGCACCTGCTGGCCGATGTGGCGCAGCCCGCCGCGCGCACGCAGGAACTCGACATGCTGCGCAACGGTGCGGACGGCAAGCCGCCGGTAGAGCCCGACCAGGCGGCCGTGGCGTAGGGCGAGGTGGCGCAGCAGGCGTCGCAGCATGGGCGGGGTGGGGTGGAGGAGGGGACGGGTCCTGCCTGCAAGCCGGTGCGGTGCCTGGGGGGCGGCGCGGCCTGCGCGTCAGCGCAGGGCGTCCACCAGGTCGATGTACTGCTGCATCGCGGCCTCGGGCGCGAGGCCCTGGAGCGAGGCCCAGGCATCGTGCTTGGCGCGGCCGACGAAGTCGGTGAAGCCGGGACGCTCGCCCTCGACATCGCCGGCCGAGGCCTGCTTGTAGAGCGCGTACAGCTTGAGCAGCGTGGCATTGTCCGGGCGCTCGGACAGCTGCTTGGAGGCCGCGACGGCCTGTTCGAAGAGGGTGCTCAGCTCGGCCATGGTCGAAAGAAGGGCGTGGGTTGCGGGGCGGCGTGCCGGCGACGGGCCGATGCCGTGAGGCGCTTTTACCACCGGGCGGCAGCGGCGGGCCCTCTCTAGAATCCCCCGGCCTTTCCGAACCGGTGCCCGCCCCTTGCCGTCTCCCCTGTCCGCCGACCTGCCGGCCCCGGCCGCGCCACCGTCCGGCCATCCGGCCGTGCGTTTCGAGGGTGTCGAGAAGCGCTATGCCCGCAAGGGCGCCCCGCCGCTGCAGGCCCTGCAGGGGGTCAGCTTCGACATCCAGCCCGGCGAGTTCTTCGGCCTGCTCGGCCCCAACGGGGCCGGCAAGACCACGCTGATCAGCCTGCTGGCCGGCCTGGCCCGGGCCAGCGCGGGGCGCATCGAGGTGATGGGCCACGAGGTGGTGCACGACTACGCAGCCGCGCGCCGGGCCCTGGGCATCGTGCCGCAGGAGCTGGTCTTCGACCCCTTCTTCAGCGTGCGCGAGACCCTGCGCATCCAGAGCGGCTACTTCGGCCTGCGTCGCAACGAGGCCTGGATCGACGAGCTGCTGGAGGCCCTGGGCCTGGCCGACAAGGCCGGCGCCAACATGCGCCAGCTCTCCGGGGGCATGAAGCGCCGCGTGCTGGTGGCCCAGGCCCTGGTGCACCGCCCGCCGGTGATCGTGCTCGACGAGCCCACGGCCGGCGTTGACGTGGAGCTGCGCCAGACCCTCTGGGCCTTCATCAGCCGCCTCAACCGCGCCGGCCACACCGTGCTGCTGACCACGCATTACCTGGAGGAGGCGGAGGCCCTGTGCCACCGCATCGCCATGCTCAAGCAGGGCCGGGTGGTGGCGCTGGACCGCACGGCCGCGCTGCTGGCCGGTTCGGCCCATCCCGTGCTGCGATTCAAGACCGACGATGCCCTGCCGCCGGCCCTGGCCGCGCAGGCCCGCGTCACCGGCCGCACCGTGCAGCTGCCGGCCCGCGAGGTGCATGGTGTCGAGACCCTGCTGGCCGGCCTGCGCGAGGCCGGGGTGCGGGTGGAGGACCTGGAGATCGGCCGCGCCGACCTGGAGGATGTCTTCCTCGGCCTGATGGCCGCGCAGACGCCGGAGGCCGCCCGATGATTGCCGCCGTCCGACGCGCCCTGGCCGGCGCCGCCCCGCTGTTCCGCAAGGAGCTGCTGCGCTTCTGGAAGGTGGCCTTCCAGACCATCGCCGCCCCGGTGCTGACCGCGGTGCTCTACCTGCTGATCTTCGGCCACGTGCTCGACGAGCGCGTGCAGGTCTTCGACGGCGTGGGCTACACCGCCTTCCTCATCCCCGGCCTGGTGATGATGAGCGTGCTGCAGAACGCCTTCGCCAACAGCTCGTCCTCGCTGGTGCAGAGCAAGATCACCGGCAACCTGGTCTTCCTGCTGGTCACGCCGCTGTCGCACTGGGCCTGGTTCGCGGCCTATGTCGGCGCGGCCGTGGTGCGCGGCCTGGCGGTGGGCGGCGGGGTGCTGCTGGTCACGGCCTGGTTCGCGCCGCTGCGCCTGGCCGAGCCGCTGTGGGTGCTGGTCTTCGCGCTGCTGGGCGCCGGCATGCTCGGCACGCTGGGCCTGATCGCCGGCCTGTGGGCCGACAAGTTCGACCAGATGGCGGCCTTCCAGAACTTCCTCATCATGCCGATGACCTTCCTGGCCGGCGTCTTCTACTCGGTGCACAGCCTGCCGGCCGTGTGGCAGGCGGTCAGCCACCTGAACCCCTTCTTCTACATGGTCGACGGCTTCCGGCGCGGCTTCTTCGGCGTCAGCGATGTCTCGCCCTGGCTCAGCCTGCTGATCGTCGGCGGCGCCTTCCTGGCCGTCGCGGCGCTCGCCCTGCGCCTGCTGGCCCGCGGCTACAAGATCCGCCACTGAGGCCGGCTCAGGCGCCGGCCGGCGGTTCCGGCAGGCTCAGCGCCTGGGGGAAGCCGAACAGGCCGGCGATCGCCTGGTCCGGCGGCTGCAGCACCGCGCGGTTGTAGCGCGCCGACTGGTGGTTGAAGTCGGCCCGGGCCTCGGCCAGCCGGCGGGCAGCGGCCTGTGTGCCGGGGTCGACCGGGGCCAGCGCCGGGTAGGCGCGACGCAGCAGCGCCAGCGCCGCGAAGGCCTGGCCCAGCTCGGCCTCGGCCGCGATCCAGCGGGCCATGCGGGCTGGGTCCAGCGGGGCCTCACCGGCCGCCTGCAGGGCCTGGCGCGCCCGCTGCCCGCAGGCCGTCAGGGCGTCCAGCCGCGCCGACTCGCCCGGCACCGCCGGCCGCAGACGCGCGGCCTCGGCCAGCTGCTGATCGATCAGGCCCTGCGCCGCCTCGGCCACCGGTCCGAAGGCGGCCTGCAGCCGGCGGCGCAGGCGCAGCAGATGCAGCAGCGCGCCGAGCGCCCAGGCCAGCACACCGACGATCAGTCCGATCAAGAGCACTTCGCTGGAAGCCATGGTCCTCCCGGTCCGCGCCCCGGCGGGGGCGGTTTCCGGCGGGCACTTTAAGCCGCGCCGGCCCGCCCGGCACCCCCCGCGCTTCCCGACCTTCGGGGCCTGCCTACAATCCGGGCATGGCCGATCCGACCCCCGACGACGTCCAGCGCTACATCGCGCTGGGCCTGCAGTGCGCCCATCTCCAGGTTGAAGGCGACGGCCGGCACTTCTTCGCGACCATCGTCTCGTCCGAGTTCGACGGCCTGAACCGCGTCGCGCGCCACCAGCGCGTCTACCGCGCGCTCGGCGACCGCATGCGCGAGCAGATCCACGCGCTGTCGATGAAGACCCTGACCCCGGCGGAGTTCGACGCCGCCGCGGCCCACCCCACCCACCCCTGATTCCGGCCGCGCGGCCCGCGCGGTCCGGCAGGCGGTGTGCGCGTCCCGGCGCAGCCGCTTCCGGCGCGGGCCCGGCGGCTTTCCACGATGGACCAACTCCTGATCCGCGGCGGCCGCGCCCTCCATGGCGAGGTGGCGATCGCCGGCGCCAAGAACGCCGCGCTGCCCGAGCTGTGCGCGGCGCTGCTCAGCGCCGAGCCGCTGACCCTGGCCAATGTGCCGCGGCTGCAGGACGTGGCGACCATGCGCAGGCTGCTGGCCCACATGGGCGTGCAGGCCGAGCGCCTGGACGATGACCGCTGCCCGGCCGGCGAGTGCTGGCGCCTGGATGCCGCCGAGCTGCCGCGGCCCGAGGCACCCTACGAGCTGGTCAAGACCATGCGCGCGGCCATCCTGGCCCTGGGCCCGCTGCTGGCGCGCTGCGGCCGGGCGCGGGTCTCCCTGCCGGGGGGCTGCGCCATCGGCTCGCGGCCGGTCGACCAGCACATCAAGGGCCTGCAGGCCATGGGCGCGACGATCCGCGTCGAGCATGGCTACATCGAGGCCGAGGCCCCCGCCGGCGGCCGCCTGAAGGGCGCCCGCATCACGACCGACATGGTCACCGTGACCGGCACCGAGAACCTCATGATGGCCGCCACCCTGGCCGACGGCGTCACCGTGCTGGAGAACGCCGCGCTCGAGCCCGAGGTGACCGACCTGGCCGAGCTGCTGATCGCCATGGGCGCGCGCATCACGGGCCAGGGCACGCACCGCATCGTCATCGAGGGCGTGGCGGCGCTGCACGCCCCGGCGCAGCCGCACCGCATCATCCCGGACCGCATCGAGGCCGGCACCTTCCTGTGTGCCGTGGCCGCCACCGGCGGCGAGGTGCTACTGCGCGGCGCCCGCGCCGGCCACCTGGAGGCCGTGATCGAGAAGCTGGCCGAGGCCGGCGTGGCGGTGGAGGCCCTGGGCACCCCGGGCACGCCGGACGAGGCCCTGCGCGTGCGCTCGCCCGGCGCCGCCGGGCTCAAGGCCGTGGGCTTCCGCACCCGCGAGTACCCGGCCTTCCCGACCGACATGCAGGCCCAGTTCATGGCCCTGGACTGCGTGGCCGCCGGCACCGCGGTCATCACCGAGACCATCTTCGAGAACCGCTACATGCACGTCAACGAGCTGCTGCGGCTCGGCGCGGCCATCGAGATCGACGGCCACACGGCCGTGGTGCGCGGCGGGGCCCGCCTGAGCGGCGCCACCGTGATGGCCACCGACCTGCGCGCCTCGGCCAGCCTGGTGATCGCCGGCCTGGTGGCCCAGGGCGTGACCGTGGTCGACCGCATCTACCACCTGGACCGCGGCTACGACCGCATGGAAGCCAAGCTGCGCGCGCTCGGCGCCGACATCGAACGCGTGAAGGCCGGCCCGGCCACGGAGGATTTCGCATGATCACCCTGGCGCTCTCCAAGGGCCGCATCTTCGAAGAGACGCTGCCGCTGCTGGCCGCCGCGGGCATCACCGTCGGCGAGGATCCCGAGAAGTCCCGCAAGCTCATCCTGCCGACCAACCAGCCGGACGTGCGCATCGTCATGGTCCGCGCCAGCGACGTGCCGACCTATGTCGAGCACGGCGGCGCCGACCTGGGCGTGGCCGGCCGCGACGTGCTGCTGGAGCATGCGGCCGGAGGCGTCGGCGGGGTGGCGCTCTACCAGCCGCTGGACCTGAAGATCGCCCGCTGCCGCCTGAGCGTGGCGGTGCGCGAGGACTTCGACTACGCCAGCGCCGTGCGCCAGGGCTCGCGCATCCGCGTGGCCAGCAAGTACGTGCACCTGGCCCGCCAGCACTTCGCCGACAAGGGCGTGCACGTCGACCTGATCAAGCTTTACGGCTCCATGGAGCTGGCGCCGCTGACCGGCCTGGCTGACGCCATCGTCGACCTGGTCTCGACCGGCGGCACCCTGCGCGCCAACCACCTCCGCGAGGTCGAGAAGATCATGGACATCTCCTCGCGCCTTGTCGTCAACGCCGCCGCGCTGAAGCTGCAGCGCGAGCCCATCCGCCGGCTGATCGAGGCCTTCGCCTCGGCCCTGCCGCAGGACTGAACCGCCCCCCGGAAGGCCCCCCGATGACTGCCCCTGTCGCGATCCGCCGCCTCGCCACCGCCGCCGCCGGCTTCGAGGCCGACTTCCAGCGCGTGCTGCACTGGTCGGCCGAGACCGATGCCGCCATCGAGGGCCGGGTGGCCGAGATCGTCGAGGCCGTGCGCACCCAGGGCGATGCTGCCGTGCTGGCCTATACCGCCCGCTTCGACGGCCTGAACGCCGACCGCGTCGCCGACCTGGAACTCAGCCGCGCCGAGCTGCAGGCCGCCTTCGAGGGCCTGCCTGCCGCGCAGCGCCAGGCCCTGGAGGCCGCCGCCGCCCGCGTGCGCAGCTACCACGCGCGCCAGCTGGAGGCCTGCGGCCGCAGCTGGAGCTACCGCGACGAGGACGGCAGCCTGCTGGGCCAGAAGGTCACGCCCCTGGACCGCGTCGGCATCTACGTGCCGGGCGGCAAGGCGGCCTACCCGAGCAGCGTGCTGATGAACGCCATCCCGGCCCAGGTGGCCGGCGTCGGCGAGATCGTCATGGTCGTGCCCACCCCGCGCGGCGAGAAGAACCCCCTGGTGCTGGCCGCCGCCTATGTGGCCGGCGTGCACCGCGCCTTCACCCTGGGCGGCGCGCAGGCCGTGGCGGCCCTGGCCTACGGCACCGCCAGCGTGCCGCGGGTCGACAAGATCACCGGCCCGGGCAATGCCTACGTGGCCAGCGCCAAGCGACGCGTCTTCGGCCAGGTCGGCATCGACATGATCGCCGGGCCCAGCGAGATCCTGGTGCTGGCCGATGGCAGCACGCCGGCCGAGTGGGTGGCGATCGACCTCTTCAGCCAGGCCGAGCATGACGAGCTGGCGCAGAGCATCCTGCTCTGCCCCGACGCGGCCTACCTCGACGCGGTGCAGGCTGCCATCGACCGCCTGCTGCCCACGATGCCGCGCCGCGAGGTGATCCGCGCCAGCCTGGAAGGCCGCGGCGCGCTCATCCAGACCCGCGACATGGACGAGGCCTGCGCCATCAGCAACCGCATCGCGCCGGAGCACCTGGAGGTGTCGAGTGCCGAGCCGCAGCGCTGGGAGCCGCGGCTCCGGCACGCCGGCGCCATCTTCCTGGGCGCCTACACCAGCGAGAGCCTGGGCGACTACTGCGCCGGCCCCAACCACGTGCTGCCCACCAGCGGCACGGCGCGCTTCTCCTCGCCCCTGGGCGTCTACGACTTCCAGAAGCGCAGCAGCCTGATCGAGGTCAGCGCCGCCGGCGCCGCCGTGCTGGGCCCGATCGCCGCCGAGCTGGCCTACGGCGAGGGCCTGCAGGCCCACGCCCGGGCCGCCGAGCTGCGCCTGCCCGAGGTGCCGCCGCAGCGCACTTGACCGGCCGCGGCATGAACACGAAAATCGTGCGACACGAACTTCGTGTCCTGTGCCCTGTGTTCTGTCGAGGGGTCTGGTCCGGGAGCCTGCGATGAAGAACGTCACCGTCACCATGGAAGAAAGCGTCGCCGAATGGGCCCGCCTGGAGGCTGCGCGGCGCAACACCAGCGTCTCCCGCCTGATCGGCGAGATGCTGGCCGAGAAAATGCGCCACGACGATGCCTACGAGCGCGCGATGCGCGAGGCGCTGGAGTTCCGCACCTGGGGTCGCTCCACCGGCCCCTACCTGACGGACGACGAGATGTACGACCGCAGCCGGCCGCGCGACTGACGCCGTGAACACCGTCTTCGTCGACACCAACGTGCTGCTCTATGCGGTCGATGAGGCCGATCCGGGCAAGCAAGCGCGTGCCCGCGATTGGTTGGCTGTTTGCTGGCGCGACCGCTGCGGCCGGCTCAGCACCCAGGTCCTCAACGAGTTCTATGCCAACGCCCGCCGCCGTTTCGGCGGGGCGCTGACCCCGGGCGAGGCCCGCGCCGAGGTGCGCCGCTACCAGCAGTGGCGGCCCTGGCAGATCGACATCGCCACCCAGGAGACAGCCTGGGCGGTCGAAAGCCGCTACGGCCTGAACTACTGGGACGCGCTGATGGTGGCGGCTGCCCAGCACATGGGCTGTACCCGCCTGCTGACCGAGGACCTTCAGCACGACCAGGTGCTGGACGGCCTGCGGGTCGTGAACCCCTTTCGCGCAAGCCCCGAGGCGCTGGCTTGATCCTCTGGCCTTGAAGCCGCGCCCCTTGAAAGCCCCCCCATGAGCCGCTACTGGAGCGAGGTCGTTCACCGCCTGACCCCCTACGTGCCGGGCGAACAGCCCCGCATCGAGGGCCTGGTCAAGCTCAACACCAACGAGTGCCCCTACGGCCCCAGCGAGGCCGTGCAGGCGGCCATGGCCGCGCAGGCGGGCGAGGCCCTGCGCCTCTACCCGGACCCGCAGTCCGGCGCGCTGCGCGAGGCCATCGCCGCGCACCACGGCCTCCAGCCCGCCCAGGTCTTCGTCGGCAACGGCTCGGACGAGGTGCTGGCCCATGCCTTCCTCGCCCTGCTCAAGCACGAGGCGCCGCTGCTGCACCCGGACATCTCCTACAGCTTCTACCCGGTCTACGCCCGGCTCTACGGCATCGCCACCCGCGAGCTGCCGCTGGCCGAGGACTTCGGCCTCCGCGTCGACGACTATCTCGCCGCCGCGCGCGATGCCCAGGGCGCCGGCGCCATCATCTTCCCCAACCCGAACGCGCCGACCGGCATGGCCCTGCCGCGGGCCGAGATCCGCCGCCTGCTGGACGGCGTGCCGGACGCGCCGGTGGTGATCGACGAGGCCTATGTCGATTTCGGCGGCGAGTCGGCCGCGACGCTGATCGACGCGTACCCGCAGCTGCTGGTGACCCGCACGCTGTCCAAGTCGCGCGCCCTGGCCGGCCTGCGGGTGGGCTATGCGCTGGGCGATGCGGCCCTGATCGAGGCGCTGATCCGGGTCAAGGACAGCTTCAACTCCTACCCGCTGGACCGCGTGGCCCAGGCGGGCGCGATCGCCTCGATGCAGGACGAGACCTGGTTCGCCGCCACCTGCGCGCGCATCGTCGCCACCCGCGCGCGGCTGACGGCGGCGCTGCAGGCCCGCGGCTTCCAGGTGCTGCCCTCGGCCGCCAACTTCGTCTTTGCCCGCCACCCCGGCCATGCCGGCGCGGCCCTGGCCGCTGCGCTGCGCGAGCACAAGGTGCTGGTGCGCCAGTTCCCGCGGCCGGCGCGCATTGCCGACTTCCTGCGCATCAGCATCGGCACCGAGGCGCAGACCGACCTCCTGCTGGCCGCGCTCGACCGCGTGCTGGCGGCCGCCTGAGTCCCGCCGCCGCCCTTTGCCGTCCGTCCCCGTTTCCGCGAGACCTCCGCCATGAGCAGCTCCCCCCGCACCGCCTCCGTCCAGCGCGACACGAAGGAGACGCAGATCCACGTGGCCGTCAACCTCGACGGCACGGGCGAGGCCCAGCTCGCCACGGGCATCGGCTTCTTCGACCACATGCTCGACCAGATCGCCCGCCACGGCCTGATCGACCTGAAGGTCGATGCCAAGGGCGACCTGCACATCGACGGCCACCACACCGTGGAAGACGTCGGCATCACCCTGGGCCAGGCCTTCGCCCAGGCGGTGGGCGACAAGCGCGGCATCCGCCGCTACGGCCACGCCTACGTGCCGCTGGACGAGGCGCTGTCGCGCGTGACCATCGACTTCTCCGGCCGCCCCGGCCTGCACATGGAGGTGAGCTTCACCGCCGGCAGCATCGGCGGCCTGGACACCCAGCTGGTCTTCGAGTTCTTCCAGGGCTTCGTCAACCATGCCGGCGCGACCCTGCACATCGACAACCTCAAGGGCCACAACGCGCACCACCAGTGCGAGACGATCTTCAAGGCCTTCGCGCGCGCCCTGCGCTTCGCGCTGGAGATCGACCCCCGCGCCGCCGGCGTGATCCCCTCGACCAAGGGCAGCCTGTGATGGGCCGCGTCGCCGTCATCGACTACGGCATGGGCAATCTGCGCTCGGTGTCGCAGGCCGTGCGCCACGCGGCGCAGACCCTGGACGGGGTCGTGCCCGAGGTGCTAGTCACCGCCGATCCGGCCGTGGTCCGCGCCGCCGAGCGCGTCGTGCTGCCCGGCCAGGGCGCCATGCGCGACTGCATGCGCGAGCTGCGCGAGGCCCACGGCGGCGAGCTGCTGGCCGCCGTGCTCGAGGCCGCTGCCAGCAAGCCGCTGATGGGCGTGTGCGTCGGCATGCAGATGCTGCTCGACCACTCCGAGGAGCAGGACACCCCCGGGCTGGGCCTGATTCCCGGCCGCGTCCGGCGCTTCCGGCTCGACGCGGCCCTACAGCCCGACGGCAGTCGCTACAAGGTGCCGCAGATGGGCTGGAACCGCGTGCGCCAGCACGGCTTCGGCGGGGCTGCGCCGCACCCGGTCTGGGCCGGCGTGCCCGACGAGGCCTGGTTCTACTTCGTCCACAGCTACCACGCCGCGCCCGAGCAGGACGCGCACACCGCCGGCAGCACCGAATACGGCGCGCGGTTTACCAGCGCGGTGGCCCGGGATAACATTTTTGCGACCCAGTTCCACCCGGAGAAGAGCGCGGCCCACGGGCTCGCCCTGTACCGCAACTTCCTGAGCTGGCGTCCCTGAGGCCTGCCCCCGCGGTCCGCCCCCCTCGATCCCTTCCTTCGAACCGGCCATGCTCCTGATCCCTGCCATCGACCTCAAGGACGGCCGATGCGTCCGCCTGCAACAGGGCGACATGAACGTCTCCACCACCTTCGGCGAGGACCCGGCCGCGATGGCGCGCCGCTGGGTTGACGCCGGCGCGCGGCGCCTGCACCTGGTCGACCTCAACGGCGCCTTCGCCGGCAAGCCGGTCAACGAGCCGGCGATCAAGGCCATCCTCAAGGAAGTCGGCGAGGAGATCCCGGTGCAGCTCGGTGGCGGCATCCGCGACCTCGACACCATCGAGCGCTACCTCGACGGCGGCCTGAGCTACATCATCATCGGCACCGCCGCGGTCAAGAACCCCGGCTTCCTGCGTGATGCCTGCACGGCCTTCGGCGGCCACATCATCGTCGGCCTGGACGCCAAGGACGGCAAGGTCGCCACCGACGGCTGGAGCAAGCTGACCGGCCACGAGGTCGTCGACCTGGCCAAGAAGTTCGAGGACTACGGCGTCGAGGCCGTGATCTACACCGACATCGGCCGCGACGGCATGCTGACCGGCATCAACATCGACGCCACCGTCAAGCTGGCCCAGGCCCTGACCATCCCGGTCATCGCCTCCGGCGGCCTGTCCGACCTGGCCGACATCGAGGCGCTCTGCGCCGTCGAATCCGAAGGCGTGCAGGGCGTGATCTGCGGCCGCGCCATCTACACCGGCGCGCTCGACCTGGCCGCCGCCCAGCAGCGCGCCGACGCCCTCAACGGCGTGTCGCAGGGCTGAGCCCCGCGGCTCCAAGGGGGCCAATGCCCCCTTGGACGGGGCGAAGGGGCCGAGCACTGCGAGGCCCTGGGCGGCAGCAGCCCCGCGGCTCCAAGGGGGCCAGTGCCCCCTTGGACGGGGCGAAGGGGCCGAGCACTGCGAGGCCCTGGGCGGCAGCAGCCCCGCGGCTCCAAGGGGGCCAGTGCCCCCTTGGACGGGGCGAAGGGGCCGAGCACTGCGAGGCCCTGGGCGGCAGCAGCCCCGCGGCTCCAAGGGGGCCAATGTCCCCTTGGACGGGGTGAAGGGGCCGAGCCCGGCCGTGCCGGCTGCCGCCGGCGCCGCGATGCAGGCGCCCGATCGCCGCGATCAAGACGGCCATGCGGCCCGCAAGCTCCCCGCAACACCTGGCTTCCTACAATCGCGGCCATGTTGGCCCAACGCAGTCTCAAGACCCTCACCCGCGCCGTCGGCGTCGGCCTGCACAGCGGACAGCGGGTCGAGCTGACGCTGCGGCCCGCGCCGGTGGACACCGGCATCGTCTTCCGGCGGGTCGATCTGCCGGTGCCGGTGGAGATCCCGGTCACGGCCACCTCGGTCTGCGACACGCGGCTGGCCTCCACCCTGTCGCCCGGCGGCGATCCGGGCGCGCCCAAGGTCAACACCGTCGAGCACCTGATGAGCGCCTGCTGCGGCCTGGGCATCGACAACCTGATCATCGACATCACCGCCGAGGAAGTGCCCATCCTCGACGGCTCCTCGGCCAGCTTCGTCTACCTGCTGCAGAGCGCCGGGGTGCAGAGCCAGGCCGCGGCCAAGCGCTTCCTGCGCGTGAGGAAGCCGGTCGAGGTGCGCGAGGGCCAGGGCGCCGGCCTGAAGTGGGCGCGGCTGGAGCCGCACCACGGCTACAAGCTGGCCTTCGAGATCGACTTCGACCACCCGGCGGTGGACGCCACCGGCCAGCGCGTCGAGTTCGACTTCGCCCGCGGCGACTACGGCCGCGACATCGCTCGCGCCCGCACCTTCGGCTTCACCAAGGACGTGGACATGATGCGGGCTCGCGGCCTGAGCCTGGGCGGCAGCATGGACAACGCCATCGTGGTGGCCGACCGCCGCGTGCTGAACGCCGACGGCCTGCGCTACGACGACGAGTTCGTGAAGCACAAGATCCTCGACGCGATCGGCGACCTCTACATCGCCGGCAAGCCGCTGCTGGCCGCCTACAGCGCCTACAAGAGCGGCCATGCCCTGAACAACAAGCTGCTGCGCGCGCTGCTGGACGATCCCGAGGCCTGGGAGATTGCGGCCTTCGAGCGCGAGGCCGATGCGCCGCGCGGCTTCGCGCCGGCCGTCGGCTTCGGCCGCTGAGCGCGGAGGCGCCGCCATGCTGATCGCCCGCCTGGTCGTCGGCCTGCTGCTGCTGGCGTCCATCCTCTGCTTCGCGATGGCCATCGGCACCGGGCAGGCGGTCTGGCGCCGCCGCGGGCTCGTCATCCTGAAGTGGACGCTGCTGGCCGGGCTGGGCTTCTTCGGCGTGCTCTTCCTGGAGCGGCTGGTGGTGATGCTCTGAGCCCTCGGGCTCAGTAGCTGCGCCCGCCGCGGTACTGGCTGTGCGCGCGCCGCTGCAGCGGCGTGACGGCCGCGATGGCTGCCTGAGAGCCCCCCACGTGCACGTGGGCGATGGCCAGGCCCAGTGCGTCGGCCGCATCCGGCCCCGGCAGGCCCGGCAGCTTCAGCAGGTGCATGACCATGTGCTGCACCTGCTCCTTGCGCGCCTGGCCGGCGCCGACCACGGCCTTCTTCAGCTGGGCCGAGGTGTATTCCGACACCGCGAGCCCGCGGCTGACCAGGGCCGCCAGCGCCGCGCCGCGCGCCTGGCCGAGCAGCAGGGTGCTCTGCGGGTTCACGTTGACGAAGACGATCTCCAGCGCGGCCTGTTGCGGTTCGTAGCGCGCGACGATCTCGCTGACGCCGTCGAAGATCAGCTTGATGCGCCCCGGCAGGTCGCCGTTGGGCAGGCTGTCGGTGCGGATGGTGCCGCTGGCCAGGTAGCGCAGCTGCGCGCCCTCGGCCTCGATCACGCCGAAGCCGGTGGTGCGCAGGCCGGGGTCGATGCCGAGGACGCGGGTGGCGGGCATGGGCTCAGCGTCCGAGGCTGAAGTACCAGCGCACGGCGTGGAAGAACACCGGCGCGGCAAAGCACAGCGCGGCGATGCGGTCGAGCAGGCCGACCGCGCCGGTGACCGTGCCCAGGCCCTCGGCCCCGGCCGGCGCGGCGGCCACGCGGTGGCCCCAGTGGCGCACGCCGGCATCGCGCTTGAGGGCCTGCATGACCAGCTCGCCGAGCAGGCCGCTGCCGGCGGCGATCAGGGCCAGGCTCATGGCCTGCAGCGGCTTGAAGGGCGTGGCCCAGTACATCAGCGCGCCCGCCAGGCCGGCCGCCAGCGTGCCGCTGGCCCAGGCCCGCCAGCTGAAGCGGCGGTCGATCTGCCGCACCACCGGCCGGCTGCGCAGCCGCCGGCCGGCCCAGCTCTGCACGATCTGCCCGAGGCCGACGACGACGACCAGGAAGAAGACCAGGAAGGCCCCCCGCCCGCCATGCCGCGGAAAGCTCAGCAGCAGCAGGGCCGGCGTGTGCGACAGGCCGTAGACGCAGACCATGATGCCCCACTGGATCTTGGCGTTGCGTTCCAGGAAGCGCAGCGGGTCGCCGGCCAGCGCGCTGGCCACCGGCAGCGCGAAGAAGGCATAGACCGGGATCATCACGCTGAAGAGGTCGAAGCGCCGCGTGCCCACCAGCAGGTACTGCAGCGGCAGCACGACGAAGAAGGCCAGGATCAGCGCCCGGTGGTCGCTGCGGCCGGTGTGCATCAGGGTGATGAACTCGCGCAGCGCCAGGAAGCTGAACAGGCCGAAGAGCAGGGTGGCTCCCAGCGGCCCGCCGAGCCAGGCCAGCCAGAACAGCAGGCTGCCGATCCAGACCGCGCGCAGGTCGCGCCGCAGGCCGGCCAGGCTCAGGCGCTGAGCCGGGCTGGGGTCGGGTCGCAGGCTGCGCAGGACCAGGGCCAGGCTGGCCAGGGTCAGCAGGCCGAAGACGAGCAGGAACAGCAGGCCGGTCTGCTGGCTGGCGCTGAGCTCGCGCAGTTCTCCCATGGCGGCCTCAGGGGCTGGCCGGCCGCAGGGCCAGCACGGCGGCGCGCGCGCGCGCCAGGAAGTCGCGCTTGTCCTCGTCCCCGGCCGGGGGCGCCAGCGGCGCGCCGAAGCTGACCGTGCAGAGGATGGGCACCGGCACGACCTCGCCCTTGGGCATGACGCGCTGCACGTTGTCGATCCAGGCCGGGATCAGCACCGCCTGCGGGAACTGCCGGGCCAGGTGGTAGAGCCCGGTCTTGAAGGCCTGCGGCTCGCCCAGGTTGCTGCGCGTGCCCTCGGGGAAGATCACCAGCGAGTCGCCGGCGGCCAGGGCCTCGGCCAGGGGCTCCAGCGGGTCCTGGTCGTCCGTGCGGGTGCGGCTGACGTAGACGGCGCGGAAGACCTCGCGGGTGATCCAGTGCTTGAGCGGGCCGGTGGTCCAGTAGTCCTGGGCCGCGATTGGCCGGGTGCGGGCGCGCAGCTCGCGCGGCAGTGCGCACCAGATCAGCACCCAGTCCAGGTGGCTCTGGTGGTTGGCGAAGTAGATGCGCTGCTCGTCCTTCGGCACGCAGCCCAGCCAGTGGCCCTGGGCCCCGGTGACCAAGCGTGCGATGAAGGACAGCAGCCAGCCGGCGAGGGCGGCAAGCCCGGTGTTCATGCGCTGCATGCTAGCGGCCGGGCGCGTCGGCCCGGCCCCGCGGCGGCCCGGCTTGACGGCAGACGCCGGGCCGGGGCCGGGGCCGGGCGGCGCGGGCCGCCGTTCCGGCTCAATGGCGGAAGTGCCGCACGCCGGTGAAGACCATGGCCACGCCGCGCTCGTTGGCCGCGGCGATGACTTCCTCGTCGCGCATCGAGCCGCCCGGCTGGATGACCGCGCTGGCGCCGGCGTCGGCCAGCACGTCCAGGCCGTCGCGGAAGGGGAAGAAGGCGTCGCTGGCGACCACCGAGCCCTGCAGGCTCAGGCCGGCATGCTGGGCCTTGATGCCGGCGATGCGCACGCTGTCCAGGCGGCTCATCTGCCCGGCGCCCACGCCCAGGGTGCGGCCGCCGCCGCAGAAGACGATGGCGTTGCTCTTCACGAACTTGGCCACCTTCCAGGCGAACAGCAGGTCGGTGATCTGGGCCGGCGTCGGCTTCAGCGTGGTGACGACCCGCAGGTCGGCCGCGGTGAGGACCGCGTTGTCCGCGCTCTGGATCAGCAGGCCCGAGCCGATGCGCTTGACGTCCTGCGCGTTCTGGCCGCGCGCCCAGGGCGTGGTGCCGTCGCGCTGCACGGCGTCGAGCGGGATCTCCAGCACCCGGGTGTTGGCCTTGGCGGCCAGGATCGTCAGCGCCTCGGCGCTGTAGCCCGGGGCGATCAGCACTTCCATGAACTGCTTGCTGACGGCCTCGGCCGCCGCGGCGTCCACCGGCACGTTGAAGGCGATGATGCCGCCGAAGGCCGAGGTCGGGTCGGTGGCGAAGGCGCCGGCGTAGGCCGCCGCCGCCGTGGCGCCCAGGGCCACGCCGCAGGGGTTGGCGTGCTTGACGATCACGCACGCGGGGCCGTCGTGGGCGCCATCGAAGGCCTTGACCGCCTCCCAGGCCGCATCGGCATCGGCCAGGTTGTTGTAGCTCAGCTCCTTGCCCTGGTGCTGCTTGGCGGTGACCAGCGAGCCGGGGGCGGGGAAGAGGTCGCGATAGACGGCGGCCTGCTGGTGCGGGTTCTCGCCGTAGCGCAGGTCCTGCAGCTTGACGAAGCGGCCGTTGCTCTGCGCCGGGAAGGCGCTGCGGGCCGGCACGGCGGCGTCATCGGCCGGCAGCTCGAGGGCCGACAGGTAGTCGCTGATCGCCGCGTCGTAGTTGCTGATGCGGTTGAAGGCGGCCACGGCCAGGGCGAAGCGGGTCGCGCGCTGCACGGCGCCGTGGGCGCGCAGTTCGGCCAGCACGCCGGCGTACTGGCCGGCATCGGTCAGCACGGCCACGTCGTTCCAGTTCTTGGCGGCCGAGCGCACCATGGCCGGCCCGCCGATGTCGATGTTCTCGATCGCGTCGCCCAGGGTGCAGCCGGCCTTCGCGACGGTGGCCTCGAAGGGGTAGAGGTTGACGACCAGCAGGTCGATCGTCGCGATGCCGTGGGTGCTGAGCGCGTCGCGGTGCGCGGCCAGGTCGCGGCGGGCCAGCAGGCCGCCGTGGATCTTGGGGTGCAGGGTCTTGACGCGGCCGTCGAGCATTTCCGGGAAGCCGGTGTGCTCGGCCACCTCGGTCACGGGCAGGCCGGCCTCGGCCAGCAGCTTGGCGGTGCCGCCGGTGGACAGCAGCTTCACGCCCAGGGCGTGCAGGCCCTGCGCGAGTTCGACGATGCCGGTCTTGTCGGAGACCGAGAGCAGGGCGCTGAGATGCGAGAGGTTCATGGGGTTCAGCCGCGCGGGCCGTCTTGTTTGATGAGCTTGTGCTGCGCCAGCTTGCGGCGCAGGGTGTTGCGGTTGATGCCCAGCCACTCGGCGGCGCGGGACTGGTTGCCCTCGGCCTGCTGCATGACCACGTCCAGCAGCGGCTTCTCGACCACCTCCATCACCATGTCGTACACGTTGTGCGGCTCGGCGCCGCGCAGGTCCTTGAAATAGCCTTCCAGGCTGTCGCGGATGCAGCCTTCGATCGTCTTTTTGTTGCTCATGGCTCAGGCCGCGGCGCAGGCGGCGGCAGGGAGGTCGTCGTGGGGAGCCGTGGTCTCGTACGGCCTCTCGGCTTCGGGCGCCGGCAGCAGCGGGTGACGCTGGGCGAGGGCCTCGAAGTAGTCCCGCACAGCGGCCTGCTGGGCCGCTGCGGTGTCGATGCGGTTCATGCGGTCGCGGAAGTCCGCGCCGCCCGGCAGGCCCTTGAGGGCCCAACCGATGTGCTTGCGGGCGCTGCGCACGCCCGCGGTCTCGCCGTACAGGCTGCAGTGGTCGACCAGATGCTCCAGCAGCCAGTCGGCCACCTGGCGCGTGGCCGGGGGCGGGCGGTGGCTTCCGGTGGCCAGGAAGTGGGCGATGTCGCCGAAGATCCAGGGCCGGCCCTGGGCCGCGCGGCCGATCATGACCGCGTCGCAGCCGGTGCGGGCCAGCACCTCGCGGGCGCGCTCGGGGCTGTCGATGTCGCCGTTGGCCACCACCGGGATGCGCAGCGCGCGCTTGATGGCGGCCACGGTGTCGTGCTCGGCCTCGCCGCCGTAGCCCTGCTCGCGGGTGCGGCCGTGCACGGTGACCATGGCGATGCCGGCGGCCTCGGCCTTGCGGGCGATGGTCAGCGCGTTGCGGCCGCTGGCGCTCCAGCCGGTGCGCATCTTCAGCGTCACGGGCACGCCGTGGGGGCGGGCGGCCTCGACCGTGGCCTCGACGATGCGCAGCGCCAGGTCCTCGTCCTGCATCAGGGCCGAACCCGCCCAGACCTTGCACACCTTCTTGGCCGGGCAGCCCATGTTGATGTCGATGACCTGGGCGCCGCGCTCGATGTTGTAGCGCGCGGCCTCGGCCATCTCCTCGGGCGCGGTGCCGGCGATCTGCACGGCGATCGGCGGGCCTTCGCCGGCGTGGTTGGCGCGGCGCGAGGTCTTGAGGCTGTCCCACAGCTCGCGGCGCGAGGTGACCATCTCGCTGACCGCATAGCCCGCGCCCAGCCGCTTGCACAGCATGCGGAAGGGCCGGTCCGTCACCCCGGCCATGGGGGCGACGAAGAGGCGGTTGGGCACCGTGATCGGGCCGATGGCGAGGGGAGCGGTCACGGTGGCCTGCTGAAAAAGGAGGCAGAGTATAGCCAGGGGTTTCTGCGGATCCCGCCCCTCCCGGCGGCGCGGCGGCAGGGGGGCTCCGGCACACTGCGCGGCATGGATCTGCCCCCCCTGGCCCTGCTGCCCACCGACCCGATGGGCTATCTGGCCGGTCTCTCGCAGGCCCTGCAGGCCCTGGCCGCGGGCCCCTCGGCCGCGGGGCCGCTGCTGCTGGGGCTGGGCCTGCTGGCCCTGCTGTCGGCCACCCTGCTGCCGGGCGGCTCCGAGCTGGCGCTGCTGGCCCTGGTGCAGCTGCGGCCCGAGCTGCTGCTGCCGGCCTTCCTGGCCGCGAGCCTGGGCAACACCGCCGGCGGCGCGATCAGCTGGGCCATGGGGCGCGGCCTGGCGCGGCTGCTGCGACCGGCGGCCGAGGCGGCTGTGCCCACCGGAGCGCCCGGAGCGCCCGGGGCGTCCAGGTCGCCCGAGTCGCCGGCCCGCCGCCGCGCCCGCGCGCTGCTGGCCCGGCACGGCGCAAAGGCCTGCGCCTTGAGCTGGCTGCCGCTGGTCGGCGATCCGCTGTGCCTGCTGGCCGGCGCGCTGCGCCTGCCGGCCGGGCCCTGCCTGGCCTGGATGGCGCTGGGCAAGGCCGGCCGCTACGCCCTGCTGCTGGCCCTGGCCCCGGGCGGCTGAGGCCGGCCGCCGGCCGTCACGGCCACGCCCCGGGGCAACCCTAGAATTTGCGACCTCTTCTCCACCGGCCGACCTTCGCCATGAGCACCCCGACCCCCGAGCTGGCCGCGATCGCCCCGCGCGACAAGGCCGAGATCCTGGCCCAGGCCCTGCCCTACATCCGCAAGTTCCACGGCAAGACCATCGTCATCAAGTACGGCGGCAACGCCATGACCGATCCGGCCCTGCAGGCCGACTTCGCCGAGGACGTGGTGCTGCTCAAGCTGGTCGGCATGAAGCCCATCGTCGTGCACGGCGGCGGCCCGCAGATCGACGATGCCCTGGCCAAGATCGGCAAGAAGGGCACCTTCATCCAGGGCATGCGGGTGACCGACGAGGAGACGATGGAGGTCGTCGAGTGGGTGCTGGGCGGCGAGGTGCAGCAGGACATCGTCGGCCTGATCAACGCCGCCGGGGGCAAGGCCGTGGGCCTGACCGGCCGCGACGGCGCCATGATCCGCGCCCGCAAGCTCAAGATGCTCGACAAGGACGACCCGAGCAAGGAGCACGACATCGGCCAGGTCGGCGAGATCGAGTCCATCGACCCCAGCGTGGTCCAGGCCCTGCAGGACGACCAGTTCATCCCGGTCATCAGCCCCATCGGCTTCGGCGAGCGCAACGAGAGCTACAACATCAACGCCGACCTCGTCGCCAGCAAGCTGGCCACGGTGCTGCGCGCCGAGAAGCTCATGCTGCTGACCAACACCACCGGCGTGCTCGACAAGGCCGGCAAGCTGCTGACCAATCTCTCGGCCCGCCAGATCGACGAGCTCTTCGCCGACGGCACCATCAGCGGCGGCATGCTGCCCAAGATCGCCGGGGCGCTGGACGCGGCCAAGAGCGGCGTCAACGCCGTCCACATCATCGACGGCCGGGTGCCGCACGTGATGCTGCTGGAGGTGCTGACCGACGGCGCCTTCGGCACGATGATCCGCTCGCATTGAGCCGCCGGGCCCCGCAGGCGGGCGGGCGGGGCCGGGCCGCGGCGGCCGGCACGCTGCCGGCCTACGGCGCGCCGCCGGTCGAGCCGGCGGGCTGGCCGCGTCGGCCGGTCTGGTTCTTCGACCTGGACGACACCCTGCACGATGCGACGCTCGCGGCCTTCGGCCCGCTGAACGGCGCGATGACGGACTACCTGCAGGCCAGCCTGGGCCTGGACCGCGCCGCCGCCGACGCCCGGCGCCGGGCCTACTGGCAACGCCACGGCGCGACCCTGCTGGGCCTGATCCGCCATCACGGCACCGACCCCCACCACTTCCTGGCCGAGACCCACCGCCTGCCCGGCCTGGAAGCCCGGCTGCGCCGGCCGCGCGCCGATGCCCAGGCGCTGGCGCGCCTGCCGGGCCGCAAGTTCGTGCTGACCAATGGCCCGGCGGCCTATGCCGCGCGCGTGCTGGGCACCCTGGGCTGGCGCGGCTTCGAGGCGGTGATCGCCATCGAGGCCATGCGCGTCTTCGGCCAGTGGCGGCCCAAGCCCGACGCCCGCATGCTGCGCCACCTGCTGGCGCGGCTGAAGCTGCCCGCCCATCGCGCGGTGCTGGTCGACGACACGCCCGGCCACCTGCGCGCGGCGCGCCGCGAGGGCTGGCGCACGGTCTGGATGCAGGGCTACCACCGGCCTCAGGCACCGCGGCTGCAGCGCCTGCGCGCGGGGCCGCAGACCGTGCCCCGGGGCGCGCCGCCGGCCCCGGCCTGGCTGCGCCCCGGCCGTCGGCCGCCCCATGTGTGTGCCAGAATTTCAGGCCTCAACCGCTTGCGTGCACTCACTTTCCATGTCTGATGCCCCCGACTTCCCACCGGCCGACCCCGAGGCGTCGCCCGGGCCCGCCGATGCGGCCGCGACGGGACGCAAGCGGCTCAAGCCGGGCGAGCGCCGCATCCAGATCCTGCAGGCCCTGGCCGCCATGCTGCAGGAGCCGGGAGCCGAGCGGGTCACCACCGCCGCCCTGGCGGCCCGGCTCGGCCTGAGCGAGGCGGCGCTCTACCGCCACTTCGCGAGCAAGGCCCAGATGTACGAGGGCCTGATCGAGTTCATCGAGTCCAGCCTCTTCGGCCTGGTCCAGCAGATTGCCGAGCGCGAGCCCGATGGCATGCAGGCCGCCATGCGCATGGTGGCCGTGCTGCTGCAGTTCGGCGAGCGCAACCCGGGCATGGTGCGGGTGATGGTCGGCGATGCCCTGGTCACCGAGCACGCGCGGCTGATCGCGCGCATGAACCAGTTCTTCGACCGCCTCGAATCGCAGTGCCGCCAGGTGCTGCGCGCGGCCGCCGAGGCGGCCGGCTCGCCGACGCCCACGGTCGACGCGCAGCTGCGCGCCGCGGCGCTGATCGCGCTGGCCCAGGGCCGGCTGCAGCGCTTCGCGCGCAGCGATTTCCGCCGCCTGCCGACCGAGCAGCTCGACGCCACCCTGGCCTTGATCGCCCGCTGAGGCCGGGGCCGCGATGGACCTGGTCTGGGGCGGCGAGACCCTGAGGCTGCGCGCCGACCGCAGCATCTGGCTGCCCGATCACGCCACCTTGCTGGTGGCCGATGTGCATGTCGGCAAGGGCCAGAGCTTCCGCCGCCTCGGCGTGCCGGTGCCGCAGGGCAGCAGCGCCGAATCGCTGAACCGCTTGAGTGCCGCCCTGGTCGAGACCGGCGCGCGTGCGCTGGTCGTCCTGGGGGATCTGCTGCATGCCGCCGCCGCCCGCGACGGCCCCGCCGGTGCAGCCCTGGCCGCCTGGCGGGCCGCGCATCCCGGCCTGGAACTCACCCTGGTGCGCGGCAACCACGATGACCGCGCCGGTGATCCGCCGGCCGCCCTGGGCTTTGCCGTGGTTGACGAGCCCTGGCCGCTCGGCGGCCTGGCCCTGGCCCACCATCCCCGGCCACAGCCCGGCCGGGCGGTGCTGGCCGGCCACATCCATCCCGGCCTGCGGCTGCGGGCGGCCGGGGAATCGCTGCGCCTGCCCTGCTTCCACTTCGACGCGCGCCGCCAGGTCGGCCTGCTGCCGGCCTTCGGCGCCTTCACCGGCCTGCACACCGTCCAGCCCCGGCCGGGGGATCAGACCGTGCTGATCGCCGGCCCGGCCCTGCGCCGCTGGTCTCCGGGGGGCGACTGAGCGGTCTCGCGGATCGACCGGGCCCGCGAGGCCGCGGCCCGGCCCCGACCCGGCCGCTCCCGGCGGGGCCGAAGGGGGCTGGCTACACTGCGCCGCACCCGGGAAAGCCCCTGTCCGCCAGTCCAGCCGATGTCCGATCTGAACGCCCTGATGGTCCGTGCCGAGGCCCTGCTGGTCCGGCTTGAAAGCCTGCTTCCGCCGCAGCTGCAGGCGCCGGACTGGTCGGCCGCCCACGCCTTCCGCTACCGCCGCCGGCGCGGCGCGGCGGTGCTTGAGCCGGTGCGCCACGCGGCCTCCATCCAGCTCGACGATCTGCAGGAGATCGATGCGCAGAAGGAGCGACTGGTGCGCAATCTCGCGCAGTTCGTGGCGGGCCGCGGGGCCAACAATGTGCTGCTCAGCGGCGCCCGCGGCACCGGCAAGAGCTCGCTGGTCAAGGCCGCGCTGAACGCCTTCGCGCCGCAGGGCCTGCGCCTGATCGAGGTCGACAAGGCCGATCTCGTCGACCTGCCCGATCTGGTCGACCTGGTGGCCGAGCGGCCAGAGCGCTTCATTCTCTTTTGCGATGACCTCAGCTTCGACGAGGGCGAGTCGGCCTACAAGGTGCTGAAGTCGGTGCTCGACGGCTCGGTCAGCCAGCTCAGCGACAACCTGCTGATCGTGGCCACCAGCAACCGCCGCCACCTGCTGCCCGAGCAGATGCGCGACAACCTGGCCGCCCGCCACGATGCGAACGGCGAACTGCATCCGGGCGAGGCCATCGAGGAGAAGGTGTCCCTCTCCGAGCGCTTCGGCCTGTGGATCAGCTTCTACCCCTTCAGCCAGGACGAGTACCTGGCCGTGGTGGGGCAGTGGCTCGCGCACTTCGGACTGGATGCGGCGGCCATCGAGGCCGCCCGCGGCGAGGCCCTGGTCTGGGCCCTGGAGCGCGGATCGCGCTCGGGTCGCGTGGCGTGGCAGTTCGCCCGGGATCATGTCGGGCGGCTCACGCGATGAGCCAGGATCAGCCGACGGACCGCGTGCCGGTCGACGTGGCGGTCGGTCTGCTCTTCGATGCGGAGGGCCGCTTCCTGCTGTGCTCGCGG
This sequence comes from uncultured Rubrivivax sp., assembly GCA_964433315.1. GTDB lineage: Bacteria > Pseudomonadota > Gammaproteobacteria > Burkholderiales > Burkholderiaceae_C > Aquariibacter. The sequence goes on from CAYSQO010000004.1 coordinate 40,782, forward strand.
CCGGAGGGCAAGGTCTACGCCGGCTACTGGGAGTTCCCGGGGGGCAAGCTGGAGGCCGGCGAGACGGTGGAGCAGGCCCTGCGCCGCGAACTGATCGAGGAGATCGGCGTCACCATCGGCCCGGCCGAGCCCTGGCGCGTGCACGTGATGGACTACCCGCACGCCCGCGTGCGGCTGCACTTCTGCAAGGTGCGCGTGTGGACGGGGGCCTTCGAGATGCGGGAGGGCCAGCAGATGGCCTGGTCCCGCCTGCCGGTGCAGGTGGCGCCGGTGCTGCCCGGCACCCTGCCGGTGCTGGATTGGCTGGCCGAGGAGGCGGCCTCAGGCGGAACGGGCTGATATCGCCCGGGTGGGTGGGGTGGCGTGTCGACGCACGGCTTGCCCCGTGCTCCGGCGCCGTGCCGCCGGCTTCAGGATTCGACCAGCAGGTCCTCGTTGGCTGCCACGTCGACGGCCCGTGCGCGCCAGACCTGCTCGGCTCGCGGCCCCGGTCCGCTGCGTGGCGCATCACCCGGGGCGCGGGCTTCCGGCCGTTCCAGACCGAACCAGGACGACAGGGGGTCCTGTGCGGTCGTCGTCAGCGCGTGCTGATCGGCCGCCCAGCTCGCGGGCAGCTGGTGTGGGGTGCGGAAGCGGAACTTCATGTCAACTTTCAGCAAGTTGTTTACTGAAGTTTGCATCCAAATGGGGCGTGCCACGTATCGAGGCAGCCCCTCTGACGGGGGCTGATCAGGTCTCCGAAAGGCCCTCGGCGTCCGGATCCGGCGCGCGGGCAGGCAGTCGATAGCCCCCTTCGGCCCAGGCGCCCAGGTCGATCTGCCGGCAGGTCTCGCTGCAGAAGGGTCGCCAGGGGTTGTCGGACGCGTAGCGGCTCGGCTGGCGGCAGCGGGGGCAGGGGACGATCGTCGCCCGCGTGGTCCCGGCTTCGGCGCTCATCCGCACAGGCTCAGTTCGAAGCTGGTGTCCTCGGCTGCGGGCTTGAGCCGGCCCTCGGGGTCTTGCCGCATCAGCCGCACCGAGACGAGCAGCCGGTGCCCGCTGATCTCGGGGATCAGTTCCAGCGCGCGCGGCAGCCTCAGCCGCAGCAGCTGGAAGCTGCGGTTCTGCGGCAGGCTCTGCTGGAAGTGGCCGCCGGGCGCGGCAACCATCTGCGGGTGGCCGGACTCGCGCATCATGCCCAGCACCAGACCGATGGCCTCGATCCAGGGTTGCAGCGGCCGGGTCCAGCGCTGCAGGTCCTGGCGCCGGCGGCTGGCTTCGCCCTGCTGCCAGGCGTAGTAGGCCGGCAGGTCGAAGCTGCAGGTGCCGCCGGGAATGGTGATGCGGCTTCGGATGCTCATCAGCCAGTCGTCGCCGTTGAGGCTCTGGCCGGCCTTGCCGCTGGTCTGCTGCAGCGCGGCGTGGCAGTGGTCGACGCGCTGGATGAAGGCTTCGAGCCGGCTTTCGGCGATGGCCGGGTTGCCGCGGAACTGCGCGAGCTGCGCGCGCTGGCGGTCCAGGTCGCGCAGCAGGTCGGTCTTCAGGTCGGCCCGGGCCGCGACCTCGATGATCTCGAAGAGCGCAGCCAGGGCGTGGTGGTGGTCGAGCGCGTCCTCGCGTGCGACCAGGGTGTTGAGTCGGCCGCAGAGATGCTCCAGCCGCAGCAGGGTGCGGGTGCTCTCGTTGAACGGGTATTCGTAGAGGATCAAGGCCGGCCACTCCGCGGACATGCGGCAAGGGATTGTTCCACAGCGCCCAGGGTTCACCCGGGGCCGCGATCCCTTCCGCCGGGGGGCGGCGGGCCGATCCACCGCGTCCAGAGCGCCCGGACGGCGGCCTCGAGGGCCGCGGGATCGTCCCGGCTGTTGTCGATCACCGCGTCGGCCGCCGCTCGGCGCGCGTCGCGCGAGGCCTGCTGCGCGATGACCGCCTCCACCTGCGCCCGGGGCCAGCCCGAGCGGGCCTGCGTGCGCTCGATCTGTCGCTCAACCGGGCAGTCGATCACCACGATGCGGTCGAGCTGCGGCCGCCAGCGGGCCAGATGCTCGACCAGCAGCGGAATCTCCAGCACCTGCACCACCCCGGCCGGGGCGCTCGCCATGGCGCTGCGCAGCGCCTCGCCGATGCGCGGATGCAGCAGGGCTTCCAGCTGCAGTCGCACGGCCGGGTCGGCAAAGGCCCGGGCCCGCATCGCGGCGCGGTCCAGGCCGCCCTCGGCATCCAGCACCCCGGGGCCGAAGGCCTCGCGCAGGGCCTCGATGGCGGCCCCTCCGGGCGCGGTCAGGCTCCGGGCGAGGGCATCGGCGTCGAGACGGTGGGCGCCCAGCGCGGCCCAGGCGGCTGCGGCGCGGCTCTTGCCGCTGCCGATGCCACCCGTCAGGCCGATCCGCAGGCCCTTCATGCCCAGCCCATCCAGCCGCTGACCCGCTGCGGGCCGGCATAGAGCACCAGCAGACCGGCGCCTGCCAGGAAGGGGCCGAAGGGCACGTAGCGTCCCTCGCGTAGCCGCCCGCCGGCCTTCAGGCCCAGGCCGACGAGGGCCCCGATCAGGGACGCGGCCAGTACCACCGGCAGCAGCATGGCCGGCCCCAGCCAGGCGCCGAGCGCGGCGAGCAGCTTGAAGTCGCCCGCACCCATGCCCTCCTTGCCGGTGAGCAGCTTGAACAGCCAGAACACGCCCCAGAGCGCACCGTAGCCGGCCACGGCGCCCCACAAGGCTTGGTCGAGCGGCAGTGTCCAGCCCAGGGCCGCGGCGACCAGGCCGGCCCACAGCAGCGGCTGGGTGAGGCCGTCGGGCAGCAGGGTGGTGTCCCAGTCGATGCCGGCCGCGGCGATCAGCGTGGCGACGAAGCCGGCCCAGGCCAGGACCACCGGATCGGGCCCGAAGCGCCAGGCCAGGCCCGCGAAGAGCAGGGCCGTGAGGCCTTCGACCAGCGGATAGCGCGGGCTGATCGGTCCGTGGCAGGCCGCGCAGCGGCCACGCAGGCGCAGCCAGCCGAGCAGCGGCAGGTTCTCGTGCCAGCGCAGCGCATGGCCGCAGTGCGGGCAGCGCGAGCCCGGGCGCAGCAGCGACAGAGGCGGCCCTTCGGGCGGCGGCTCGGGCAGTTCGAGCAGCTCGGCGCTCTCGCGCCGCCAGTCCCGTTCCATCATCAGGGGCAGGCGGTGGATGACGACGTTCAGGAAGCTGCCGATCAGCAGGCCGAACAGGCCGAGGACCGGGGCGCTGAGCAGCAGGGCGAGGGGGGCGTCGGGAGGCATCGGGGCGGGAGAGGGTCAGACCACCTGACCCAGCTTGAAGATCGGCAGGTACATCGCGACAACGATGCCACCGATGATCGTACCCAGCACGACGATGATCACCGGTTCGAGCAGGCTGGACAGGGCCTTGACCGCCTCGTCGACCTCCTGCTCGTAGAACTCGGCCGCCTTGCCGAGCATGTGGTCGAGCGAGCCGGCCTCCTCGCCGATCGCGCTCATCTGCAGCACCATCACCGGGAACACGCCGGTGGCGTGCATGGCCGGGGTCAGGGCGGTGCCGGCGGCCACCTCGCGCTGGATCTGCTGGGTCGCCTCGCGGTAGACGGCATTGCCCGAGGCCCCGCCCACCGAGTCCAGCGCCTCGACCAGCGGCACGCCGGCCGCGAACATGGTCGAGAGCGTTCGTGTCCAGCGGGCGATGACCGACTTGGTGATCAGCGGCCCGAAGATCGGTACCTTCAGCATCAGCCGGTCCATCCCCCTCTGCATCGTGGGCGAGCGTTTCCAGCTTTGCAGAAAGAAGTAGCTGCCCAGGCCCAGCCCGCCGAAGATCAGGTACCAGGACGCGACGAAGAGGTCCGACATCGCCATCACTGCCAGCGTCGGCGCCGGCAGGTCGGCCCCGAAGGCGCCGAAGACTTCCTTGAAGGCCGGGATCACGAAGATCATGATCACTGCCACCACCACGAAGGCCACCAGCAGCACGGCCAGGGGGTAGACCAGGGCCGACTTGATCTTGGCCTGGATGGCCAGGGTCTTCTCCTGGTAGAGCGCGAGGCGGTCCATCAGGGTGTCGAGGATGCCGGCGGCCTCGCCGGCCTCGACCAGGTTGCAGTACAGCGCGTCGAAGTGCATCGGGTGCTTGCGGAAGGCATCCGACAGGCTGGTCCCGGTCTCGATGTCGGCCTTCAGGTCGGCCAGCAGCTTGCCCACCTTGGGCTTGGCGCTGCCCCGGCCGACGATCTCGAAGCTCTGCAGCAAGGGCACGCCGGCGCGCATCATGGTCGCGATCTGGCGGGTGAAGATGGCGATGTCCTTGGCCTTGATGCGGCCGCCCTGCGGGCTGCGCCGCCGCCGCAGCTTCTGCACCAGGATGCCCTGGCGGCGCAGGCTGACTTGCACGGCCATGTCGCCGATCGCGCGCATCTCGCCGCGCACCAGCTTGCCGCTGCGGTCGCGGCCTTCCCATTCGTAGAGGTGCTCCCGCTCCGCGGACTTGCGGGGCACGGGACGGGCGGCAGGGGGCATGGCGGGGGCCTGGCTACTCGTTGGTGACCGAGATCACTTCTTCCAGGGTCGTGACGCCGGCCCGGACCTTGAGCAGCCCCGACTGACGCAGGTCGCGGACCCCTTCGCGCTCGGCTTGGCGGGCGATGTCCTGCGCATGGCCGTGCGCCAGGATGATCTTCTGGATCTCGTCCGAGATCGGCATGACCTGATAGATGCCGGTGCGGCCCTTGTAGCCGTTCGTGCAGGCCGCGCAGCCGACGGCGCGATAGGGCCGCCAGCGCCCGTCCAGATCGGCCTCCCGGAAGCCCGCGCGCAGCAGGGCCTCGCGCGGGTAGTCGGCCGGGGCCTTGCACTGCTCGCACAGCTTGCGGGCCAGGCGCTGGGCCGTGATCAGGATCACGCTGGACGCGATGTTGAACGGTGCCACGCCCATGTTCAGCAGGCGGCTCAGCGTCGTCGGCGCGTCGTTGGTGTGCAGGGTGCTCATCACCATGTGGCCGGTCTGGGCAGCCTTGATCGCGATGTCGGCGGTCTCCAGGTCGCGGATCTCGCCCACCATGATGATGTCCGGGTCCTGCCGCAGGAAGGCACGCAGGGCGACCGCGAAGTTCATCCCCGCCTTCTCGTTGACGTTGACCTGGTTCACGCCCGGCAGGTTGATCTCGGCGGGGTCTTCGACGGTGGAGATGTTCACCCCCGGCTGGTTCAGCAGGTTCAGGCAGGTGTAGAGCGAGACCGTCTTGCCCGAGCCCGTCGGCCCCGTGACCAGCACCATGCCGTAGGGCCGGCGGATGGCGGCCAGCAGGCGCTCGCGCTCCTCGGCTTCGTAGCCCAGGGCCTCGATGCCGAGCTTGGCGCTCGACGAGTCGAGGATGCGGATCACGATCTTCTCGCCGAACAGTGTCGGCAGCGTGCTGACGCGGAAGTCGATGGCCTTGCGGCCGAACTTCAGCTTCATGCGCCCGTCCTGCGGCACGCGGCGCTCGGCGATGTCGAGCCGGCTGATCACCTTGATGCGCGAGGCCAGCTTGTCCTTGATGGCCAGCGGCGGCTGGGTGATCTCGCGCAGCTCGCCGTCGACGCGGAAGCGCACGCGGTAGTTGGTCTCGAAGGGCTCGAAGTGCAGGTCCGAGGCCCGGGCGTTCACCGCGTCGATCAGCATCTTCTGCAGGAAGCGCACGACCGGCGCATCCTCGACCTCGCTGCTGGTCTCGGTGGCTTCGGGGCCCGGGCGCTCCTCGGCGATGTCGAACTCGATCTCGCCCACGGTCAGGGCGTCCAGGGCCTCGTTCGCGCCAGTGTTGAGGTGGTCGATCAGCCGCAGCAGCTTGTCGTGCTCGACGATCACCCACTCGGGCAGCAGCTGCGTGGCGAACTTGATGCGCTCGGCGGCTTCCTGGCTCGTCGGATCGGCCGCGGCGATGAACAGCCGGTTGCCGCGACGGCTCAGCACGGCCACCTGGTACTGCGTGCTCAGGCGGGTGTCGAGCACCTGTCGCGGCAGCTTCTGGACATCGACGGCGTCCAGGTCGAGCAGCGGGATCGCCAGCGTCATGGCCAGGGTGTGGGCCAGCTCGGAGGCGCTGACCGCGCCCTGCGCGATCGCGGTGGCCACGAAGCCCTGGTTCTGTTCCCGCGCGAGGCGCACCAGATCCTCCGCCTGGGGCGGACTCAGACGGCCGGCATGCACGAGCACGCGCGCTGCGCCGGAGAGCATGCTGCGCGCGGCCTCGGCCGCGGCGGGAGCGGGGGAAGGAACCATGGCGTGGCGATCATCGGCCCGGGTTCTCCAGGTGTAAGCGCGGAACAGCGCGGCGGCATTCCCCCTGCTTGGCGGCTTGGCGGGGGCGGCTCCATCGCACACGACACGCATCCCGGCCGTCGCGACGTGCACGACCGAGGCAACGAGGAAGACCCGGCGGGAGGGCGCCCCCTTCGCATGCTGCGACGGCACGACCTCCGGCGGCGGGCCTGCAGCCGACGCAGAAGTCACGGGGGCCAGAAACGGCAAAGCCCCGACATGCGGGGCTTTGGGGGTCCTTGCCGGGCAAGGTGATTCTGGTCGGGGTGAGAGGATTCGAACCTCCGGCCTCTACGTCCCGAACGTAGCGCTCTACCAGGCTAAGCTACACCCCGATGGTTCGGCCCGTGGCGGGCCCGGCTTCGGCAGCCGGTGGGGACAACACGCTGTCCCGCGTCGGTTTTCAGAGCTTAGATCCGGGCGCCGGGTTGCGCCCTTGGTCTGAAACCGCTTCAGAAGGTGCGCTGCACCGACTGAGCACAAAAGTATAACAGAGCTGAACGCGCATCTGAAGCTGTGAGTTGCGCGAGACACGATTCGGCGCGTTCGGCCTCGGCCTGGGCGGCCGCACGGGTGGCCTCGAGGGCCCCGGTGTTGCGGACGACGGCGATCACCTCGGACAGCTTTTCGGTCTCGCCCTGCTCGATCGCCGTGCGCAGCAGCGTGCGCTCCTGCGGAGTGCAGCGCTGCATCGCGATCAGCAGCGGCAGCGTGGCCTTGCCTTCGCGCAGGTCGTCGCCCACGTTCTTGCCGAGCGCGCTGGCATCGCCTTCGTAGTCGAGCAGGTCGTCGATCAGCTGGAAGGCGGTGCCTAGCGCCTGGCCGTAGGCGGCGCAGGCCTCCTCGACCTGCGGGGGGGCCTCGGCCAGCACGGCGCCGAGCCGGGCGCTGGCTTCGAAGAGCTTGGCCGTCTTGCAGCGGATGACCTGCAGGTAGTCGGCCTCGCTGAGGTCCGGGTCATGCATGTTCATCAGCTGCAGGACCTCGCCTTCGGCGATGACATTGGTCGCGTCGGCCAGCACGTCCAGCACGCGCAGGCGGTTGACCGACACCATCATTTGGAAGGCGCGCGAGTAGAGGAAGTCGCCGACCAGCACGCTGGCTGCGTTGCCAAAGCGGGCGTTTGCGGTCTCGCGGCCGCGGCGCAGCGAAGACTCGTCGACCACGTCGTCATGCAGCAGGGTCGCGGTGTGGATGAACTCCACCGTCGCGGCCAGCTCGTGCTGTTCCGGGCCCCGGAAGCCGAGTGCGCGCGCGAACAGCAGCACCAGCATCGGCCGGATGCGCTTGCCGCCGGCGCTGACGATGTAGTGCGAGATCTGCTGGATCAGCGCCACCTCGGAGTGCAGGCGGCGATGGATGACGGCATCGACCTCCGCCATGTCCTGCGCGAGCAGTTCGGCGGGGCTGAGGGCTTCAGCGGGGCGGGCGGGGGCTTCTTCGGCGCAGCTCATGACGGACCGGATTTCGTTCCGGATTATAGGAAGGGGGTCCCGCCCCGCCGTTCCTGCCGCGGTCCGCGCCGCCGGGGTGGGTGCGGACCGTCCAAAGGCCTTGCGGGATGTGCTATCCTCGCGGGCTTCGTCCATTCTTGGTGCCGCCAGGAGTGGCGTGCAGTCCCCGGGCTGCTCGCCACGTGCCTGCTGAGCTCGAGGGGGGCGCAAGGTTCCCTCGGGTCGCACGTCTTCGCGTTCGGTCCGGTGGGGATCGGGACGGGGCTTCCCGCTTCGGGGCGTTCCCGCGTGTGTCGCGCGCAAGCGCGTTGGAAAGGCTGATATGTACGCGGTCATTAAAACCGGTGGCAAGCAATACAAGGTTGCCGTCGGCGAGAAGATCAAGGTAGAACAGATTGCTGCGGACGTCGGCCAGGACATCGTGATCGACCAGGTTCTCGCCGTGGGTAGCGGCGCCGACCTGACGATCGGGACCCCCCTGGTTGCCGGCGCGACGGTCCAGGCCACGGTTGTGGCCCACGGCCGTCATGACAAGGTGCGCATCTTCAAGATGCGTCGCCGCAAGCACTATCAGAAGCGCCAGGGTCACCGGCAGAACTTCACCGAGCTGTCGATCAGCGCGGTGAACGTCTGAGGCCCATTCCGCAAGGAGCTGAAACATGGCACAGAAAAAGGGCGGCGGCTCAACCCGCAACGGTCGCGATTCCCAGCCGAAGATGCTCGGCGTCAAGGTGTACGGCGGCCAGGTGATCTCGGCCGGCGGCATCATCGTGCGCCAGCGTGGCACCCAGTTCCATCCCGGCACCAACGTCGGGATCGGCAAGGACCACACGCTGTACGCGCTGACCGATGGCGTCGTGTCCTTCGCGATCAAGGGCGAGCGCAACCGCCGCACCGTGATCGTCACCCCGGCCTGAGCTTCAGGCCGCTGACGCGACCCCTGCGGTCGCGCCACGAGCCCCGGCCTGCCGGGGCTTTCGCATTTCTGGGGCCCGCCCGCCGGGCGGCCCCGCTTCGGAGCCCAGGATGAAATTCGTCGACGAAGCCGAGATCGAGGTCATTGCCGGCAATGGCGGCAACGGCTGCGTGAGCTTCCGCCGCGAGAAGTTCATCCCCTTCGGCGGTCCCAATGGCGGGGACGGGGGGCGCGGCGGCAGCATCTTCGCGGTGGCCGATCGCAACCTGAACACGCTGATCGACTTCCGCTACACCCGTCGCTACGAGGCCAAGGGCGGCGAGCACGGCCGGGGCTCCGACCAGTACGGTGCGGCCGCGGGCGACATCGAGCTGCGCGTGCCGGTGGGCACCATCATCCGCGACGCCGCAAGCGAGGAGCCGCTGGCCGAGCTGCTGGTGCCCGACGAGCGCATCCTCCTGGCCCGCGGCGGGGACGGCGGCTTCGGCAACCTGCACTACAAGAGCAGCACCAACCGCACGCCGCGCCAGAGCACCAAGGGCTGGCCCGGCGAGCGCCGCGAGCTCAAGCTCGAGCTGCGCGTGCTGGCCGATGTCGGCCTGCTCGGCATGCCCAATGCCGGCAAGTCCACGCTGATCACGGCCATCTCCAACGCCCGGCCCAAGATCGCCGACTACCCCTTCACCACCCTGCATCCCAACCTGGGCGTGGTGCGGGTCGGACCCAGCCAGAGCTTCGTCGTGGCCGACATCCCGGGCCTGATCGAGGGTGCGGCGGAAGGCGCCGGCCTGGGTCACCAGTTCCTGCGCCACCTGCAGCGCACCGGCCTGCTGCTGCATCTCGTCGATTTCGCGCCCTTCGACGGCGTCGACCCCGTGCAGCAGGTGCGCGCCATCGTCGCCGAGCTCAAGAAGTACGACGACGAGCTGCATGCCAAGCCGCGCTGGATCGTGCTGAACAAGCTCGACATGGTCCCGGCCGAGGAGCGCGAGGCCCGCCGCAAGGACTTCCTGAAGCGCCTGCGCTGGAAGGGCCCGGTCTTCGAAGTCTCGGCCCTGACCCGCGAAGGCTGCGAGCCGCTGATCCGGGCCATCTGGCAGCATGTCGCGCTGCGCCAGGTGCATCCGGTGGAGCCCGATGCTCGCTTCGATATGCTGGCCGAGGCCCCGCCGGCCGGGCCCGACGCGGACGATCCGCGCTTCCGCTGAGTCCCGGGGCCGTGCGCCATGCGCCGGCCCGCGTCCTCATCCTTTCCGCCAGTCCCTGTCCGAGCCGATGGTCGCCTCCTCGTCCACCCTTGCCCCCAGCCCCGTGCTGGCCCAAGCCCGACGCATCGTCGTGAAGGTCGGCTCCAGCCTGGTCACCAACGAAGGTCGCGGCATCGACGCCGAGGCCATCGGCACCTGGTGCCGTCAGCTCGCCGACCTGGCCCGGGAGGGCCGCGAGGTGGTGATGGTGTCCAGCGGCGCCATCGCCGAAGGCATGAAGCGCCTGGGCTGGACCACGCGGCCCACCGAGCTGCACGAGCTGCAGGCCGCCGCCGCCGTCGGCCAGATGGGCCTGGCGCAGATGTACGAGACCCTGCTGCGCGAGCAGGGCCTCGCCAGCGCGCAGGTGCTGCTGACGCATGCCGACCTGGCCGACCGCGAGCGCTACCTCAATGCCCGCTCGACCCTGCTGACCCTGCTGGGGCTGCAGGTCATCCCGGTCATCAATGAGAACGACACCGTCGTCACCGACGAGATCAAGTTCGGCGACAACGACACCCTGGGCGCCCTGGTGGCCAACCTGATCGAGGCCGACCTGCTGGTCATCCTGACCGACCAGCCCGGCCTCTACGAGGCCGATCCGCGCAAGGTGCCCGACGCAGCTTTCGTGCACGAGGCCGCGGCCGGCACGCCCGAGCTGGAGCGCATGGCCGGCGGCGCCGGCAGCGCGATCGGCCGCGGCGGCATGCTGACCAAGGTGCTGGCGGCCAAGCGCGCGGCCGGCAGCGGCGCCTCCACCGTGATCGCCTGGGGCCGCGAGCCCGACGCGCTGCTGCGCCTGAGCCGCGGCGAGCGCATCGGCACCCTGCTGGTGGCCCAGACCGCCAAGCTCGCCGCGCGCAAGCAGTGGATGGCCGACCACCTGCAGCTGCGCGGCGCCGTGGTCGTCGACGAGGGCGCGGCCGCCAAGGTGCGCGAGGAAGGCAAGAGCCTGCTGCCGATCGGCGTGACCGAGGTGCAGGGCGAGTTCGCGCGCGGCGACGTGATCGCCGTCAAGGCGCCCGACGGCAGCAATATCGCCCGCGGCCTGGCCAACTACGCGAGCAGCGAGGCGCGTCGCATCGCGCGCCAGCCCTCGGCCCGCATCGGCGAGCTGCTGGGCTACATGAACGAGCCCGAGCTCATCCACCGGGACAACCTCGTGCGGGTCTGAGCCGCCACCCGGCGCCGCCTCCTGGGCGGCTGTCCCCCGGCACAAACGACAAGGCCCGCATCGCGCGGGCCTTGCTGTTTCCGGAGGGACGGGGCGGGGGACGTTCAGCCGCCGAAGCCGCCGGGCAGGCCACCCTTCAGGCCGCCCATGCGCTTCATCATCTTCATCAGGCCGCCGCCCTTCATCTTCTTCATCATCCCCTGCATCTGGTCGAACTGGTTGAGCAGGCGGTTGACCTCCTGCACCTGCACGCCCGCGCCGGTGGCGATGCGGCGCTTGCGGCTGGCCTTGATCAGCTCGGGCTTGCGGCGCTCCAGCGCCGTCATGGAATGGATGATGCCCACCATGCGGCGCATCTCGCGCTCGGCGCGGTCCATGTCGGCGCCGCCGGCCTGGGCCTGCAGCTGGGCGGGCAGCTTGTCCATCAGCGCGCCCAGGCCGCCCATCTTGCGCATCTGCAGCAGCTGGTCGGCGTAGTCGTTGAGGTCGAAGCCGCCGCTCTTGACCTTCTCGGCCAGCTTCTGGGCCTGGGCGAGGTCCACGCCCTTCTGCACCTCCTCGACCAGGGCGAGGATGTCGCCCATGCCGAGCACGCGGCCGGCATGGCGTTCGGCGTCGAAGGCCTCCAGGCCGTCGATCTTCTCGGACACGCCGGCGAACTTGATCGGCGCGCCGGTGACGCTGCGCACCGAGAGCGCCGCGCCGCCGCGCGAGTCGCCGTCGAGCTTGGTCAGCACGATGCCGCTGAGCGGCAGCGCGGCGCCGAAGGCCTGGGCGGTGTTGACCGCATCCTGGCCCTGCATGGCGTCGACCACGAACAGCGTCTCGATGGGCTTGAGCGCCGCGTGCAGCGCGCGGATCTCGGCCATCAGCGCCTCGTCGATGGCCAGGCGGCCGGCGGTGTCGACGATCAGCACATCGAAGTAGTGGCGCCTGGCGTGGTCCAGCGCGGCCAGCGCGATGTCGACCGGCTTGTCGCTGGGCTGGGAGGGGAACCACTCTGCCCCGGCCTGCGCGGTCACGGTCTTGAGCTGCTCGATGGCCGCCGGGCGGTAGACGTCGCCCGAGACGGTCAGCACCTTCTTCTTGCGCTTCTCGACCAGATGCTTGGCGAGCTTGGCGGTGGTGGTCGTCTTGCCCGCGCCTTGCAGGCCGGCCATCAGGATGACGGCCGGCGGCTGGGTGGCCAGGTTCAGCTCGCTGGGGCCGGCCTTGGGCTCGCCGTTCGCATCAAGCTCGCCCATCGTCCGGGCCAGCTCCTTGTGCACCACGCCGACCAGGGCCTGGCCGGGGGTCAGCGAGCCCACCACCTCCTGGCCCAGGGCCTTGAGCTTCACGCGGGCGATGAAGTCGCGCACCACGGGCAGCGCGACGTCCGCCTCCAGCAGCGCCATGCGCACCTCGCGCAGCATCTCGGCGACGTTGTCTTCGGTGATGCGGGCCTGGCCGCGCATCGTCTTGACGAGGCGACTCAGGCGGTCGGAAAGGGCGGAAGCCATGGGATCGCGGACCGGGAGAAGGGGGAGGGCCAGCCGGCGGGGCGCAGGGACTGCGGGCCGCTCATTACACTGGCCGCATGAGTGTAGTTCCCGGCTTTGCGAGCACCGGCGGGCCCTGGCTGGCCGGCGCCAGCGCGCTGGCTGCGCTTGGCTATGCCAGCGCCGTGCTGCGGCCGCGGCCGGGCTGGGGCGGTCCGCTGCTGCTCGGGGCCTGGCTGGCCCAGGCGGCGGCGCTGCTGGTCCATGCCCTGGGCCTGGGCCTGTCCGACCCGGGCATGCGCTTCGGCTTCGCCCCGGCCCTGTCGCTCACGGTCTGGCTGGTCATCGCGGTCTATGCGGTCGAGAGTCGCCTGCTGCCCCTGCCGGCCCTGCGCCGCGGCCTGGCGGGCCTGGGGGTCCTCAGCGTGCTGCTGGCCTGGGCGGTGCCTGGCGACCTGCGGCCCGGCCTGTCCTCACCCTGGGCCCCGCTGCACTGGCTGACCGGCCTGGTCGCCTACGGCCTGTTCGCGATCGCCGTGCTGCACGGCATGCTGACCCGCCGCGCCGAACGCGCCCTGCGTCGGCACGCCGGGCCGGCCACGGTCGGCGGTCTGCCGCTGCTGCGGCTGGAGAAGCTGACCTTCCATTTCGTGGCCGCCGGCTTCGCGCTGCTGACGCTGACGCTCGTCTTCGGCGTGGCCTTCACCGCCTGGCGCTGGGACCACAAGACCATCTTCTCCATGCTGGCCTGGGCGGTCTTCGCCGGCCTGCTGATCGGCCGCCACACCCTGGGCTGGCGCGGCCGCATCGCGCTGCGCTGGCTGCATGGCGGGGCGCTGCTGTTGCTGCTGGCCTACGCCGGCTCGCGCTTCGTGTCCGAGGTGCTGCTGCACCGCACGGCCGGGGCCTGAGGGACGCATCGCGATGGGGATGTTCCTGCGGGTGTTGCTGATCGTGGCCGGCGTGCTGCTGGTGATCAAGCTGCTCAAGGCCCGGAGCGCGCCGCCGCCGCCGGCCCCGCGGCCCGCCCGGCCCCCGCGGCCGCCTGACGAGATCGTGGCCTGCGCGCACTGCGGCCTGCGCCTGCCGCAGGCCGAGGCGCTGCCGGCCGGGGACGGCCGCTTCTTCTGCGGCGAGGCCCACCGCCGTGTGGCCGGCCAGCGCCTCGACTGAGGCTGCCGGGCCCCCGACCGGGGTCGATGCCTCGCGCTTCGACCGCGAGATCTGGCGCGAAGGCCTGCCGCCCGACTCCGGCTTCCTGGGCCGCCAGGCGCGCCGCATCGCCACCGGCGAGGGCAGCGGCTTCGAGCGCCTCTACCGCACCTTCGTCGCCGCGCGCGCCCTGCTGGGCCTGGCCCTGCTGCTGACCGGCCTGCTGGCCACCGAGTTCGCCGGCGCCGACCCGCGCATCCTGGGCCTGTGCCTGGCCCACGCCCTGCTGGCCTGCGCGGTCTGGCTGCTGCCGGTCCGCTGGACCGGGCCCATGCTCGACCGCGGCGTGCGCCTGCGCCACCGTGCCTGGCTGGCCACCCTGGGCGTGGACCTGCTGCTCTTCGGCGCGCTGCATGCCATTGCCGGCGCCAGCCTGAACACCGCCGCACTGCTGGTGCTGCCGGCGCTGATGGCCGGCGTGCTCACGCCGCGCCGCCAGGCCCTGGCGGTGGCCGCCGCCGCGGCCCTGATGCTGCTGGTCGAGGCCTTGCGCCAGACCGGTGGCGAGCCCCTGCTGGCGCTCAGCCGGGCCGGCCTGGCCGGCGGGGGGCTGTTCCTGGTGACCCTGCTGGTCCACGAACTGGCCGGTCGTCTGGCCCGCGAGGAGCGCACCGCCCGCACCGGGCTGGAGCTGGCACGCCAGCAGGCCGAGCTCAACCGCATGGTGATCGAGGAACTCGACGTGGGCGTGCTCGTCCTGGACCCGCGCGGCCGCCTGCGCAGCGCCAACCCCCTGGCCCGCACCCTGTTGCCGGACCTGCCCGAGCTGCCCGGCACCCCGGCCGAGCTGCCGCCCCGCCTGGCCGCGGCCCTGGCCGCCGGTCCCCCCGACCGGCCCGGGCCCGAAGCCAGCTGCGACCTGCTGCCCGCCGAGGGCGAGACCGGCCCCGCCCTGCGCCTGCGCTGGCGCCCCAGCCGCAGCGGCCACCTGCTGCTGCTGGTGGAGGACCTGCGCCTCGTCCAGGCCCGGCTGCGCGACGAGGGCCTGGCCGCGATGGGCCGGGTCACCGCCGGCATCGCCCACGAGATCCGCAACCCCCTGGCCGCGATCACCCAGGCCAATGCCCTGCTGGCCGAGGATCCGCCGCCCGGCCAGCGCGTGCGCCTGATCGGCATGATTGCCGACCACGCGGCGCGGCTGCGGCGCATCGTCGACGACGTCATGGAGGTGGCGGTCGTGCCGCCCAGCGCGCCGCCGCCGCTGGAGGCCCGCGCGGCCTGCGTCGCCATCGCGCAGGACTGGCTGCAGCAGCAGCGCCTGGCGCCTGCGCCGGCCGGACCGCTGCAGCTCCACCTGCCCGAGGGGCCGCTGTGGCTGCGCTTCGATGCCGAGCACCTGCGCCGCGTGCTGATCAACCTGCTCGACAACGCCCTGCGCCACAGCCGCCACGAGGCGGGTTCGCTGCAGCTGGTCCTGCGCGCGGCCGAGCCCGGCTGGGCCGAGCTGAGCCTGGCCAGCGACGGCCCGCCGATCGCGCCCGAGGTGCAGGCCCGCCTCTTCGAGCCCTTCCACTCCACCCGCAGCCGCGGCACCGGACTCGGCCTGTACATTTGCCGCGAGCTCTGCGGTCGCTACGGCGCCCGCATCGACTACCAGGGCCGCCCTGCCACGGAGCGGCATCCCAAGGTCTTCCGCCTGCGGCTGCGCCGTCTGGCCCCGGGCGAGGCCGATCGCCCCGAACCGCGTACCTGACGCCGCCCATGAGCGAGCCCGCCGGCCCCGCCGCCCCGCGCCACCGCCTGCTGGTCGTCGACGACGAGCCCGACCTGCTGACCCTCTACGAGCTGACCCTGCTGCGCGAGGGCCACGACATCGAGACCGCGCGTTCGCTGGAGGAGGCCCGCGAGCGTCTGGCCGCCGCCCGCTTCGACGTGCTCATCACCGACCTGCGCCTGCCCGACGGCAGCGGCCTGGAGCTGCTGCACGAGCTGGAGCAGGCCGGCGACCGCCGCGAGAAGAGCATCGTCGTCACCGCCTACGGCTCGGCCGCGCATGCGGTGGAGGCGCTCAAGGCCGGCGCCTTCGACTACCTGACCAAGCCGGTCGACCTGCGCCAGTTCCGCACCGTCGTGGCCTCGGCAGCCGGGCCGCGGCCACGCCGTCCCGCGTGGCCGGACGCGCGCCCGCGGGGGCGTCCGCGGCCGTCGCGGTGCCCCCGCCGCCCGACGCCTTCGGGCGCCTGCTCGGCCAGTCGCCCGCCATCCGCGCGGTGCGCGAGCGCATCGAGCGCGTGGCCCGCAGCATGGCGCCGGTGCTGATCCAGGGCGAGTCCGGCACCGGCAAGGAGCTGGTCGCGCGCGCCATCCACGAGCGCTCCTCGCGCGGCGCCGGGCCCTTTGTCGCGATCAACTGCGGCGCCATTCCCGAGGCCCTGATCGAGGCCGAGCTCTTCGGCCACCGCAAGGGCGCCTTCACGGGCGCGCAGGAGGACCGGCCCGGCGTCTTCCAGGCCGCCCAGGGCGGCACGCTCTTCCTCGACGAGATCGGCGAGCTGCCCCTGCCCCTGCAGACCCGCCTGCTGCGCGCGGTGCAGGAGCGCGCCGTGCGCCCGGTCGGCGCCACCGCCGAGCAGCCGGTCGATGTGCGCCTGCTCAGCGCCACCCACCGCGACCTGGCCGCCGAAGTCGCCGCCGGCCGCTTCCGCCAGGACCTGTACTACCGGCTCAACGTCATCGAGATCCCGCTGCCGCCCCTGCGCGAGCGCCGCGAGGACCTGCCCCTGCTGGCCGGGGCCGTGCTGCAGCGCCTGGCCGCCGAGGCCGGCACCGCCCCGGCCGCACTGGCGCCCGAGGCCCTGGCCGCGCTGGCTGCCCAGCCCCTGCCGGGCAATGTGCGCGAGCTGGAGAACCGCCTGCACCGCGCCCTGGCGCTGAGCCGCGGCGGGTGGCTGGGGCCGGAGGATCTGGACCTGCCGCCGCCCCCGGCCGGCGGGGCCGACATGCGGCCCCCCGGCGCCGCGGCCGTCGGCGGCCCCGAGCCCTTCCGTCCGGAACCGCCCCCCGCCCCGGCCGCGCCCGAAGCGCCGCGTCCCGAGGCCCTGGCGGCCGGCTTCGCGGCCCTGCTGCGCGATCCCCGGCACCTGCCGGAGCGGCTGGAGCCCTGGCTCGACGGGGTCGAACGCCTGCTGCTGGTCCGCGCCCTGGAACTGCACCACGGCAACCGCACCGCGGCGGGCGCCCGCCTGGGCCTGACGCTGCGCCAGATGCGCTACCGCATGGCCCGGCTCGGCATCCTGCGGCCCGAGGACGGCGGCGAGCCCGGCGAGCTGCCGCGTGCCGCACCGGGGGCGGCGCCATGAGCGGCCCGGCCCTGGTCGAGGGCTGGTGGTCGGCCGCGGCCCGCCGGCCCTCGCCGCACTGGAACGCCCGGCCGCCCGGGGCGGCCGTGGAGCTGGCGCTGATCCACTCGATCAGCCTGCCGGCCGGCGTCTACGGGGGCGATGCGGTCGAGCGCCTGTTCGCGGGCACGCTGGACCCGGCCGCCCACCCCAGCTTCGAGGCCCTGCGCGGCCTGGAGGTGTCCGCCCACTTCCTGCTGCGCCGCGACGGCCGCCTGCTGCAGTTCGTGCCGCTGCAGGCCCGCGCCTGGCATGCCGGCCGCTCGATCTGGCGCGGCCGGCCGAACGTGAACGATGTCTCGGTCGGCATCGAGCTGGAGGGCCTGGAGGGCCAGGCCTTCGAGCCCGTCCAGTACGCCGCGCTGGCGGTCCTGCTGGGGGGGCTGGCGCGCGAGGGCACGCTGCGCGAAGTCTGCGGCCACGAGCATGTCGCCCCCGTCCGCAAGGGCGATCCGGGGCCGGGCTTCGACTGGCCCCTGCTGCAGGGGCTGCTCGGCCCCAGGCTTCCGTGTTTACCCGCGGTCTGGCCGGCGGGCCGGCCGGTGCCGCCGCTGCCCGCCCTGGCCTGAAGCCAGCATCCATGCGGTCCGGCGGCCCGAAATGCCCCGCCGGCCCAGCATCCATGCGGCCCGGCCGCGTCCGTGCCCGGATTGGCGCGGCCTGGCCCGCCGGCCCGCCGCGACAGCCGCCGCGCCAGGTCCGGACGGGGGGCACACAAGCCATATCTAGTGTGGTTGTGTCGCCCTGGGGCGCTAGCTATAGTGGTCCGCATGGTATGCTGCGCTGCACTTCCCTGGATTCCGGCCCCCTGGCGGCCGACCGCGAAGTCCTCTGCTCTTCATGCCCGTCCGGCCGCCGGCCGGGCGCGCTCTTGCCCCGGTGACGGCCCGAAAGCGGCCAGTCGCCCCTCCCGAAACCCGCCGCAAGCTCGCCCCGGCCCCGTGCCCCGGTGAGGTTGCGGCGTCGGGGCTTCGGCCCCTGTCGTCCGGCTCCGGCCGTTCCGACTTCATGAGGATCCCGCCCATGCAAACCACCTCGTCCGCCCCTGTGACCAGCGTCCCGGTCCCCGCCGCGCTGGCCCCTGAGCGCAGTGCCGCCGGCTCGGCCTACGCCGGCTACCAGATCATCCGCCGCAACGGTGCGGTGGTGTCCTTCGAGCCGCACAAGATCGCCGTGGCGCTGATGAAGGCCTTCCTGGCCGTGCACGGCACGCAGGGCGCGGCCTCGGCCAGCGTGCGCCAGACCGTCGACGGCCTGACCGAGATGGTCGTGCGCGCGCTGCTGCGTTCGCGTCCGAGCGGCGGCAGCTTCCACATCGAGGACGTGCAGGACCAGGTCGAGCTGGGCCTGATGCGCGGCGGCCACCACGACGTCGCGCGTGCCTACGTGCTGTACCGCGAACGTCGCGCGCAGGAGCGCGCCAAGCAGGGCCAGGACCAGGTGGCGGCCGAGGCACCGGCCCTGCAGGTCACCGACGGCGGCCAGCGCCGCCCGCTGGACCTCGGCAAGCTGCGCGCCCTGGTCGAGGCCGCTTGCGCCGGCCTGGGGGCCGAGGTGCGGCCCGAGCCCATCTTCGACGAGACCCTGCGCAACCTCTACGACGGCGTGCCCATCGACGAGGTCTTCAAGGCCGCCATCCTGGCCGCCCGCACCCTGATCGAGAAGGACCCGGACTACAACCGCGTCACCGCCCGCCTGCTGATGCACACGATCCGCAAGGAGATCGTCGGCGAGGAACTGAACCAGGACGAGATGGCAGCCCGCTACCCGGAGGCCTTCGCCGACTTCATCCACCGCGGCATCGCCGCCGAGCTGCTCGACGAGCGGCTCGGCCAGTTCGACCTGGCCCGCCTCGGCGCCGCGCTCAAGCCCGAGCGCGACCTGCAGTTCGACTACCTCGGCCTGCAGACCCTGGTCGACCGCTACTTCCTGCACGTCAGCAAGCGCCGCATCGAGCTGCCGCAGGCCTTCTTCATGCGCGTGGCCATGGGCCTGTCGCTGGGCGAGATCGACCGCGAGGCCCGCGCGATCGAGTTCTACGAGGTGCTCTCGTCCTTCGACTTCATGTCGAGCACGCCCACCCTGTTCAACGCCGGCACCCGCCGCAGTCAGCTCAGCAGCTGCTACCTGACCACCGTGGCCGACGACCTCGACGGCATCTACGAGGCCATCAAGGAGAACGCGCTGCTCTCCAAGTTCGCCGGCGGCCTGGGCAATGACTGGACCCCGGTGCGCGCCCTGGGCAGCCACATCAAGGGCACCAACGGCGAGTCGCAGGGCGTGGTGCCCTTCCTCAAGGTGGTCAACGACACGGCCGTGGC
Organism: uncultured Rubrivivax sp.; assembly: GCA_964433315.1. Lineage (GTDB taxonomy): Bacteria > Pseudomonadota > Gammaproteobacteria > Burkholderiales > Burkholderiaceae_C > Aquariibacter. The sequence goes on from CAYSQO010000004.1 coordinate 60,190, forward strand.
CGTGAACCAGGGCGGCAAGCGCAAGGGCGCGGTCTGCGCCTACCTGGAGACCTGGCACCTCGACATCGAGGAGTTCCTGGAGCTGCGCAAGAACACCGGCGACGACCGCCGCCGCACGCACGACATGAACACCGCGAACTGGATTCCGGACCTGTTCATGCGCCGCGTGATCGAGGGGGGCGACTGGACCCTGTTCAGCCCCAGCACCTGCCCCGACCTGCACGACAAGTTCGGCCATGCCTTCGAGCAGGCCTACACCGCCTACGAGGCCAAGACCCAGAGCGGCGAGATCACGCTGTTCAAGCGCCTGCCGGCCAAGGACCTGTGGCGCAAGATGCTCTCGATGCTGTTCGAGACCGGGCACCCCTGGATCACCTTCAAGGACGCCTGCAACGTCCGCAGCCCGCAGCAGCACGTCGGCGTCGTGCACAGCTCCAACCTGTGCACCGAGATCACGCTCAACACCAACGATCGCGAGATCGCGGTCTGCAACCTCGGCTCGGTCAACCTCGCCCGTCACCTGAAGGACGGCCAGATCGACCAGGCCAAGCTCAAGACCACCGTGCGCACCGCCATGCGCATGCTCGACAACGTCATCGACATCAACTACTACGCCGTTAAGAAGGCCCGTGACAGCAACCTGCGCCACCGTCCGGTGGGCCTGGGCATCATGGGCTTCCAGGATGCGCTGTACCAGCTGCGCGTGCCCTACGCCTCGGCCGACGCGGTGGAGTTCGCCGACCGTTCGATGGAGGCCGTCTGCTACCACGCCTACTGGGCCTCGACCGAGCTGGCCGAGGAGCGCGGCCGCTACAGCAGCTACAAGGGCTCGCTGTGGGACCGCGGCATCCTGCCCTTCGACTCGCTGAAGCTGCTGGCCGAGCAGCGCGGCGGCTACGTCGAGGTCGACACCTCGGTCGCGATGGACTGGGACGCGCTGCGTGCGCGCATCGCCGAGCACGGCATGCGCAACAGCAACTGCGTGGCCATCGCGCCGACGGCGACCATCTCCAACATCATCGGTGTCGACGCCTCGATCGAACCGAGCTTCGGCAACCTCTCGGTCAAGTCCAACCTGTCGGGCGAGTTCACCGTCGTCAACGAATGGCTGGTGCGCGACCTGAAGGCCCTGGGCCTCTGGGACGACGTGATGGTCATGGACCTCAAGCACTTCCAGGGCTCGCTGCAGGCCATCGACCGTGTGCCCGAGGAGCTCAAGCAGCTCTATGCGACCGCCTTCGAGATCGAGCCGGTCTGGCTGGTCGAGGCCGCCTCGCGTCGCCAGAAGTGGATCGACCAGGCCCAGAGCCTGAACATCTACATGGCCGGCGCCTCGGGCAAGAAGCTCGACGAAACCTACAAGCTCGCCTGGCTGCGCGGCCTCAAGACCACCTACTACCTGCGCACCACCAGCGCCTCGCACATCGAGATGAGCACCGTGCAGCGGCGCCAGCTCAATGCCGTGGCCCACAGCGTCACGGCGGTTGCGGCAGCCCCGGCGGCCCCGGTCGAGGAGACCGTCGCGCCGGCCACCGACATCAAGTTCTGCGCCATCGACGACCCGGGTTGCGAGGCCTGCCAATGAGGCTTTGAAGCCGACCGGCCCCGAGACCGCATGAAGTCGACGGATCGGGGCCACATTTCAGCGTGAATGCGGCCGGCATGGCTTGTTGTTTTCAAGGCCGCAAACCGATAATTCAGGAACAGGAAGTCCATCATGTTGGTCTGGGAAGACGACAGCCGATCCACCCCCGCCGCGAAGCCCTCGTCGATGCCGCCGCCGATGCGTGACGGTTTCACCGGGGCTGCCTCGATGCCCTCCGCCGCGCGCCCGCTGACGGCCGCCATCGAGCGAGTGATGAGCCCCCAGGCCGAGTCGGCCGAAGCCGGTCGCCGTGTCAACGTGGCCGACAAGCGCATCATCAACGGCCAGACCGACGTCAACCAGCTGGTGCCCTTCAAGTACAAGTGGGCCTGGGAGAAGTACCTCGCCACCTGCGCCAACCACTGGATGCCGCAAGAGGTGAACATGTCGCGCGACATCGCGACCTGGAAGGACCCCAAGGGCCTGACCGAGGACGAGCGCCGCATCGTCAAGCGCAACCTCGGCTTCTTCGTCACCGCCGACTCGCTGGCCGCCAACAACATCGTGCTGGGCACCTACCGCCACATCACGGCGCCGGAGTGCCGCCAGTTCCTGCTGCGCCAGGCCTTCGAGGAGGCGATCCACACCCACGCCTACCAGTACATCGTCGAGTCCCTGGGCCTGGACGAGTCCGAGATCTTCAACGCCTATCACGAGGTCCAGTCGATCCGTGACAAGGACGAGTTCCTGATCCCCTTCATCGAGGCGATCATGGATCCGAACTTCCACACCGGCACGCCCGAGAACGACCAGCGCCTGCTCAAGAGCCTGATCGTCTTCGCCTGCCTCATGGAAGGCCTGTTCTTCTACGTCGGCTTCACGCAGATCCTGGCCCTGGGTCGCCAGAACAAGATGACCGGTGCCGCCGAGCAGTACCAGTACATCCTGCGCGACGAGTCGATGCACTGCAATTTCGGCATCGACCTGATCAATGCGATCAAGCTCGAGAATCCGCACCTCTGGACGCCCGAGTTCAAGGCCGAGATCAAGGCCCTCTTCCTCAAGGCCGTCGAGCTGGAATACCGCTACGCCGAGGACACCATGCCGCGTGGCGTGCTCGGCCTGAATGCCTCGATGTTCAAGGGCTACCTGCGCTACATCGCCAACCGCCGTGCGACCCAGATCGGTCTCGAAGAGCTCTTCCCCAACGAGGACAACCCCTTCCCGTGGATGAGCGAGATGATCGACCTGAAGAAGGAGCGCAATTTCTTCGAGACCCGGGTCATCGAGTACCAGACCGGTGGGGCCCTCTCCTGGGACTGAGCTCCACCTTCTCCCCGCGCACCCACATCACACGGCAGAGGCTTCCCCGACACCCGAACCGGACCCCCAGGGGTTCCGACCCCCCGTCCGGTTCGTTTCCCCATTCGCTGCAACGGAGCGCCCCGGGCCGAGCCCGCGGGCAGAACACCGGACGGCGAGTCGCTGCGGCCCCCTCGTGCCGTGGATGTTTGACCACTTGATCAAGGAGATTTCCATGGCAACTGCGAAGAAGACGGCAATCAAGAAGGCGGCCCCGGCCAAGAAGGCTGCGCCGGCCGCCAAGAAGGTCGCGGCGAAGAAGACGGCGATCAAGTCGGCTGCGCCGGCCGCCAAGAAGGTCGCCGCCAAGAAGACGGCGATCAAGAAGGCTGCCCCGGCGGCGAAGAAGGTCGCGGCGAAGAAGACGGCGATCAAGTCGGCTGCACCGGCCGCCAAGAAGGTCGCCGCCAAGAAGACGGCGATCAAGAAGGCCGCTCCGGTGGCGAAGAAGGTTGCGGCCAAGAAGACCGCCATCAAGAAGGCCGCGCCGGCCGCCAAGAAGGTCGCGGCCAAGAAGACCGCGATCAAGAAGGCCGCTCCCGCCGCCAAGACCACGCTGAGCCCGCAGGCCGCCTGGCCCTTCCCGACCACGCCGAAGCCCTGAGCGGACGCGCGCCGCCGCGTGTGGGCTGCCGCCCTCGGCGGCGGCCCCGAGCCCATGAAAAAACCCGGCGGGTTCGACCCGGCCGGGTTTTTTCTTTGGGGCCCACCCTGCGGCGGGCGCGGCAGCGACTCAGAGGCCCAGGGCGCTGCGGTCGAGTTGGTGGTTCTGCGGACCGGCGCTGGCGATCTTGATCGCCCCGACGCGGTTGCCGAGTTCCACGGCCCGGGCCAGGTCCCAGCCACGCTCCAGGCCGTACAGCAGCGCGCCGCGGAAGGCGTCGCCGCAGCCGGTCGGGTCGACCAGGGCTTGCGCCTTCACGCCCGGCACATGGGTGCGCACACCCTGCTGCCAGATCTCGCAGCCTTCTCCGCCCAGGGTGACGATCACGCCGCGCAGGTGGCTGCGCGACAGCGCCTCCAGGCTCAGGCCGACGCGCTCGCAGAGCATCTTGGCCTCGTAGTCGTTCACCGCGACCCAGCTGGCCTGGGCGATGAAGCGCTTGAGGTCCTCGCCGTCGAACATCGGCAGGCCCTGGCCCGGATCGAAGATGAAGGGGATCTTGGCGGCGGCCAGCTGTTCGGCGTGCTGGATCATGGCGTCGCGACCGTCCGGCGCCACGATGGCCAGCGCGATGTCACCCCGCTCGGCCGGCACCGCGATGCGGTGCGCGAAGTTCATCGCGCCCGGGTGGAAGGCGGTGATCTGGTTGTTGTCCTGGTCGGTGATGATGATCGCCTGGGCGGTGTAGCTCTCATCCACCGTCAGCAGCAGATCGGCTGGCACGCCCCAGCCGGCCATGCGTTCACGGTAGCCCGCGCCGTCGGCGCCGAGGGCGGCCATCACCTTGGGCTGACCGCCGAGCTGGGCCAGGGTGTAGGCGATGTTGCCGGCACAGCCGCCGAACTCGCGCTTGAGCGTCGGCACCAGGAAGCTGACGTTCAGGATGTGGATCTGCTCCGGCAGGATCTGCTGCGCGAAGCGACCCGGGAAGGTCGTGATGGTGTCGAAGGCGAGCGAGCCGCAGATGAGGGCAGACATGAGGAGAAGGGAGGCCGCAGGGCGGGTCAGGGTTGGGGGGCGATCAGCACGCTGAAGCCGCCTGGGCGGGCGCCGTCGGGCAGATCGAAATCGCGCTGGATGCTCAGCCGCTGGCCGGGGGCAAGGGTGGCCGGCAGCGGGGCCAGGTTGTCGCGCTGGCGCAGCTCCGAGGGTTGCAGCACGCGACGTGCCAGCACACCGCCCAGGCTGTCGTTGAGCGTCAGCTCCAGCGCCGGCATCGGTCGTTCGACCGAATCAGCATTCAACAGGTTGACGATCAGTCGCTGGCGGGCGCCGGCGCTGGCACCCTCGATGGGCTGCAGTTGCGGTGGCGGATCGAAGTTCAAGGTGCCGGACACCGCGGCGCCCGAGGGCCTGCCGGATGCGCAGTAGAGCACTGCACAGACGCGGTCCAGCGTCGGCGCAAGCTCCGGCAGCGCCGACAGCAGGGCCGGACGGAAGGCGCCCGCCAACTGCAGCAGAAGCAGCATGGAGAGACCGGTCACGGCCATCCAGAGCGCGCTGCGGTCACGTCGGCCTTCAAGCGGACGGGCCTGCAGTGCCGGAAGCGGCTTGGCTGGGGCCGGTCGGCGCAGCAGCGTCTCCGACGCGGTGCCGCCTGCCTCCCGGGAAGGGGCCGCAGCCTCGGCGGCCCGGGCCCAGGCGGCTTCGACCTCAGGCTCCGGCGTGTAGAGCGATTTGGGCCCCGGTGCCTCCGGATCCAGCCAGCGCGGCAAACCTTCGGGCTCGGCCGAAATCGGCTCCAGCGGCAGATCGGTTTCGGTTACCGGGACGGGAGGTCGTGCGCTTGGTGCGGGCGGCGGCGGCTCAACGGCGCTGTCCTCATGCTCGTGTCCAAGCTGGGGCGTCCACGCCACCGGCACGGGCGGAGGCACCTCGTGATCCAGGTCGAAGAGGCCGTCGAGCGCGTTGAAGATTTCGTGGCAGCGGCCGCAGCGCACCCAGCCCTCGGAGGCCTTGAGCTGCTCCTGCGCCACCCGGAAGACCGTGCCGCAGCTGCCGCAGCGGGTGGCCAGATTGCTCATGCTTGCGTGCTCCTGCGGGCGTGCATCAGGATCCAGCCGTCCTCTTGGTCGGCCACGGTCAGGGCCAGGCCGGCCAGGGCGTAGGCCGCCTGGAGCTCCTCGGCCTGGCGCTCCAGGATGCCGGCCAGCACCAAGTGGCCGCCGGGGGTCAGGTGGCCGGCCAGCAGCGGGGCCAGCAGCTTCAGCGGCGAGGCGAGGATGTTGGCCAGCACCAGCGGGTAGCGGCCGCAGCCTTCGCCGGCCGCATCCGGCAGGCCGGGCTGCACGGTCACGCCGTTGGCATCGGCATTCTGCGTGGTGGAGATGACAGCCGCGGGATCGATGTCGACCGCCAAGGTCTCGCCGGCACCGAACTGCCGCGCGGCGATCGCCAGGATGCCCGAGCCGCAGCCGTAGTCGAGCACCGGCCGGCCGCGGAAGGCCTCCGCGTGGGTCGCGATCCAGCGCAGGCACATGCGGGTCGTGGGGTGCGTGCCGGTGCCGAAGGCCAGGCCCGGGTCCAGCCGCATCACCGTGCGCGCGGCCGGCGGCGCCTCGTGCCAGGTCGGCACGATCCAGAAGTCGTCGGTGATCGGCACCGGCGCGAACTGAGACTGCGTGAGACGCACCCAGTCTTCGTCCGGCACCTCGACCAGGGCCTGCAGCTCGACGCCCTGCGGATGCTCGGCCAGCAGCCGGGTCGCGGCGTCGGTGGCTTCCGACGCGCTGCCGAACAGGGCCTTGAGCACCGAGCGCTGCCAGGCCGGCTTCGGCACCGGCATGTCGGGCTCGCCGAACAGGGCCTGCTCGGCCTCGGTGTCGGCGTCGGCGTCCTCGACCGAGACCGAGAGCGCCTCCAGCTCCATCAGCGTCTCGCTCAGGGCCTCGACCTCGTCTTCCGCAGCGATCAGTCGCAACTCGACCATGGGGTCTTCTTCCGTTCAGCGCTTGTGCTGCTGCATCCACTCTTCCAGGTAGTGGATGCTGGTGCCGCCTTCGATGAACTTGGCGTCGGCCATCAGTTCCCGGTGCAGCGGAATGTTGGTCGAGATGCCCTCGATCACGGTCTCGCTCAGCGCGGTGCGCATGCGCGCCATGGCCTGCTCGCGGGTGTCGCCGTAGGTGATGATCTTGCCGATCATCGAGTCGTAGTTCGGCGGGACCGTGTAGTTCGTGTAGGCGTGGCTGTCCACCCGCACGCCGGGGCCGCCCGGCGGGTGCCACATCGTGATGCGGCCCGGCGAGGGCGTGAACTTGAAGGCGTCCTCGGCGTTCACGCGGCATTCGATGGCGTGGCCGCGCAGCTCGATCTGGCGCTGGGTGAAGGGCAGCTTCTCGCCGGCGGCGATGCGGATCTGCTGCTGCACGATGTCGATGCCCGTGACCAGCTCGGTCACCGGGTGCTCGACCTGCACCCGGGTGTTCATCTCGATGAAGTAGAACTCGCCGTTCTCGTAGAGGAACTCGAAGGTGCCGGCGCCGCGGTAGCCGATCTTCTTGCAGGCCTCGGCGCAGCGCTGGCCCACCTTCTCGATCAGCCGGCGCGGGATGCCCGGCGCCGGCGCTTCCTCGATCACCTTCTGGTGGCGGCGCTGCATCGAGCAGTCGCGTTCGCCCAGCCACACCGCGTTGCGGTGCTGGTCGGCCAGGATCTGGATCTCCACGTGCCGCGGCTGCTCCAGGAACTTCTCCATGTAGACCGCCGGGTTGTTGAAGGCCGCGCCGGCCTCGGCCCGGGTGGTCTGCACGGCGTTAAGCAGGGCGGCCTCGGTGTGCACCACCCGCATGCCGCGACCGCCGCCGCCACCGGCGGCCTTGATGATGACCGGGTAGCCGATCGCCCGGGCCTGCCGGACGATCTCCTTCGGGTCGTCCGGCAGCGCGCCCTCGGCGCCCGGCACGGTCGGCACGCCGGCCCGCACCATGGCGGCCTTGGCCGAGACCTTGTCGCCCATCAGCCGGATCGATTCGGGTGTCGGGCCAATGAAGGTGAAGCCGCTCTGCTCGACCCGCTCGGCGAAGTCGGCGTTCTCGCTGAGGAAGCCGTAGCCGGGGTGGATGGCCTCGGCGTCGGTCACCTCGGCCGCCGAGATGATGGCCGGCATGCTGAGGTAGCTCTGGCCCGAGGCGGCCGGGCCGATGCAGACGGCCTCGTCGGCCAGGCGCACGTACTTGGCGTCGCGGTCGGCCTGCGAGTAGACGATGACCGCGCGGATGCCCATCTCACGGCAGGCGCGCTGGATCCGCAGGGCGATCTCCCCGCGGTTGGCGATCAGGATTTTCTTGAACATGGGGTCCGGGAGGGCAGCGGGTCAGCGCCGTGGGCCGCGGGGGCGCACGACGCGGGGACGGGACGGAAGACGGAGGGCGCAGCCGCGCGCCGGTCTCACTCGACGATGAACAGCGGCTGCCCGAACTCCACGGCCTGCCCGTTCTCGGCCAGGATCTTGACGATGCGGCCGGAGAACTCGGCCTCGATCTCGTTCATGATCTTCATTGCCTCGATGATGCAGATCGGCTGGCCTTCCTTGATCTCGTCGCCGACGTCGGCCAGCGGCTTGCCGCCCGGGCTGGACGAGCGGTAGAAGGTGCCGACCATCGGCGAGGTGATCTTGCGGCCGGTCTCGGCCGGCGCGGCCGGGGCTTCGGCGGCGGCAGGCGCCTGCGGCGCGGCCGGGGCCACGGCCACCGGGGCGGCGGCAACCGGCGCCGGGACGGCGGCCACGGCCACCGCGACCGGGCTGGCCTTGACGATCCGCACCTTGCCGTCGGCTTCGGTGATCTCCAGCTCCGAGACGTTCGACTCGGACACCAGGTCGATCAGCGTTTTCAGTTTGCGCAGATCCATGTCGTTTTCACTCCAGCGGTTCTTGTGGGTTCTGGGAGGCGCCGCGCCGTCGGCCCGCAGCGGGCCGGGACGGCCTCAGCGCGGCCGGGCGCCGCGGTCGAGCGCGGCAGTCAGGGCCAGCCGGTAGCCGGCGGCGCCCAGGCCGAGGATCACGCCCTCGGCCAGGTCGGAAAAGTACGAGTGCTGCCGGAAGGGCTCCCGGCGGTGGATGTTCGAGAGGTGCACTTCGATGAAGGGGATCGCCACCCCGGCCAGCGCGTCGCGCAGCGCCACGCTGGTGTGGGTGTAGGCGCCCGGGTTGATCACGATGAAGTCCACCCCCTCGCCGGCGGCGGCCTGCACGCGGTCGACCAGGGCCCCCTCGTGGTTGCTCTGGAAGCTCTGCAGGCGGGCCCCGGCGGCCCGCGCCTGCTCGGCCAGGCCGGCATCGATCTCCGCCAGCGTCGTGGCCCCGTAGACCGCCGGTTCACGGCGGCCGAGCAGGTTCAGATTGGGGCCGTGGAGGACGAGGATGTGCATGAGATCGTTGCGGATCGGCGGCACTTGCCGCCCTTTGGCCGCGCGATTGTGCCAGCGTGGCGGGCATGGGCCATGCCGGGCCGCTCCCGGAGCGTGGGCGGAAATGTACGCGCAAACCCGGGGGGCGCAAGCTGGGCCGGCCCGCAGGCGTCAGGCGCCGGCCAGCCTGGCGGGCCACTTCAGCGCCGCAGCGCAGCCGCCCAGGCCTGCAGTTCGGCCAGATGGGTCTCGCCCAGCCGGCGCTGCGCGATGCGCCCGTCGGCGCCGAACAGCACCGTGAAGGGCAGGGCGCCCTGGGTGTTGCCGAGCGCGCGCGACAGCTCCGTGCCTTCCAGCCCGGCCAGCGCCACCGGGAAGCCCAGCGGCTGGCGGGCCAGGAAGCCGCGCACCGGCGTCGGCGCGTCCACCGCCAGGCCGATCACGCCCCAGCCCTGCGGACGCATCGCGGCATGGAAGCGGTCGATCTCCGGCAGCTCCCGGACGCAGGGCGGGCACCAGGTGGCCCAGAAGTTCAGCAGCAGGGGCTGGCCGCGGAAGGCCGCGGTGCGCAGCGTGCCGCCGTCGGGTTGCGCCAGCTCCAGCGTCCAAAAGCGCGACTCGGCCGCGCTCAGCGCCGGCCCCTGCGCCCGCAGGAAGCTGTAGAGGCCGGCCGCGGCCGCGGCCAGGGCGGTGGCGCCGATCAGCAGGGGGCGGCGGCCGGGCCGGGCCGGCCGGTCATCGCCGGGGGACGGGGTCTCGTTCATGGCGCGGCAGTGTCGATCAGGCGCCGCAGCGCCGCCGCGTCGCCGCGGTCCGACCGGCCCTGGCGGTCGGGGATCAGCGCGCCGCGCACATCGTCAAGGTCCAGGATGTGCAGCTGCAGCCCGACCCGCTCGCCCAGCGCCGGGCAGGGCAGCACCAGTCGCAGCACGTCGACCGGCGTGCCGCGCGGGCCCTTGTGCTGGCCCAGCTCGTAGCGCAGGCCCTCGTTGAGCAGCGCGATCTCGCAGGCCTTGCCGTCCTCGCAGTACAGCGCCAGCTGGATGTCCGAGTGGCGGGTGGCCGTGCCGCGCCAGACCGCGCCCAGCAGCATCGGCCGGAAGGCGGCCAGCCGCTCCATCCACGCCAGGGCCAGCGCGCGCAGCGCGGCCAGCTCGGCCGGCTGGGTGTCGGCGTGGAAGATCGCCAGGTGCTCGGCCACCGCGGCCTCGATCTGCGCCTCGCTGGGCAGGCCGGCGCCCTCGGCGCCCAGGCTGCGGGCGGCCTTGCGCTTGGCGCGGGCGTGGTCGAGGTCCTCCTCGACGATGTAGCGCGCCGCCAGGGCGGCGATCGCATCCAGGGTGTCGTCCATGCGGCGGGCCTCCTCAGGGCAGCTCGACCGCGCCCATGCGCGCGGCGATGGTCGCGGCCCGTCCGGCCACATAGGGCGAGCCGGGCCGCTTCTCGAAGCGCTTGGGCGCCGGCAGCATCACCGCCAGCCGCGCGGCCTGGCCCGGTGTCAGGCGGTCGGCGCCGCTGCGGAAGTAGTGGGCGGCGGCGGCCTCGGCGCCGAACACGCCCTCGCCCCACTCCACATGGTTCAGGTAGATCGCCAGGATGCGGCGCTTGTCGAGCAGGGTTTCGAGCATCAGCGTGAGCACCGCCTCCTGCGCCTTGCGCGGCAGGGTGCGCTCGCCGCTCAGGAAGAGGTTCTTGGCGAGCTGCTGGGTGATGGTCGAGCCGCCCACCACCTTGGGCGGCCGGGCCGGTGCCTCGCTGGGCCGGCGGGCCTCGGCCCGGGCCTGCGCGCGCTGGTTGCGCTCCCAGGCTTTCTCGATCGCGTCCCAGTCGATGCCGTCGTGCTGGGCGAAGCCCGCATCCTCGGAAGCGATCACGGCGCGCTTGAGGTGCACGCTGATCTCGGCCTCGTCGCGCCAGCTCTGGCGCCAGGGCAGCTCGCCGCGGCTGCTCAGCAGGCGCCAGGCCTCGCTGCGCTCGAAGGCCGTGGAGGCCGGGTCGATCCAGGCCATGGCCGCGATCCGCAGCGCGAACACCAGCTGCAGCATCGCCCCGGCCAGCAGCAGCAGGCCAGCCAGGCGCAGCAGGCCGCGCGGCGGGCGCCAGCGGCCCGGGCTCATGCTGCGTCCAGGTGCGCGCGCAGGGCCTGCAGCACCGGGGCGGTGGCCGGCCGCTGCCCGCGCCACAGCAGGAAGGCCTCGGCCGCCTGCTCCACCAGCATGCCCAGGCCGTCGCGGCCGCGGGCGCCGTGGGCCGCGGCCCAGTCCAGGAAGGGCCGGGCGGCCGGGCCGTACATCATGTCCAGCGCCAGCGCGCCGGGCCGCAGCACGCGGGCGGCCACCGGCACGGCTGCGCCGGCCAGGCTGGCCGCGCTGCCGTTGAGCACCAGGTCGTGGCCCGCGCCGCAGTCGTCCAGCGCGGCGGCCTGCAGGCTCACGCCATGGGCGGCGGCCCAGTCGGCATGGCGCTCGATCAGGGCTCGGGCCTTGTCCACCGTGCGGTTGGCCAGCACCAGGCGGGCCGGGCGGGTCTCGATCAGCGGGCCCAGCACGCCGGCGCTGGCGCCCCCGGCCCCGATCAGCAGCAGCGAGCGGCCGGCCGGGTCGAAGCCCGCGTTCTCGCGCACGTCGCGGACCAGGCCCACGCCGTCGGTGTTGTCGCCCAGCCAGCCGCCGGTGTCGAAACGCAGGGTGTTGACCGCGCCGGCCCGCGCGGCGCGCGCCGTGGTCTGCGCGGCCAGGCGCAGGGCCTCGAACTTGAAGGGCACGGTGATGTTGCAGCCGCCTGCCGGGCCGGGGACCTCGCCGGCCTCGCCCGGCTCGACCGGGGTCCGCAGCCGGCCGGCGGCGAAGGCCCGCAGCGTGTCGGCGAAGGCCTCGGGCGCGCAGTCCAGCCGGCCGTAGTGCAGGGCCTCGCCGGTCTGCGCGGCGAAGGCTGCGTGGATGAAGGGCGAGCGGCTGTGCGTGACCGGGTGCCCGATCACCGCATAGCGGGCGGCGCCGGCGCTCACGCGGCGGCCTCCGGGGCCGGGGCGGGCTCGGCCTCGTCCAGGTCGATGGCCAGGGCCAGGCCGGCGGGCGGGGCGTCCAGCTCCTCGCCAGCGTCCTCGGCGGCTTCGTCGGTGGGCGCGGCGGCCTCGGCATCCAGCCGCGTGACCAGGCTGGCGTGCAGCTCCAGGGTCAGCAGCTCGCTGCCGGTGATGCGCACCCGCACGCGGGCGCCGCGCGGCAGGGGCTCGCAGCCCAGGGCGCGGAAGACCAGGGGCAGGGTGTCGGCGCGCACCAGCCCGTCCTTGAGCACGGTCGCATCCAGCTCGGTGATGCCGGCCTGCGCCAGGTGGCGCATCGTCCAGTAGCGCTCCAGGCCGTTCTGGAATTGGTTGTAGGCGGCGTGCGCGGCCTCGAAGCCGCTGACGATCGCGAACAGCGCCGCATCCTTGGGCTTGAAGGGCGCCTGCAGCGGCGCCATCGTGCCGTGGCGGGCCGCGGCCACGATCTGCCACTGGTTGACCAGATCCACGTAGCGGCGCAGCGGCGAGGTGGCCCAGCTGTACTGCTTGACGCCCATGCCCGCATGCGGGGCCGGCTTGGTGCCCATGCGCACCTTGATGCCGGGGGCCAGGCTGGCCTGGCTGCGGTAGATGGCGGGCAGGCCCATCTCGGCCAGCCAGCCGCCCCAGTGGCTGTTGGCCAGGATCATGGCCTCGGCGACGATCAGGTCCAGCGGCGCGCCACGGCGGCGCTCGCCGATCAGCACGGTCTCGCTGCCGTCGGGCAGGTGCTCGGGGTCCGGCGCGTCGGCCCCGGCCGGGACGAGCTTGAAGCTGTAGTCCGGCCGGTTGAAGGTCTCGGGCTTGCCGCGCACGACTTCGCGCTGGGCCTTGAGGTGGCGCGCCAGGCGCCAGCCGAAGGCCAGCTCGGCGCCGAAGGGCAGGCCAGCGGGCGGGGCGCCGGCCGCGGCGGCGTCCAGCGCGGCCTCGGTCACCACGGCGTCGAGCTGGTCGTGCCGCAGGTTGGCGGCAATCGGCACCCGTTCCACCCGCGTCTCGGCGCCCTGCAGGGCCAGCGTGGCCTCGTCGAAGCGGAAGTAGACCGAGACCGCCGCGCAGTCGCGGCCTTCCTGCAGGGTGCAGGCCTCGACCACCGCGTCGGGCAGCATGGTGATCTTGTGCCCGGGCATGTAGACGGTGGACAGGCGCTGGCGCGCCACCGCGTCCAGCGGGCCGTTCGGCGCGATGGCCAGGGCCGGCGCGGCGATGTGCACGCCGAAGGTGATGGTGCCGCTGCCCAGGCCCTGCACCGAGAGCGCGTCGTCGATCTCGGTGGTCGAGGAGTCGTCGATCGAGAAGGCCGCCACCGCCGCGCGCGGCAGCTCATCCGCGACCGGCGCGGGCTGCAGCTCGGCCGCAAAGCCCGTGCCCTTGGGGAAGTGCTCGAAGAGGAAGCGCTGCCAGTGGAACTGGTAGGGGCTGGTGATGGCGCCGGCCGCGGTCAGCAGGTCCAGCGGCGCGCGCTGGGCCTGCTTGGCGGCGGCGACCACGGCCTTGTATTCGGGGCCGTTCTTGTCGGGCTTGAAGAGGATGCGGAAGAGCTGCTCCTGCACCGGCGCCGGGCAGCGGCCGGCCACCAGCTCGGCCGTCCAGGCCTCCATCAGCGCGGCCTGCGCGGCCTTGCGCTCGAGGGCGGCCAGGGCCTGCTGCAGCACCTCGGCCGGCGCCTTGCGGAAGCGGCCCTTGCCGCGGCGGTGGAAGTAGTGCGGCGCCTCGAACAGGCGCATCAGCATGGCGGTGCGCTGCACCGCGTCGGCGCTGGCGCCGAAGTACTCGGTGGCCAGGGTCTCGAAGCCGAATTCCTCCTCCGGCGCGGTCTCCCAGACCAGGTCCAGGTCGATCTCGGCGGCCTGCGGCGGCGCGGCGGCCAGCAGCTCGGCCGGCTGCGGCTTGGCGAAGCGCAGCAGCACGTTGGCGGCCTTGACCTTGACCCGTTTGCCGGAATCCAGCTCGACTTGCATCGAGCTGTCGGCTTCGGACATCACACGGCCGGCGAGGAATTTGCCGGCCTCATCGAAGAGGGCGTAGTTCACCGGCCGAATTGTCCCATCCGGCCGCGCGGGCGCCGGCCCGCTGCCTGCGAGGGCGCCTGGCCCCCGCGGGCGTGAGGGCTTCCCGCCCGGGCGCGGCGGGGGCTGCGGCATCATCGGCAGCCTCCGCCGGCCGCGTGCCCCCGCGTGCCCTGCCCCCCGGTCTCCGGGATGACCTCCGCCCTGCGCCATGCCCTCCACCCTCCGCGCCCGCCTCCACCACGGCCTGTTCGCCGCCGCCCTGACCCTGCCCGGACTGAGCGGGGCCGCCCCGGTGGCCGTCGACGCGCAGTTCAAGCCGGCCGAAGCCGCGCCGCGGGTGTTCAAGGTCGGCAGCGGCAGCGCCCTCAAGGGCCTGCAGAAGGTGGCCCTGACCCAGCTCGCCGTCGAGTTCCTGACCTACGACACCCAGTCGGCCAGCACCTCGCGCTTCGCCACCAGCAGCGTGGCCCACGCCCAGACCTACTTCCATCTCGGCGGGGTCGGCGAGGCCCAGTTCCAGGCCCTGGCCGAGCGCGCCCAGGCGGCCGTGCTCGACAGCCTCAAGGCTGCCGGCCTGGAGGTGCTGCCCCCGGCCGAGCTGCGCGCCGCCCCCGGCTACCGCAAGCTGGCCGACGCCGGCCAGGCCCTGCCGATGCGCGAATCGGGCCGGGTCGTCGTCGGCCCGGCCGGCACCGCCGTCTACGGCCTGAACCGCGCGCAGATCACCGCGCCGACGGCCCAGCGCACCAACGCCCTCGGCGCCCTGGGCAACCTGGCCAACATCGGCAGCGGCCTGGGCTCGATGTCGGCCATCCCGGACGCGATGGCCCTGCAGAAGGAGCTGGGCGTCAACGGCCTGATCGAGATGCACCTGCGCGTGCACTTCGTCGAGCTGACGAACGAGAACAAGGGCTTCTTCGGCCGCAACGACGCCGCGGTGGTCAGTGCGCGCGCCTACCCGGTGATCACCGCCACCCACGTCGGCATCCTCACCGGCACCACCTACGCCACGATGACGCTCAAGGACCCGCTGGTGCTCGACCCCGCGGTCTTCGTCGAGGTCAAGGAGCGCCCCACCACCACGGGCGAGGCTGCGGCCGGCGTGCTGGGTGCGGTGCTCAATGCCGCGGCGGCCCTGGCCGGCGGCACCACCAACAGCAGCAAGAGCGCCACCTACGACGCCATCGCCGACCCGGCGCGCTACGAGGAGATCGTCGGCCAGGGCCTGAAGGCCGTGGCCGAGATGGTGGCGCTGCAGGTCCAGGCCAACCGCTGAGCGGCGGCCGGGCCCCCGGCCGCCGCTGCCCCGACGGGCTCCGGCCCGTCAGGCCGAGGCTCAGACGGTGAGCCCGCCGGCCACCTCGATCACCGTGCCGTTGATGTAGCTGGCCTCGTCGCTGGCCAGGAAGGCGTAGACGTTGGCGATCTCCTCGGGCCGGCCCAGGCGCTTCAGGGGCACGTCGGCGCGCATGCTGTCGAGCACCTTCTCCGGCACGGTGGCCAGGATCGGCGTCTCGACGAAGCCGGGCGCCACCGCATTCACCCGCACGCCCTTGGGGCCCAGCTCGCGGCTCCAGGTCTTGGTGAAGCCGATCACGCCGAACTTGGCTGCCGCATAGTTGGTCTGGCCGAAGTTGCCGTAGATCCCCACCACGCTGGAGGCGTTGAGGATCACGCCCGCGCCCTGGGCCACCATGGCGTCGGCCACGGCCTGGGCGCAGTGGAAGACACCGCGCAGGTTCACGTCGATCACCGCGTCGAACTGCGCCAGGCTCATCTTCTGCAGGCGCGCGTCCTGGGTGATGCCGGCGTTGTTGACCAGCACGTCGATGCGGCCGAAGCGGGCCAGGGTGGCGGCCACGGCGGCGTCCACCTGGGCGCGGTCGGTCACGTTCAGGGCCTGGCCCAGCACCTGGGAGCCGCTGCCCGCTGCCTCGGCCTCGGCCAGGCACTGGGTGACGGCGGCGTCGACGGCGGCCGGCTTCAGGTCGGCCACGACCACGTGGGCGCCCTCGCGGACGAACTTCAGCGCGGTGGCCAGGCCGATGCCCTGGGCGGCACCGGTGATGAGGCAGATCTTGTTCAGCAGTCGCATGGCAGCAGAGTCGGGGAGGCGTGCCGCCCGGCAGCGCCTGCCGGACGGGGGGAATCCGCCCTGGCCGGCAGCGGCCTCAGGGCGGACCCGGAGGGTCGCCAGCGTCCCGGACCGCGTCAAGCCCGAGGAAATGCTGCAGCGCGGCGAACACCGTGTCGAAATCGCCCAGCGCGTGGTCGCCGCCTTCGCCGACCCAGCAGCGCGCGTCGCGGCAGTGGGCCTGCATCTCGGCCGGGTCCAGCACCTCGTCGCCGGTGGCGATCACGGCCAGGGTCCGCGGGCCGGGGCGGCCGCGCGCAGCCTGCATCGCGGCCAGGTCGGCGACATCGGCGGCGGTGAAGTCCACCTGGCTGGTCGGGTCGTGCCAGGACGGATGGCTGCCGATGGAGGCGGCCAGGTCGCGGGCCGGGTTCACGGCCGGGTTCAGCAGCACCGCGCGGCAGCCGCGCTCCTGGGCCAGCAGGTCGGCATAGAAGCCGCCCAGGGAACTGCCGATCACGGCCATCGAGTCGCCCGGCCAGCTCGCGGCGATCCAGCGCACCGCCCGCAGCGCCTGGGCCGGCGCCGCCGGCAGCTGCGGGCAGGCCCAGACCAGCGGCCGGCCGGCCTCGCGCAGCGCCGTGGCCCGCGTGGCCACCCGCTGGGCTTTGAAGGAGGCCGGTGAGGAGCGGAAGCCGTGCAGATAGAGCAGGTGGGTGATCGCCGGCCCGGGCGCCCGCGCGGGAGGCTCGGCCGGCCAGCGTGCGGGGC
>CAYSQO010000005.1:0-63800 GCA_964433315.1 uncultured Rubrivivax sp.
CCCGAGGACAAGATCCGCAAGATCATGAAGATCGCCAAGGAGCCGATCTCCATGGAGACGCCGATCGGCGACGACGACGACTCGCACCTGGGCGACTTCATCGAGGACACCAACAACACCGCGCCCATCGAGGCGGCCATGCAGGCCGGCCTGCGCGACGTGGTGAAGGACATCCTCGACAGCCTGACGCCGCGCGAGGCCAAGGTGCTGCGCATGCGCTTCGGCATCGAGATGCAGAGCGACCACACGCTGGAAGAAGTCGGCAAGCAGTTCGACGTCACGCGTGAGCGCATCCGCCAGATCGAGGCCAAGGCCATCCGCAAGCTCAAGCACCCGAGCCGCTCGGACAAGCTGCGCACCTACCTCGACAACCTGTGAGCGCAGGCGGGTCGGCGCCTTTGCGCCGCACCGTGCTCTTTGCCGACCTGCGCGGCAGCACCGGCCTGTTCGAGCGCCTGGGCAACGGCCCGGCGGCGGCGCAGGTGGCACCGCGGGTGGCGGCCCTGGTCGCGCTGGCGCAGGCCCACCATGGCCAGCCGGTCAAGCCGCTGGGCGACGGGCTGATGGCGCTCTTCGCCGACCCCGGCCAGGCCATGCAGGCCGCCGAGGCCATGCAGCAGACGCGGGCGGCATCCGGTGCCGCGCCGCGGCGGCTGGCCCTGCGGCTGGCCCTGGCCCAGGGGGAGCTGATCGCCGTGGGCGACGACTGGCTGGGCGAGGCCCTGAACATCGCAGCCCGGCTGCTGGATCGGGCGGGCGATGACGAGATCCTGGCCACCGCCGACCTGGTTGCTGCCCTGGACGGCGACGAGCGGGCGCGCTTCCACCGCCTCGGCCCGCTGCGCCTGCGCGGCCGCCAGGCGGTGGTGCAGGTCTACCGCCTGCCGGTCGGGCGCCAGCGCGGGGCCTCGGCGCAGACCATGGTGTTCGAGGCTTCCCGGCTGGCCGGCGGCGGCCTGCCGCAGGCTCAGGTCCTGAGCCTGCAGGGCGAAGGCCTGGACCTGCGACTCAGCCCGGCGGACCTGCCGGCCACGCTGGGGCGGCGCAGCGATGCCACGGTGCCCCTGACGCCGCCGCGGGTCTCGCGCAGCCATGCCCTGATCGAATGGCGCGACGGCAGCTTCGAGCTGGTGGACCTCAGCGCGAACGGCAGCTACCTGCGGCTCGGCACGCCCGGTGCCGCCCTGGTGGCGCTGCGCCGCGAACGCCACCGCCTGCAGGGCCAGGGCTGGATCAGCCTGGGCGGCCCGCCGGGCAGCCCGGGCAGTGCGACGCTGGCCTTCGCCGTGGCCAGCGCGCCCTGAGGCTTCGGGGCGCCACCGGCCGGCGCCGGCGGGCATGGCCCGGGATGCGAGCGCCCAGCGCGCCCTCGGTGCGACCTCAGCAGACCGCAGCGGCGGGCTCGTCACCCAGCAGCCAGCGGCCGAGGGCTGGCAGGTCGGGCCCCTGCCAGCAGGCGGGCTGGCCGGGATCGGCCTGGACCGCCGGCCGCAGCCAGGCGGCGCGCAAGCCGGCGGCACGGGCGCCGAGCACGTCGGCCCGCAGGTCGTCGCCGATGTGCAGCACCGCCACGGGCGCCTGGCCCAGGCGCTGGCAGGCCTGGCGGAAGATGCGCGGATCGGGCTTGGCCACCCCCGCCTCGCGCGCCGAGAGGCTGCCGCGGAACCAGCGCGCAATGCCGGTCTGCCCCAGGTCGGCATTGCCGTTGCTGAGGGCGTAGAGCGGCCAGCGCGCCGCCAGACGGTCCAGGGTTTCGGCCACGCCGGGAAACAGCTCGACGCGCTGCCGCGCCGCGAGGAAGACCTCGAAGGCGGCCTCGGCCCGGGCCGGGTCGTCGCCCGCCGCTCGCAGGGCTTCCTCAAGCGTCAGGCGGCGCAGGGCGCTGAGGTCGTGGGCCAGCCCGGGGTGGGCTCGGCCGATCGCCTGGCGCAGGGCCAGCATGCGCGCCGGGGGCCAGGCGACCGCGGTGGCCGGCGCCTCGCGGGCAAGCCAGTCGGCCAGGGCCTGCTCGGCCCGGGCCAGGGTCGGGCCGATGGGCCAGAGGGTGTCGTCCAGGTCCAGGGTCAGCGCACGCAGCTGCGCGGGATCGATCGGTGGCAGGGCCGGGGGCGGTGGCAGGAAGGCGTCGGAAACCATGCCGCGCAGTGTGCCGTCCCGGTCCGGGGGCCGCGCCGGCCGCGGCGATCCCGACGGCCGGGCAGGGCCGGCCCGGGCGGCGACAATCTGCCGCCGCATGCCCCTGCCCTCCCGATGAAGCACCAGGTCGAACCCCCTTACCGCCACGATCAGGCCGAGCACACGGCTGTCCTCTGGGTGAACCTGGGCACGCCCGACGCCCCCACCGCCCCGGCGCTGCGCCGCTACCTGGCCGAGTTCCTCGGCGACCCGCGCGTGGTGGAGATTCCGCGCCTGGTCTGGCTGCCCATCCTGCACGGCATCATCCTGCGGCTGCGGCCGGCCAAGTCGGCCGCCAAGTACGCGACGGTCTGGACCGAACAGGGCTCGCCGCTGGCCGTCTGGACCCGCGCCCAGGCCCACCGCCTGGCCGAGGCCTTCGCCCAGGCCGGCCGGGGCGCGCTGCGCGTTCTGCCCGCCATGCGCTACGGCCAGCCGGCGGTGGCCCGCCAGCTCGACACGCTGAAGGCCGAAGGCGCGACCCGCATCCTGATCCTGCCGGCCTATCCGCAGTACTCGGCCACCACGACGGCCAGTGTCTTCGACGCCGTCTACGCCTGGGCCGGCCGCCAGCGCCGCCTGCCCGAGCTGCGCTTCGTCAACCAGTACCACGACGACCCGGGCTACATCGAGGCCCTGGCCCGCCGCCTGGAAGCCCACTGGGCCGAGCATGGCCGGCCCGAGCGCCTGGTGCTGAGCTTCCACGGCGTGCCCGAGCGCACCCTGACCCTGGGCGACCCCTACCACTGCCAGTGCCTGAAGACCGCCCGCCTGCTGGGCGACCGCCTGGGCCTGCCGCCCGAGCAGCTGCTGACGACCTTCCAGAGCCGTTTCGGCAAAGCTAAGTGGCTGGAGCCCTACACCGAGCCGACCCTGGTCGCCCTGGCGCAGCAGGGCGTGGGCCGGGTCGACGTGTTCTGCCCGGGTTTCGTCTCGGACTGCCTGGAGACGCTGGAGGAGATCGCCCAGGAGGCGCGCCACGCCTTCCTGGAGGCCGGCGGCAAGGTCTTCCATCACGTGCCCTGCCTCAATGCCGACCCGGCCTGGATCGAGGCCCTGGCCGGCATCGCCCGCCAGCACCTGCAGGGCTGGCCGGACGGCCCGGCGCCCGAGCCCGCCGAGCGCGCAGCGCGCTGCACCCGAGCCCTGGCGCGCGGCGCCAAGGCCTGAGCCCGGCCCGCCGATGAGCCGTCCGCCCCCGCCGCCGGCCGCCCAGCCCGGCGAGCGCCTGGACCGCTGGCTGTGGGCCGCGCGCTTCTACAAGACCCGCGCGCTCGCGGCCGAGGCGGTCGAGCGCCAGCAGGTGCGGGTCAACGGCCAGCCGGCCAAGGTGTCGCGGCAGCTGCACCTGGGCGATGTGCTGGACCTGAACCCGGGCGGCATGCCGCGCACGGTGATCGTGCGCGGCCTCAGCGCGGTGCGCGGCCCGGCGCCGGTGGCCCAGCAGCTCTACGAGGAAACGCCCGAGAGCGTGGTCCGGCGGGCCGCGCTGGCCGAGCAGCGCCGCATGGGCATCGAACCTGCATCCAGCCTGGCCCAGGGCCGGCCGACCAAGCGCGACCGGCGCCAGCTGGTCGAATGGCAGCGCTGGAGCGTCAGCCTGGACTGAATCCGGCCCGGCCGGTGACCCGGCGGGCGGTGTGGATTTTTTTCGCCCCCGGGGCTTGAAGCCCGCCCGGGGGCCCCCATCTCCCTGCACAAGCCAGGTCGCCGCCGACCTCCCCTCTTCCCCTGCCGCGCGTTTTTCGCCCCTTCGTCCGATGTCCGACGCCTCCCGTTCCGAACCGTCCTTCGACGCCGATCCCCTGGTAACGCCGCCCCCGGCGGCCGCGCCGGGCCTCGACCTGAGCGCCGAGCTGGCCGAGCTGAAGCAGCGCCACGCCGAGGTGTCGGACGCCTTCCTGCGGGCCAAGGCCGAGGTCGAGAACACCCGCCGCCGCGCGGAGGAGGAAATCTCCAAGGCGCGCAAGTTCGCGGTCGAGTCCTTCGCCGAGAGCCTGCTGCCGGTCAAGGACAGCCTCGAAGCCGCGCTGGCCATCGAGAACGCCAGCCCCGAGCAGCTGCGCGAAGGCAGCCACGCCACGCTGCGCCAGCTGGCCCAGGCCCTGGAGCGCCACAAGGTGGTCGAGGTGGCCCCGGCCGCCGGCAGCCGCTTCGATCCGCACCAGCACCAGGCCATCAGCGTCGTGCCCTCGGAGCACGAGGCCAACACGGTGGTCGCCGTGCTCCAGAAGGGCTACCTGATCGTCGACCGCGTGCTGCGCCCGGCGCTGGTCACCGTCTCGGCCCCCAAGTGATGCCGCGCGGGCCGGCCCGCGCCGCGCCCGACGCCCCTTGAATTCCGCCGTGCGCCACCCAACTGCACGGCCAAGCCCCTACCTCTTTCCCGGAGCAATCCCATGAGCAAGATCATCGGCATCGACCTCGGCACCACGAACTCCTGCGTGGCCGTCATGGAAGGCAACACCACCAAGGTGATCGAGAACAGCGAGGGTGCGCGCACCACGCCCTCGATCATTGCCTACCAGGAGGACGGCGAGGTGCTGGTCGGCGCCTCGGCCAAGCGCCAGGCGGTCACCAACCCGCGCAACACCCTGTACGCGGTCAAGCGCCTGATCGGCCGCAAGTTCACCGAGAAGGAAGTGCAGAAGGACATCGACCTGATGCCCTACACCATCAGCGCGGCCGACAACGGCGACGCCTGGGTGGAGGTGCGCGGCAAGAAGTTCGCGCCGCCGCAGGTCAGCGCCGAGGTGCTGCGCAAGATGAAGAAGACCGCCGAGGACTACCTGGGCGAGGCCGTGACCGAGGCCGTCATCACCGTGCCGGCCTACTTCAACGACGCCCAGCGCCAGGCCACCAAGGACGCCGGCCGCATCGCCGGCCTGGAGGTCAAGCGCATCATCAACGAGCCCACCGCCGCGGCCCTGGCCTTCGGCCTGGACAAGCACGGCAAGGGCGACCGCAAGATCGCGGTGTATGACCTCGGCGGCGGCACCTTCGACATCTCGATCATCGAGATCGCCGACGTGGACGGCGAGATGCAGTTCGAAGTGCTCTCCACCAACGGCGACACCTTCCTGGGCGGCGAGGACTTCGACCAGCGCATCATCGATTTCATCATCGGCGAGTTCAAGAAGGAGCAGGGCGTCGACCTGAGCAAGGACGTGCTGGCCCTGCAGCGCCTGAAGGAAGCCGCCGAGAAGGCCAAGATCGAGCTGTCCAGCTCCTCGGCCACCGACGTCAACCTGCCCTACATCACCGCCGACGCCACCGGCCCCAAGCACCTCAACATCCGCCTGAGCCGGGCCAAGCTGGAGAGCCTGGTCGAGGAGCTGATCGAGCGCACCATCGCCCCCTGCCGCACCGCGGTGAAGGATGCGGGCGTGAACGTGGCCGACATCGATGACGTCATCCTGGTGGGCGGCATGACCCGCATGCCCAAGGTGCAGGACACGGTCAAGGCCTTCTTCGGCAAGGAGCCGCGCAAGGACGTCAACCCCGACGAGGCCGTGGCCGTCGGGGCCGCCATCCAGGGCCAGGTGCTCTCGGGCGACCGCAAGGACGTGCTGCTGCTCGACGTCACCCCGCTGAGCCTGGGCATCGAGACCCTGGGCGGCGTGATGACCAAGATGATCAAGAAGAACACCACCATCCCGACCAAGTTCGCGCAGGTGTTCTCGACCGCCGACGACAACCAGCCGGCCGTGACCATCAAGGTCTTCCAGGGCGAGCGCGAGATGGCCGCGGGCAACAAGAGCCTGGGCGAGTTCAACCTCGAAGGCATCCCGCCGGCCCCGCGCGGCACGCCGCAGATCGAGGTCTCCTTCGACATCGACGCCAACGGCATCCTGCACGTCGGCGCCAAGGACAAGGGCACCGGCAAGGAAAACAAGATCACCATCAAGGCGAACTCGGGCCTGTCCGAGGAAGAGATCCAGAAGATGGTGAAGGACGCCGAGCTCAATGCCGCCGAGGACGCCAAGAAGCTCGAGCTGATCCAGGCCCGCAACCAGGCCGACGCCATGGTGCACTCGGTGCGCAAGAGCCTGGCCGAGCACGGCGACAAGCTGGAGGCTGGCGAGAAAGACAAGATCGAGGCCGCGCTCAAGGACGTCGAGGAGGCGCTCAAGGGCGAGGACAAGGACGCGATCGAGGCCAAGACCGAGGCCCTGATGAGCGTGAGCCAGAAGCTCGGCGAGAAGGTCTACGCCGAGGCCCAGGCCGCGCAGGCGGCGGCGGCAGCCGGCGGCGCGGGTGCGGCCGCGGCGGGCGCCGAGGCCCCGAAGGCCGCGGCGGCCGACGATGTGGTCGACGCCGACTTCAAGGAAGTCAAGGACGCGAAGTGATCGTGACACGGGTCGCCCTGCGCCCCGACGCGCCGCTGCGTCCCGCGGCGGCCCTCCCCTGACCCCGCGTCCGGCCCTCGTGCACCCCACGAGGGCCTTGCGCCTTTCAAGCTGACCCCCGATGGCCAAGCGCGACTACTACGACATCCTCGGCGTGCCGAAGAGCGCGAGCGACGATGACATCAAGAAGGCCTACCGCAAGCTGGCCATGAAGTACCACCCCGACCGCAACCAGGGCGACGGGGCGAAGGAGGCCGAGGAGAAGTTCAAGGAGGCCAAGGAAGCCTACGAGATGCTCTCCGACCCGCAGAAGCGGGGGGCCTACGACCAGTTCGGCCACGCGGGCGTGGACCCGAACATGGGCGGTCGCGGCCCGGGCGGCGAAGGCATGGGCGGCTTCGCCGAGGCCTTCGGCGACATCTTCGGCGACATCTTCGGCCAGGGCGGCGGCCGCCGCGGCCAGCAGGTCTACCGCGGCAGCGACCTCTCGTACTCGATGGAGATCACGCTCGAGGAAGCCGCTTTCGGCAAGGAGACGCAGATCCGCATCCCGAGCTGGGAGGAGTGCGGCAGCTGCCACGGCAGCGGGGCCAAGGCCGGCACCAGCGCCAAGACCTGCACCGCCTGCAACGGCACGGGCACGGTCCACCTGCGCCAGGGCTTCTTCAGCATCCAGCAGACCTGCCCGCACTGCCGTGGCAGCGGCAAGATCATTCCGGAGCCCTGCCCGGCCTGCAACGGCGCCGGCCAGACCAAGAAGCAGAAGACGCTGGAGGTCCGCATTCCGGCCGGCATCGCCGAGGGCATGCGCATCCGCTCCGCCGGCAACGGCGAGCCCGGCAGCAACGGCGGCCCTCCGGGCGACCTGTACATCGAGATCCGCATCAAGGCCCACGAGGTCTTCGAGCGCGATGGCGACGACTTGCACTGCACGGTGCCGGTCAGCGTCAGCACGGCCGCGCTGGGCGGGGCCATCGAGGTGCCGACCCTGGCCGGCAAGGCCGAGATCGAGCTGCCCGAGGGCACCCAGCACGGCAAGACCTTCCGGCTGCGGGGCAAGGGCGTCAAGGGCGTGCGGGCCAGCACCCCGGGCGATCTCTACTGCCACATCGCGGTCGAGATCCCGGTCAAGCTCAACGACACGCAGCGCAAGCTGTTCCGCGAGCTCGACGAGGCCCTGCAGCAGGGTGGCGACAAGCACTCGCCCAACGCCAAGAGCTGGACCGACCGGGTCAAGGACCTGTTCAAGTAAGGGCGGCGCGCCCGGTCGCACGCGGCGGGGGCGTAGGGGGGAGGGGCTGGCTTCAGGCGCGCTTCATCGGCTCCGCCGAGCATGCCGGCCATGCCCGATGTCCTGCCCCCGCTGCCCGGCGCCCGCGCTTCGTCCCACGCTTCTCCATTTCCCCGGGTCCCTGTCGCGCGGGTTGCGCGCCCCTGGGATCCCGGCCTGCCGCTGCTGCTGACGGCCCTTTGGATCGCCGGGCCGGCCAACTGGCCGCTGTGGCGCAGCTGGCTGCAGCTGCCCGAGGCCCAGGGCCTGCACGGTGTCGGGCAGAGCCTGCTGCTCTTCGCCCTGTTGGCGGTGCTGTCGGCGCTGCCGCTGCTGCTGCTCAGCGCCCGGCGCCTACTGCAGCCGGGGCTGGCGCTGATCCTGACGGTCTGCGCGGTCCTGGCCTACTACCAGGGCAGCTACGGCGTCGTGATCGACGTCGACATGGCCCGCAATGTCATGCAGACCGACTGGCGCGAGACCCGCGACCTGCTCGGCCTGGGCCTGCTGTTCCACCTGCTGCTGCTGGCCGGCCTGCCGATGCTGCTGCTGCGGCGCTGGCCCGGCCGCGCCGCCCGCGGGCCGGGGGCGCGCATGCCGCGCCTGCGCCTGCTGGCCGGGCTGCTGCTGACCCTGCTGGCCCTGCTGGCCGCGAACTTCGGCGGCTACGCGGCCGTCATGCGCAACCACAAGCCGCTGCGCTACCAGGCCAGTCCGCTCAATGCGGCCTGGGCCTTCGGCCTGCTGGCCGCGCGCAGCCAGGCCCAGCCCAAGGGCCCGCCGGAGCCGATCGCCACCGACGTGCGCCAGCTGCCGCCGGCCGCGGCCGGGCGCCCGCCCCTGCTGCTGCTGGTGCTGGGCGAGACGGCACGGGCCGACCACTTCGCGCTCAACGGCTATGGCCGTCCGACCAACCCGGAGCTCTCGAAGCGGCCGGTGCTGAGCTTCACGGCCGTCGAATCCTGCGGCACCAGCACCGCGGCCTCGCTGCCCTGCATGTTCTCGCCCTGGGGCCGCAAGGGCCACGATGCCCGGCTCGACAGCGGGCGCGGCGAGAGCGAGAACCTGCTCGACGCCCTGCAGCGTGCCGGCCTGGCCGTGCTGTGGATCGACAACCAGTCGGGCTGCAAGGGCCTGTGCGCGCGCATCCCGCAGGCCCGCGCCGAGCGGCCGGCCTCCGGCGCCGGCCCCCTGCCCGAAGCGCTGTGTGCTGCCGACGGCAGCTGCCAGGACGAGGCCCTGCTGCACGGCCTGGACGAGCGCATCGCCGCGCTCGACCCGCAGCGCCGTGCGCGCGGCATCGTCCTTGTCCTGCACATGATGGGCAACCACGGGCCGCGCTACCACGCACGCTCGCCCGAAGCCCTCAAGCGCTTCCAGCCGGAGTGCCGCAGCGAGATGCTGTCCGACTGCCCGGTGGAGCAGGTCGTCAACGCCTACGACAACGCCCTGCTGGAGACCGACCGGGTCCTGGCCGGCGCGATCGACTGGCTGGAGGCGCGTGCGGACCGCCACGCGACCAGCATGCTCTACCTGTCCGACCACGGCGAGTCGCTGGGCGAGAGCGGTCTCTACCTGCACGGCCTGCCGCGCTCGATTGCCCCGGCCACCCAGACCCATGTGCCGATGATCCTGTGGCTGGATGCCGCCCGGCGCGAGGCCCTGGGCGCGCAGGGCTGCCTGGGCCGGCAGCGCGATCGCGCGCTGAGCCACGACCACCTCTTCCACACCGTCTACGGCCTGACCGGCCTGCGCTCGGCCGAGTACCGGCCCGAGCTGGACCTGCTGCAGGCCTGCGGTGAGCCGGCGGCACCGGCGGGGAGCGGGCGATGAGCGAGCGCGCCATGCCGCTGCGCCTGCTGGGCCTGGCCCTGCTGATCCTGGCCTGGGACCTGTCGGGCTGGGACCGGCTGAGCCTGTCCTGGGTCGGCAGCTCGGCGGGCTTTGCCGGCCGCCATCACCCGCTGCTGGCCCAGGGGCTGCACGACGGCGGGCGCCTGCTGTCGGCCCTGGCCGTGCTGGCGACCGCCTGGGCCTGCCTGGCCCCCGAGTTCGGTCACGGTCGCCGGGGCGCGAGCTCGCTGGACCGGGGCGAACGGGCGATCTGGCTCAGCGGCCTGCTGCTGACGCTGCTGCTGGTGCCCATGCTCAAGCAGCTCAGCAGCACCAGCTGCCCCTGGTCGCTGGCCGAGTTCGGCGGAACGGCGCACTGGGTCTCGCACTGGGACTGGCTGCACGCGGACGGCGGTCCGGGGCACTGCTTCCCCTCGGGCCATGCCGCGGGGGCCTTCGCGCATCTGGCCAGTGTCTGGGCCTGGCAGCGCCGGCAGCCGCAGCGCGCCCGGCGCCTCCTGGCGCTGGTGCTGACGACCGGCCTGCTGTTCGGCCTGGCGCAGTGGCTGCGGGGAGCGCATGCGCCCAGCCACAGCCTGTGGAGCGCCTGGCTGTGCGCGGCCCTGAGCTGGGGCTGGCAGGCTTTCTGGTCGGCCTGGAGAACGCGGCGCGTGGCACAGCCCGGCCCGCAGCAGCTTCAGAACAGTTCGACCTGAGCCGGGTCGACCGGCCGCGGCCGCGGTGGCAGCGCGGGGGGCCGGAAGCCGCTGCAGTCCAGACGCGGCAGCCGGCGGGCCAGGCCATGGCGCGCCGCGGCCTGCTCGACGCGTTGGGCGATCAGCGCGGCCCAGGGACCTTCGCCATGCATGCGGTGGCGGAAGTCGCTGTCGTTGTCGCGCCCGCCGCGCATGGACTGCAGGCGGGCCATGACGCGCTCGGCCCGCTCGGGCAGGTGATCCTGCAGCCACTGGCGGAACAGCGGCGCCACCTCCAGCGGCAGCCGCAGCACGGTGTAGTGCAGGGCGACCGCGCCGTGCTCGGCCGCGCGGGCGGCGAGGCGCTCGATCTCGGGCTCGTTGACGAAGGGGATGATCGGTGCCGCATTGACCGCCACCGGCACGCCGGCCTCGGCCAGACGGCGCACCGCCGTCCAGCGGGCCTGGGGCGCGCTGGCACGGGGTTCGAGGATCCGGGCCAGGCGCGGGTCCTGGGTGGGGAGGGACACCGACACCGCAGCGCGCCCGTGGCGGGCGGCCTCGGCGATGAGATCGAGGTCCCGGACGATGCCGGCGCCCTTGGTCACGATGGTGAAGGGGTGGCCGGTCGCCACCAGCAGCTCCAGCAGGCCGCGGCTGATGCGCCAGCTGCGCTCGGCCGGCTGGTAGGGATCGGTCACCGCGCCCAGGTTGATCGGGCTGGGGCGGTGGCCGGGCCGGGCCAGCTCCTCGCGCAGGCGCTCGACGGCATTGGTCTTGACCTCGATCTCGGTCTCGAAATCCAGGCCGGGGGAGCGGTCCAGCCAGGCGTGGGTGGGGCGGGCATAGCAGTAGATGCAGCCATGCTCGCAACCGCGGTAGGGGTTGAGCGAGAGCTCGAAAGGCACGTCCGGCGAGTCGTTGCGGGAGAGCATGCGCCGCACGCGCACCGGGTGCAGGGTGGTCGCAGGGCCGGGGGCCTCGGGCTCGCTCAGGCCCTCGGCTTCGGGCACGGGCGCGGCATCGGGGGATGCGGCGGTCGCGGCCTCGGCGGGCGGGCGGTCCCCAGCCTCGGCCGCCGGCGCCGGCTGCGTCCAGCCATCGTCCAGGGGCTCGCGCTGCCACTGCTGGTGGCGGGGCAGCGGCTGCAGGGAGGTGCCCCGCCCCTTGCGGGGCGGGGCAGGCGCTCGGTCGCTGCCGGGGTGCATGGCGGGCGGGGCCTCGTCCGCCCAGGCCACGGGGAGCGCCTGCTCGTCGGAAGGGAAGGGACTGCTTCGCATAACTGTTGATTTATACAGTTTTTCGAAGCCTCCGCAAGGGCCGTCCCTCGCCGTACCCCCACCCCGCCCTGCCCCAC
Organism: uncultured Rubrivivax sp.; assembly: GCA_964433315.1. Taxonomy (GTDB): domain Bacteria; phylum Pseudomonadota; class Gammaproteobacteria; order Burkholderiales; family Burkholderiaceae_C; genus Aquariibacter. The sequence continues at coordinate 11,680 of CAYSQO010000005.1, forward strand.
CCGAGCGGGATCGCCGCGGCCCGGGCGAGCCGGGCTCACCCGCCAGCAGGCGGGGTGCGGTGCAGGAAGTCGAGCAGGTCGGCGTGGACCGGCGCGATCCAGCGCAGGTCGCGCGACAGCGCGGCCGCCAGCGTGATGTGGGTGGCGGTGTCGTAGATGCGTTCGGTCACCGCGCCACCGGCGGCGCGCAAGGCGCGGGCGAGGCCGCCGGTGTTGCGCTCGGTGCCGACCAGCCAGTCGCTCAGCGGTGCGGCCAGGAAGGCCGGGCGCGGCGGCTGCAGGTCGGCGGCATGGGCCAGCGGCTGCGAGTCGGGCGGCACCGCGGGATGGTGGAAGACGGGCTGCACCTCGCGGTTGGCGATGGGCGTGAAGTCGTAGGGCCCGGCCAGGCCGGCCCAGCCGGCCAGGTCGCGCGGGTGCAGGCCGTGGGCGCCGAGCCAGCGGGGATCGAGGGCCAGCATGGCCGCGTTGTAGGCCCCGGCGCTGTGGCCGGCGACGAAGCCGCGGCGGCGATCCAGCGGGCCGCGGCCGGCTTCGGCGTGCAGCCAGGCCAAGGCCCGCGCGCCATCGTGCAGGAAGTCGGGGTAGCGGACCTCGGGGTAGAGCCGGTAGTCGGCCACGGCGCAGGCGATGCCGGCCGAGGCGAAGGCCTCGCCGACGAAGCGGTAGTCGGCGCGTTCGCCGCGGTTCCAGGAGCCGCCGTAGAAGAACAGCATCCAGGGGTGGCCGGCGGCCGGCACCGGGCCGACCGGCAGGTAGAGGTCGAGCTTCTGGCGGGGGTGCGGGCCGTAGTCGAGCGCGCCGAGGAAGCGGTGGGTGTCCGCCGGCACGCGTTCGTTGATCGCGGTGACCGAGCAGCCGCCCAGGCCGGCCAGCAGCAGACCTCCACCGGCAAGCAGGCGGCGTCGAAGGGCTTGCGGGAGCCCGGGCGCGCTCATTCGTGGTCGACGCCGACGTAGCCCGGCGCCAGGTTCTCGAAGCGGGTCAGCGGCCGCACGAAGGCCAGCTTGACGGTGCCGACCGGGCCGTTCCGCTGCTTGGCGATGATGATCTCGGCCACGCCGGGCTCCTTGCAGGCGTCCTTGGTGTAGTACTCGTCGCGGTAGATGAACATGATGACGTCGGCGTCCTGCTCGATGGCGCCGGACTCGCGCAGGTCGGACATCATCGGCCGCTTGTCGGTGCGGCTTTCCACCGAGCGGTTGAGCTGCGAGAGCGCGATCACCGGGCACTGCAGCTCCTTGGCCAGGGACTTCAGGCCGCGCGAGATTTCGCCCAGCTCGGTCGCGCGGTTCTCCTCGCTGCCGCCGGAGCCGGTCATCAGCTGCAGGTAGTCGATCACGATGAGGCCCAGCTTGCCGCAGCTGCGGGCCTGGCGGCGGGCGCGGGCGCGCAGCTCGGCCGGGGTCAGGCCGGGGGTCTCGTCGATGAAGAGGCTGACGTTGCGCAGGCGCTCGACGGCCTCGGAGAGCTGGCCCCATTCATGGTCGGCCAGCTTGCCGGTGCGCAGGTGCTGCTGGTCGATGCGGCCGAGCGAGCCGACCATCCGCAGCGCGAGCTGGGCCGCGCCCATTTCCATCGAGAACACGACGGCGGGCAGGCCCTCCTGCACGGCCACGTGCTCGGCGATGTTCAGCGCGAAGGCGGTCTTGCCCATCGAGGGCCGCGCGGCCAGCACGACCATGTCGCCGGGCTGCAGACCGGCGGTCATCTTGTCGAGGTCGTAGAAGCCGGTGCGCACGCCGGTGACGTCGTCCGCGCCGTGGTCGGCCAGCTCCTGCACGCGGTCGAGCAGCTGCACGACCAGGCTGTCCATGCTCTGGAAGCCGTTGCGGTTGCGGCTGCCCTCCTCGCCGATGCGCAGGATCTTGTTCTCGGCCTCGTCCAGGATGGTCGAGACCGGCCGGCCCTGCGGGTTGAAGGCGGCGGTGGCGATCTCGTCGCTGGTCGCCACCAGCTTGCGCAGCACGGCGCGCTCGCGAACGATCTCGGCGTAGCGGCGCAGGTTGGCCGCGCTCGGCACGCTCTGCGCCAGGGCGTTGAGGTAGACCAGGCCGCCGACCTGCTCGGCCTTGCCCAGGCTGGTGAGCTGCTCGTGCACCGTGATCACGTCGGCCGGCTTGGCCTGGCCGATCAGCGCGCCGATGGCGGCGTAGATCAGGCGGTGCTCGTGGCGGTAGAAGTCGCTGTCGTTGAGCAGGTCGCCCGCCCGGTCCCAGGCCGAGTTGTCGATCAGCAGGCCGCCGAGCACGCTCTGCTCGGCCTCGATCGAATGCGGCGGAATGCGCAGGCGGGCGACATCGGCGTCGTGCGGCACGGCATCGCCGAGGGCGGAGGGATCGAACAGGGCGGACATCAGGGCATCTTACGGGTGGGCGCCGCCCGCCCCTCGGGACAAGCCTGTGGGCAAGCTGGGGAGCGTGCGGGGACAAGGGCGCCCGGGCCGCCGGCTGGCGGACGCGCATGAAAAAGGCCGGCGCGAGGCCGGCCTTTCGGACATCGGGCGCCGTCGCGGCGCCGCGGGATCAGTCGGCTTGCGCGTAGACCGACACGGTGATGTCGACGACGACATCGGTGTGCGGCGCGACGCTGACCGCGTGGTCGCCGAGGTTCTTCAGCGGACCGTTGGGCAGGCGGACCTGGGCCTTGACGAGGTCATGGCCGGCGGCCTTGAGGGCCTCGGCGATGTCGGCGTTGGTCACCGAGCCGAACAGACGGCCGTCGACGCCAGCCTTCTGGCTGATGCGGACGGTCGAGCCGGACAGCTTCTCGCCCAGGGCCTGGGCGGTGGCCAGCTTCTCGGCGGCGACGCGCTCGAGCTCGGCGCGGCGGGCTTCGAATTCCTTGATCGCGGCTTCGGTCGCGCGGCGGGCGGCGCCGGTCGGGATCAGGAAGTTGCGGGCGTAGCCGTCCTTGACGCGGACGACGTCGCCGAGGTTGCCGAGGTTGGCAATCTTGTCGAGCAGGATCACTTGCATCGTGCGTCTCCTCAGACCTTGTGCTGGTCGCTGTAGGGCACGAGCGCCAGGAAGCGCGCGCGCTTGATGGCGACGGTCAGCTGGCGCTGGTAGATCGCCCGGGTGCCGGTCAGGCGGGCCGGGGTGATCTTGCCGTTCTCGCCGATGAAGTCACGCAGGGTGTCGACATCCTTGTAGTCGATCTCTTCGACGCCAGCGACGGTGAAGCGGCAGAACCGCTTGCGACGGAAGAGCAGCGACTGGGTGTTGCGCTTGCCCTTGCGGTCCTTGCTGAACTTGCCTTTGCCACGGGGAGGGGCCATGGTGTTACTCCTGAACTTTCGAACGTATCGGGGGGGAAGACATCGGCTGGAAGCCCGTCAGATGCAGCCGCACCCCAGCGCCGCGGTAGGCGGGACCGAGGAAGCCCTCGGCCTGGATCGTCTCGCCGACCGCCAGTTGGGCGGCCCGTCCGGCCACCTCGCCGAGGGCGAGGGCACGGATCTCGAAGGCGATCTTCCGCACGGCACCGGCTTCGACGACCTCGGAGGCATGCGTCAGACGCAGGTCCAGGGCCGGCAGGCCAGCAGGGGTGTAGCGCAGGGTGCCGCGTTCGGCGAGGCTGCCGGTCAGCAGGACGCGGTTGACGCGTGCTGCGGGCTCGGCGCCGCCGGAGGCACCCGGACGGTCAATCAGGCCGCGTTCTCCGGCTGGGCGGGGGCTTGCGCCGACTTGCGAGCTTCCTCGCGCTCCACGGCCTTCATCATGATGGAGGGCGCGGTCTCAGCCTTACTCTTCTGCACCGTCAGGTGACGCAGCACGGCATCGTTGAACTTGAAGCCGGTCTCCAGCTCGGCCAGCGCTTCCTTGCTGACTTCGATGTTCAGGCACAGGTAATGGGCCTTCGCGAGCTTCTGGATCTGGTAGGCCAGGGCGCGGCGGCCCCAGTCTTCGACGCGGTGCACCGCGCCGCCGGAGGCGGTGATGCTGGCCTTGTAGCGCTCCAGCATGGCAGGCACCTGCTCGCTTTGATCCGGATGGATCAGCAGGACGATCTCGTAATGACGCATTCGAGCTCCTTGTGGATGACCGCCTCGGCCCACACGGCAGCAACCGGACCGTCCGGTTCGCCCTGTGACTCTGGCGGGGAAGCTGCCCCGGAGCGTCAACACCGGGTGCAGCAAGGGAAAGCCCGCGAGTATAAGGCTTTCCGGGCTTCCGCCCCGGCTGGACCTCAGGCGCCGGGCGAGCGCGGGTAGCGCAGGTCCTCGACCAGGGCCTGCACCCGCGGGCCCGGCGGGCGGCTGAGCAGGCTGACCAGCACGATCACGGCGAAACCCAGCGGCACGCCGAAGACGCCAGCCGAGATCGGCAAGATGCCGAACCACAGCTCGATGGGCTGCTCGATGCCGAAGACCTTCCGCAGCCAGGGCTGGTTCACCACCATGTAGTAGGAGGTGATGCCCAGGCCGGCCACCATGCCGAGCACCGCGCCCGGTGCATTCGCGCGCTTCCAGAACACGCCGAGCACCAGGGCCGGGAAGAAGGCCGCCGCCGCGAAGGAGAAGGCCGCCGAGACGAGGAAGAGGATATCCGCCGGCTTCTGCGCCGCCACATAGGCCGCCGCCAGGGCCACCACCAGCAACAGCATCTTGGACAGCGTCACGCGCCGCGCCGTCGAGGCGTTCGGGTCGATCATCTTGTAGTAGAGGTCGTGCGACAACGCGTTGGCGATGGTCAGCAGCAGGCCGTCGGCGGTCGACAGCGCGGCGGCCAGCCCCCCCGCCGCGACCATGCCCGACACCACATAGGGCAGGCCGCCGATCTCCGGCGTGGCCAGCACGATGATGTCGCCGCCGATCTTCATCTCGGCGAGCTGCAGCACGCCGTCGCGGTTGATGTCGCTGACCGACAGGAGCCCGGGATCGACCTTGGCCCAGCTGCCGATCCAGGCAGGCAGGTGCTCGAAGGAGGTGCCGACGAGGTTGTTGAAGACCTCGAACTTCACCAGCACGGCCAGGGCCGGGGCGGTGATGTAGAGCAGCACGATGAAGAGCAGCGACCAGGTCACCGACTCGCGCGCTTCCTTGACCGTCGGCGTCGTGTAGTAGCGCATCAGGATGTGCGGCAGCGCGGCCGTGCCGATCATCAGGCAGAAGACCAGGGCCAGGAAGTTGCGCCTCGACTCGGTGTAGGCTTGGCGCGCGGCGGCATCGCCCGCCGGATCGCCGGCGAACTGCGCCGCATGCTCGGGCATGCCGGCCAGCGGCCGGGCGCGGGCTTCGGCGCTGGCGCGTGCACGCTCGTAGGCCAGGGCGGCCTCGGTCTCGGTGGGCGGCAGCAGGGCCAGGGCCCGCTCGGCCGCCTGGATCTGCGCGAGCGGCGCGGTCTCGGCGCGCGCCTTCAGCTCGGCCAGCCGGGCCTCGGCCGCCTCGCGGTCGGCCTGCATGGCCGCCGGCACGTCGCGCAGCTTCGCGGCGGCGGCGTCGGCCTGGCGGCGCAGGATGTCGATCACCTGCTGCTCGCGCGGGTCGGCCATCAGCTCGCGTTCGCGCTCGCTGACCTTCTCCAGCTGGTAGCCGTACACGGCTTGCGGCAGGGGCACGCCGGTCTGCTTCACCGACAGCCAGACCACCGGCACCATGTAGGCGACGATCAGGATGATGTACTGCGCCACCTGGGTCCAGGTCACCGCGCGCATGCCACCGAGGAAGGAGCAGACCAGGATGCCCCCCAGCCCCAGGAAGATGCCGATCTCGAAGGCCACCCCGGTCAGCCGCGTGCTGATCAGGCCCACGCCGTAGATCTGCGCGACCACGTAGGTGAAGGAGCACAGGATGGCGGCGAACATCCCGACCGCCCGTGCCGCATGCCCGCCGTAGCGTGCGCCGAGGAAGTCGGGGATCGTGAACTGACCGAACTTGCGCAGGTAGGGCGCCAGCAGCAGCGCGACCAGGCAGTAGCCCCCGGTCCAGCCGAGGATGAAGGCCAGGCCGCCGTAGCCGCTGAGGTAGAGCGTGCCGGCCAGGCCGATGAAGCTGGCCGCCGACATCCAGTCGGCCCCGGTGGCCATGCCGTTGTAGACCGCCGGCACGCGCCGGCCGGCGACGTAGTACTCGGCCGTGTCGGTGGTGCGGCTCATGATGCCGATGCCGGCATAGAGCCCGAGGGTGACGATCAGGAAGGTGAAGCCGATCCAGCTGCGCGGCATGCCCCGCTGCTCCAGGATGGCCAGCGCGATCACGAAGAACACGAAGCCCCCGGCATACCAGCCGTAGACCCGGTTCAGGCGGCGGCGAAAGATCCGGCTCTGGGCCGCCGCCGACAGGCGCACCGGGGGCCTGGCAGGCTCAGCCATCGCTCACTCCTCCTCGGCCATGCCGTGGGCGTGGTCGAGCCGGTTCATGCAGTGGGCATAAAGGGCGATCAGCAGCACGTAGACGATCAGGGCGCCCTGCCCCGCCACCCAGAAGCTGAAGGGCCAGCCGAAGAAGCGGAAGCTCAGCTCGCGGGCGAAGAAGGCCACGCCGAAGGTGACGCCGAACCAGACGAGCAGCAGCAGGCCGGTCAGCTGGAGGTTCCTGCGCCAGTAGCGGCGCGCGTGGAAGGGCGGAGGCATGGGCGGCTCGGTCATCGGCAGGCGCAGCTTAGCGCCCGTCGGCGCCGGAAGCGGCCGACCGATCCGCCAGATCGCGGGCAAGCTGCGCCGCCACCTGCGGCTCGAAGCCGCGCAGGTGGGCGAGGATGGCCTGCGCGGCGGCGGTCTCGCCGCGCTCGGCCTGCACCCGGCCGAGCTGGAGCCAGGGGGCGGGACTCATCGGCTGCAGCCGGGTGGCCTGCTCCAGCGCCGGCACCGCCTCGTCGAGGCGACCCTGGCCGATCAGCACCCGGCCCAGGCCGTAGGCCGCGCGATCCAGCCCGGGCTGCAGCGCCAGGGCACGCCGAAAGGCGGCCTCGGCCTCGTCCAGCTGCCCGCCAGCCTCCAGCAGGAAGCCCAGGTTGAACCAGGCGCTCGCCGCCTCCGGCCGGAGCTGCACGAGCCGCCGCAGGTCGACAAGCGCGGCCGCGGGGCAACCGGCCTGGGCCAGCAGGTGCGCGCGGCTTGCGCGGGCATGGGCGTCGTCGGGGGTGCGGTCGAGCAGGCGCTGGTAGTCGGCCAGGGCCGCCGCGCTGCGCCCCAGGGCCAGCCAGACGCGGGCGCGCAGATGCAGGCCACGGTGCCCCAGCCAGTGGCGCAGGCCGCCTGCGGCCGCACCCGCCGGCCGCGGCTCGCTCATGTGCACAGGGCCTGGCCGGGCAGTGCGCGGCAGGCGGAGACCTTGAGCATCAGGGCGGCCAGCCAGATCCAGGCCAGGCCCAGGGTGGCCAGCAGGGGCAGGTGGCGGTCCAGGACGCGGCGCGGGCTGATCGCGCGGAACAGGCGCAACGCCGGACGACTGAGCAGGTCCAGCAGGCGGTAGACGGGATTGCGCTCACGCGCAGCGCCGGCCAGGAGGCCGAGCACGCCCCGGGCGATCAGCGCCATCAGCGCGATCTCCGCGAGCAGCTTGAGGGTCACGGCCAGCCAGAGCATGGGTCGTCGGTGTGGGCCGCGACTGTTGGGCGCCACGCTTACGACGCTCTGACGCCGCCCCAGCGACGGCGGCCCCGGCCTTCGCCGGGGCCAGCCACGGGCCGGGCCGGGCGGCCCGCCCGTCGCGCGGCCGCGCTCAGCGCGCGGCCAGACGCTGCCAGGTCTCGATGACGGTGTCGGGGTTCAGCGAGATCGAGACGATGCCCTGGTCGGTCAGCCAGTCGGCGAAGTCCGGGTGGTCGCTGGGGCCCTGGCCGCAAATGCCGATGTACTTGTCCTGCGCACGGCAGGCCTTGATGGCCAGCGAGATCAGGGTGGTGACCGCCGGGTCGCGCTCGTCGAAGTCGGCGGCCAGCAGCTCCAGGCCGGAATCGCGGTCCAGACCCAGGGTGAGCTGGGTCAGGTCGTTCGAGCCGATCGACATGCCGTCGAAGTGCTGCAGGTACTGCTCGGCCAGGATGGCGTTGCTCGGGATCTCGCACATCATGATCAGGCGCAGGCCGTTCTCGCCGCGCTTGAGGCCCTGGGCGGCCAGCAACTGGTTGACCCGCTCGGCCTGCTTCAGGGTGCGCACGAAGGGGACCATGATCTCGACATTGGTCAGCCCCATCTCGTTGCGCACGCGCTTGAGCGCCTCGCACTCCATCGCGAAGGCCTCGCCGAAGTCGGCGCTGATGTAGCGCGAGGCACCGCGGAAGCCCAGCATCGGGTTCTCTTCCTCGGGCTCGTAGCGGCTGCCGCCGATCAGCTTCTTGTACTCGTTGGACTTGAAGTCCGACAGGCGCACGATGACCGCCTTGGGCCAGAAGGCCGCGGCGATGGTGGCGATGCCCTCGACCAGCTTGTCGACATAGAAGGCGCGCGGGCTGGCGTGGCCGCGGGCCACGCTCTCGACGGCCTTCTTCAGGTCGGAATCGACGTTCGGGTAGTCGAGGATAGCCTTCGGGTGGATGCCGATGTTGTTGTTGATGATGAACTCGAGCCGCGCCAGGCCGACGCCGCTGTTGGGCATCTGCGCGAAGTCGAAGGCCAGCTGCGGGTTGCCGACGTTCATCATGATCTTGACCGGCGAGGGCGGCAGCTCGCCGCGCGTGACCTCGGTGATCTCGGTCTCGAGCAGGCCGTCATAGATCAGGCCGGTGTCGCCTTCCGAGCAGGCCACGGTGACCAGCTGGCCGTCCTTCAGCGTGGCGGTCGCGTCGCCGCAGCCGACCACGGCCGGGATGCCCAGCTCGCGGGCGATGATGGCCGCGTGGCAGGTGCGGCCGCCACGGTTGGTGACGATGGCGCTGGCGCGCTTCATCACCGGCTCCCAGTTCGGGTCGGTCATGTCGGTGACCAGCACGTCACCGGGCTGCACCTTGTCCATCTCGCTGATGCTGTGGACCAGGCGGACCGGGCCGGTGCCGATCTTCTGGCCGATCGCGCGGCCCTCGGCCAGCACGGTGCTGCTGCCCTTGAGCTTGAAGCGCTGCTCGACCTTGCCCTCGGCCTGGCTCTTCACCGTCTCGGGGCGGGCCTGGAGGATGTAGAGCTTGCCATCGACGCCGTCCTTGCCCCACTCGATGTCCATCGGGCGGCCGTAGTGCTTCTCGATGGTCATGGCGTACTGCGCCAGCTCGGTGACCTCGGCCTCGCTCAGGCTGTAGCGGTTGCGCTGCTCGGTGACGGTGTCGACCGTCTTGACCAGCTTGCCGCTGGCGGCCTTCTCCTCGGGCGAGGCGAAGACCATCTTGATCAGCTTGCTGCCCAGGTTGCGGCGGATCACGGCCCGCTTGCCGGCGGCCAGCATGGGCTTGTGGACGTAGTACTCGTCGGGGTTCACGGCGCCCTGCACCACCGTTTCGCCCAGACCATAGCTGGCGGTGATGAACACCACGTCCTTGAAGCCCGACTCGGTGTCGATGGTGAACATCACGCCGGCGGCACCCAGGTCGGAGCGCACCATGCGCTGCACGCCGGCCGACAGCGCGACCTCGGCGTGGGCGAAGCCCTTGTGCACGCGATAGCTGATGGCGCGGTCGTTGTAGAGGCTGGCGAAGACTTCCTTGATCTTGGCCAGCACCGTCTCGATGCCCACCACGTTGAGGAAGCTCTCCTGCTGGCCGGCGAAGCTGGCGTCCGGCAGGTCTTCGGCCGTGGCCGAGGAGCGCACGGCGAAGGAGGCGCTGGCGTCACCGCCCGACAGGGTGGCGAAGGCGTCGCGGATGCCGGCTTCCAGGGCCGGCGGGAAGGGCGCGTGCTCGACCCAGCCGCGGATCTCGGCGCCGGCCTCGGCCAGGGCGCGCACGTCCTCGGTGTCGAGGGCGGCCAGGCGGGCGTTGATCTTGTCGGTGAGTTCGTTGAAGGTCAGGAACTCGCGGAAGGCGTGGGCGGTGGTTGCGAAGCCGGTCGGCACCCGCACGCCCGAGGCGGCGAGCTGGCTGATCATTTCGCCCAGGCTGCTGTTCTTGCCGCCGACGGTGTCGACGTCCTCCATGCGGAGTTGTTCGAAGGGGACGACCAGGGCGGTCGCTTCGAAGAGGGCCATGACAATGCTCCAGAGAGTGAAAAAAACGGGGCGGGGGCCCAGGGCACGCTCGACGGCTGCCCGACCTGTTCTTGCTCTTCTGGGTCCGGACACCGGAACGCGCCACCCCTGCGTTGCGGGCGGATTGTAAGGACCGCGGCGGCTGGATCCGGGACAACCCGGGGGCGGGCGTCGTCCGGATGCCGCAGACGCGTCAGGGTTCACGCGTGTCAGCGGCCGCGGGGCTGGCGGGCCCTATGCTTGGCGCCCCTTCCCTTGCCCGTCCGCCCTGCCCCGCCATGGCCCAGCGCACCGTCTTCTACGTCTCCGACGGCACCGGCATCACCGCCGAGACCTTCGGCAACTCCATCCTTGCCCAGTTCGCGATCTCGGTCCGGCATGTGCGCCGGCCCTTCATCGACACGCCCGACAAGGCCCATCAGGTGGTCCGCGAGATCCACGAGACCGGCGAACGCGAGGGCCGCAAGCCCATCGTCTTCATCACCGTCATCGAGCCCGAGGCGCATCGCATCGTGTGCTCGGCGCCGGCCCTGGTGATGGACATGTTCCGCACCTTCGTCGAGCCGCTGGAGGAGGAGCTGGGCATCACCTCCAACCACCGCGTCGGCCGCTTCTCGGACGTCTCCAAGAGCCAGGAGTACAGCGACCGGATCGAGGCCATCAACTTCACGCTGGCCCACGACGACGGCCAGTCCTCGAAGAACCTGGCCGAGGCCGACGTGATCCTGGTCGGCGTCAGCCGCTCGGGCAAGACGCCCACCTCGCTCTACCTGGCCATGCAGCACGGGGTGAAGGCCGCCAACTATCCGCTGATCCCCGAGGATTTCGACCGGGGCCACCTGCCGCCGGCCCTCAAGCCCTACAAGAGCAAATGCTTCGGCCTGACGATCGCACCCGACCGGCTGTCCGAGATCCGCAACGAGCGGCGGCCCAACAGCCGCTACGCCTCGCTCGAGAACTGCCGCGCCGAGGTCGCCCAGGCCGAGCAGATGATGCGCCGCGACGGCATCGCCTGGCTCTCGTCGACGCACAAGTCGATCGAGGAGATCGCGACGACCATCCTGCGCGACATCCGGCCCGACCGGCTGGTGTACTGAGCGCGGCCGCGCGGCTCAGCGGGCGCTCGGCCGGATGCTGGCGCCGGCGAAGCTCTGGCGCCAGGCCTCGGTGTCGTCGCCGTCCTGCATGGGGCGGCTGAAGTGGGCCTCCAGGCAGTGGCTGCCCTCCAGCACCCCGAGCAGGTGGGCGTGCAGGGTGCGGCGCCCCTCGGCCTCCAGGATGTAGAGCACCAGGAAGGTCGACTCGTCGAGCGGCGCGCGGTGGATGCGGTCGCGGTCCGGCATGTTCGGCCGGCGCACCAGGCCGCGCAGGAAGCGGCCGGCACAGACCCGGGTGCTGCCGACCTGCGGGACCGGCTCGGCCTGCAGGACGATGTCCAGGCCGGTGTCGGCCAGGGCGGGCGCACGCACGGTGTAGCCGGGCTCGGCCACGGTCTGCTCGTAGGCGCGGGCGGGTGCGCCGGCCAGGACCAGGGCCAGGGGGAGCAGCAGGGCGCACACGGGGGCAGGTCGCATCGGCAGGCTTCCGGACGGGCCGGGGCCCATGCCCCGGAGGCCCGCAATGTAGCCATCCCCCCGCCGCCGGCCCAGCCGAGGCAACCCGGCCCCGTGGCGGGGCGGCGGGCGCGGCTTCAGCCCTCGGACTCGGGCTCCTCGGCGGGCTCGATCCGCAGGCCCGGCAGCAGCTCGGCGGCGCGGGCCTCGGACAGCGCCTCCACGCTGCGCAGGCGGCGGTCCATGGCCCGGGTGCGCACGCCCGCATCGTCCAGGGTCTTGCCGGCCTCGTCGATCTTCTTGCGGGTCTTGTCCAGGATGGCGCCGAACTTGCCGAACTCGGTCTTGACCGCGCCCAGCACCTCCCAGACCTCGGCCGAGCGCTTCTCCAGCGCCAGGGTACGAAAGCCCATCTGCAGGCTGTTGAGCACGGCCAGCAGGGTGGTCGGGCCGGCCAGCATGACCTTGAACTCGCGCTGCAGGGCCTCGACCAGGCCGGGCCGGCGCAGGGCCTCGGCGTAGAGGCCCTCGGTGGGCACGAAGAGGATGGCGAAGTCGGTGGTGTGCGGCGGCGCGACGTACTTGTCGCGGATGCTGCGGGCCTCGGCGCGCAGGCGGGCCTCGATGGCCTTGGCCGCGGCCTCCACGGCCGGCGCGTCGGCACGCTCGTGGGCCTCGAGCAGGCGTTCGTAGTCCTCGCGCGGGAACTTCGCGTCGACCGGCAGCCAGATCGGCGCCTCCGCCCCGCCGGCCGCCGGGCCGCGGCCGGGCAGGCGCAGGGCAAATTCCACCCGCTCGCTGCTGCCGGGCACGGTGGCCACATTGGTGGCGTACTGCTCGGGCGTGAAGACCTGCTCCAGCAGGCCGGCCAGCTGCACCTCGCCGAAGATGCCGCGGGTCTTCACATTGCTCAGCACGCGGTTGAGCGAGCCCACGTCGCGCGCCAGGCCCTGCATCTCGCCCAAGCCCTTGTGCACCTGCTCCAGCCGGTCGGCGACCTGCTTGAAGCTTTCGCCCAGGCGCTGCTCCAGCGTGGCGTGCAGCTTCTCGTCGACGGTGGCGCGCATCTGTTCGAGCTTCTTCTCGTTGTCGGCGGCCAGGCTCTGCAGGCGCTGCTCGACCCCGGCCTGCACGGCGGCCAGGCGCTGCTCGACGGTCTGGCGCATCTCACTCAGACGCTGGCCCTGCTGGTCGCCAAGCTGCTGCAGCTGCTGCACCTGCTGGCCGGCGGTCTGGCGGAGGGTGTCGCCCAGCAGCTCGCCCAGACGCTGCTGGGCCTGGGCCAGCTGGGCGGCGGCGGCCTGCTGGGCCTCGGCCTGGGCCTGGGCCTGGCGCGCCAGGCTGGCCTCCACCGCCTCGCGCAGGCGGGTGAAGGCGGCGTCCTGGGCCTCGCGGCTGCTGTGCGCCTGGACGCCCAGGGCCTGGGTGGTCTGGCCCAGGGTGTCGCCCAGCATCTGCTGGAAGGCGCCGAGCTGGCTGCGGAAGCTGTCGATCTGCTCGTTCTGCGTGCGGGCCACGTCGCCGGCCTGGGCCAGCAGGGTCTGCTGCATCCGGGCCAGGGCCTCGCCCTGCTCGCTGCGGCCGGCGCGGGCGCTGTCGTGCAGCTCGCGCAGCAGGCGGTCGCCGTCCTGCTGGCGGGCCTGGGCCAGGGCCTGCACGGCCGCCAGGGTGGCGGCCTGGGTGGGGGAATCGTCCGCGCGGCGCGCCATCAGGCGCAGTTGCAGGACGAGGTTGAGCGCCAGCAGCGCCAGGGCCAGGGCGGCCAGGGTGAAGAGGATCCAGTCGGGCATGGGGCGGATTCTCCGCCCTGCCCTGCGCGCCCCTTCCCGGCCCGGGGGCCGGCCGGCCTCAGCGGCCGGGCAGCATGCGGCGCAGGGTGTTGTCGCCGAGCTTGTAGTGGTGGAAGAGCGCCGCGGCCGCGTGCAGGCCGATCAGGCCGTAGAAGACGCGGCCGATGTCGCCGTGCCAGCCGCGGATGAGCTTGGCCAGCGCTTCATCGGGGGCGGCCAGCGGCGGCAGGTGCAGGCCGAAGAAGGGGATGGGATCGCCGCGCAGGCTGAGGATGAACCAGCCGGCCAGCGGCATGCCGAACATGATCAGGTAGAGCGCCGCATGCGCCGCGTGGGCCAGGGCGGTCTGCAGCGGCGGCGGGGCCGGCACGATGGGCGGCGTGCCGCCGCGCAGCCGCGCGATCAGGCGCACGCCCACCAGGGCCAGCACGAGCAGGCCGAGGCTGAAGTGCGCGGCGCGAAAGAAGGCCCGCTCGGGCGTGCCGCGCTCGAAGAAGATCCGCGTCTCGACGAACAGGATGGTCAGCGCGATGACGGCCAGCATCAGCCAGTGCAGCAGCACGCTCAGCCGGCTGTAGCGGGTCGGGGGGGTCGGGGGCGTGCGGGACATGGCGGCGGGATCCGTTGGGCGGCGGGGAAGCGATCGGGCGCGCGCATCCTGCGCAGGCGGGTCCGGCTCGGCAAGGGGGCCAACTACCGACGGGACGATTTCCCGCCGGCGCCGGTGGCTCAGCCCGGCATCGGCGCCGGGGTCGGCGGCCGGCCGGCGTCGGGCCCGCAGCCCAGGGCGGCGATCAGGTTGTCGGCGGCCAGGCCCACCATGGCGCGCCGCGTGGCCAGCGAGCCGCTGCCGATGTGCGGGGTGAGCACCACGTTGGGCGCGGCCAGCAGGGCCGGGTGCAGGGCGGGCTCGTTCTCGTAGACATCGAGGCCGGCGGCGCCGATCGTGCCGGCCTCCAGCGCACGGGCCAGGGCGGCGTCGTCGACGATGCCGCCGCGCGCGATGTTGACCAGGGTGGCGCCGGGCTTCATGGCGGCCAGCTCGGCCGCGCCGATGATGTGGTGGCTGGCCGGGGTGTAGGGCAGCACCAGCACCAGGTGATCGGCCTCGGCGAGCAGGCCGTCCTTGGTGGCCCAGCGGGCCCCCAGAGCCTGCTCCGTCTCGACCGGCAGGCGCGAGCGGTTGTGATAAACAACCTTCATGCCGAAGCCCAGCGCACCGCGTCGCGCCACGGCCTGGCCGATGCGGCCCATGCCGAGGATGCCCAAGGTGCTGCCGTGCACGTCGGCGCCGGCGAACTGGTCGATCGCCCACTTCGTCCATTCGCCGCGGCGCAGGTAGCGCTCGGCCTCCGACAACTTGCGCGCCGCGGCCAGCAGCAGGGCGAAGCCCAGGTCGGCCGTGGTCTCGTTGAGCACGTCCGGCGTGTGGGTGACCAGCACGCCGCGCGCCGCGCAGGCCTGCAGGTCGATGTTGTTCAGGCCCACGGCAATGTTGCTGACCACGCGCAGCTGCGGATGCGCGTCGAGCAGGGCGACATCGACCCGCTCGCCGGCCGTGCACATCAGGCCGACACAGCCGGCCAGGCGGGCACGCAGCTCGGCCGGCGACCACAGGGCATCGTCAGGGTTGTCGACCAGCTCGAAGTGCGCGGCCAGCCGGGCCTGCAGGTCCGGGAAGATGCGGCGGGTGATCAGCACGCGGGGGCGGGCGGGGGCGAGGTGGTCGGCCATGCGGGGGAGTCGGTCGGCAGGAGGGCAAAGGCGGCGCGCCGCGGGCCGGCGCGCCGGGCGGGGCGGCTCAGGCGGGGATGGCGGCCGCGGCGGGCTCGTCGACCAGGATCACATGGACCCGGTAGGGGCCGTGGGCGCCGATGACGATGGTCTGCTCGATGTCGGCCGTGCGCGAGGGCCCGGACACGGTGTTGAAGCCGCGCGGGATCTCGCCCAGCTCGCGGCGCATGCGCCCGAAGGCGTCCTCCTGGCAGGCGTCGATGCGGTCCACCGGCAGCAGCACCAGATGGGTCTCGGGCAGGAGGTGGGCGGCGGCCGGACGGCTGGGGTGGCTGGCGAAGACCAGGGAGCCGGTCTCGGCCACGGCGCAGAAGCAGTCCGTGACGGCCAGCAGGTCGCCGTCGCGGGGGGCGCGCGCCTCCAGCGCCAGGCCGGCGCCGGCCCAGTCCAGGCCGGCCAGGCTGGGCGAGGCCACGCCCCGGCCCGGCAGTCCCAGCTCGGCCAGGTGGCGCGCGACGGCGGCGGGGGCCTCGGCCCAGCGGGCGATGCGGTCGAGCCGGGTCTCGAGCCGGGCGGCCATGCGCTGGAAGTGCTCGACCGGGCTGCCGTGCAGCGCGGGCACCGGACCGCGGGGGTGCTCGGCCAGCCAGCGGGCGCGCTCGGCCGCCTCGGCGGGCTTCTGGAGGTCATCACGGCCCTGACGGCTGCGGATGCGGGCCAGGATGCGGGCGCGGGCGGTCGAGGTGTCCATGGGCGCATTCTCTCCAGCGGGGGGATTTCAGGCGCGGGGGGCCCAGCGGGCGCGATGCTCGGCCGCGAGCTGCCAGGTGCGGAGCTGGATCTCGACCGTCTCCTCGATCACCTCGCCGTAGCCGCCGCCCATGCAGAAGGCCAGGGGCACGCGGCGCGCCAGCGCGGCGGCAAAGACCCGGCGGTCGCGCTCGGCCAGGCCTTCGGCGCTGAGCGCCAGCCGGCCCAGCCGGTCGCCGGCATAGGGGTCGGCCCCGGCCAGGTAGAGGATGAGGTCGGGCTGCGGCGCCCAGGCCCAGACGCGCTCGAGCGCGGCGTCGAGCGCCGCCAGATAGGCCGCGTCACCGGTGCCGTCGGGCAGGTCCACCTCGTCACGGCCGGGCACCTTGCGGAAGGGAAAGTTCTTCTCACCGTGGATCGAGAGGGTGTAGACCGAGGGGTCGGCGCCCAGGATGGCCGCCGTGCCATTGCCCTGGTGCACGTCCAGATCGATCACCGCGATGCGGGGCGGCGGCGCGCCGGCGGCCGCGCGCTCGGCCTGGAAGACCCGGGCGGCCACGGCCAGGTCGTTGAAGACGCAGAAGCCGCTGCCCGCGGCCGCCGCCGCGTGGTGGGTGCCGCCCGCCAGGTTGCCGGCCAGGCCCTCGCGCAGCGCGTCACGCATGGCGGCCACGGTGGCGCCGACGGAGCGGCGCGAACGCTCGACCATGTCCGGCGACCAGGGGAAGCCGATCTCCCGCTGCATGGCCGGCGGCAGCTCGCCGCGGACCACGCCCTCGACATAGGCCGGGGCATGGGCCCGCAGCAGCTCGGCATCGCTGGCGGCCGGGGCCTCGTGCAGCTCGACGTCCGGCAGGCGGGCGGCCAGGGCCTCGCGCAGCATGCGGTACTTCTGCATGGGGAAGCGGTGGCCAGGCGGCAGGGGCAGCACGAAGCGGTCGCTGCTGTAGCCGCGCAGCCGGGGCGCGGAGGGGGCGGGATCGGGGGACGCGGCAGCCATGGCCCGGAGTCTCGCCGCCCGCCGGACACCCCGCGCCGGGCCCTGTCATTCCGCGGTCATGCGAAGGCGCGAAAGTTTTTTGTGCATCGCAACAAAAAGCGCTTGCGCTGCACCGGAAGCTCCGTATACTTGCGTCCATGCTGCAGTGCAACAAACATGCAGCACTGCACGGAGACCCCGGTCTCCCCCCCACCCGATCCATCCTCACCCAGGAGTTCACCATGTCCAATGCCGAACAAGTTCTCGCCGCCCAAAAGGCCAGCGTCGAAACCCTCTTCACCCTGACCCAGAAGGCCTTCGAAGGCGTCGAAAAGCTGGTCGAGCTGAACCTGCAAGTCGCCAAGGCTTCGCTGGGTGAAGTCGCCGAGCACACCAAGGCCTCGCTGTCGGTCAAGGACGCGCAGGAACTGCTGGCCCTGAACACCGCCCTGCTGCAACCGGCCGCCGAGAAGGCCGCCGCCTACAGCCGCACCGTGTACGACATCGTCAGCGCCACCGGCACCGAAGTGTCGAAGCTGGCCGAAGGCCAAGTCGCCGAAGCCCAGAAGAAGTTCGCCACCCTGGTGGACACCGCCGCCAAGAACGCCCCGGCCGGTTCGGAAAACGCCGTCGCCCTGGTGAAGTCGGCCATCGCCGCCGCCACCAACGCCGTGGAATCGGTGCAGAAGGCCGCCAAGCAAGCTGCCGAAGTGACCGAAGCCAACCTGCAAGCCCTGAGCGCGACCGCCGCCAAGGCCACCGCCGCCGTCAAGCCGGCCGCCCGCCGCGGCTGATGCGTGGCCGCCGGAGCCCTCGCGGGCTCCGGCCCCAGCTTCATGTTTGTCTCCTCGGATCCCGCAGGGATCTTGTGCCCGGTGTGCCCCACGGCCCACCGGGCTCTTTTCTTTTGGGGCCTCTTCTTCGTGGCTTCTTCCCGGGGGCCTCAGCGCGGCGCGCCAGGCTCGCGGCGCAGGGCGCGGCGCAGGGCCGGCAGGGCCGCACGGGCGGCGTCCCGGCCGGCGTCGATGGCGCGCTGGCGCTGGCTGAAGTCGGCGCCGGAGAGGCCGTCCAGCGCCGGACGCAGCACCAGGTCGGCGCCCTGCAGCTCCCAGCGGTTCAGACTGCGGCCCATGATGGCAAAGGTCTGCAGCAGCATGCGCAGCGGGTCGCCGGTGGCCTGGCCCTCGGGCGCGGCCGAGATGTCGACGGCCAGCACGATCTCGGCCCCCATCTGGCGCGCGAAGCGCACCGGCACCGGGGCCACCAGGCCGCCGTCCACGTACTCGCGCCCGCTGATGCGCACCGGCTGGAAGACCGCCGGCACCGCGCTGGAGGCGCGCACCGCCGTGCCCGGGTCGCCGCGGCGGAAGAGCACGGCCTCGCCGTTGCCGAGGTCGGTGGCCACGATGCCCAGCGGCTTGGCCATGCCCTCGATCAGCTTGCCCTCGGTGTGGTCGCGCACATAGCGCGCCAGGGCCTCGCCGCGCAGCAGGCCGCGGCCGGTGAAGGTCCAGTCGCTGATGGCCGACTCGTCCATGCTGCGCGCGAGCGAGGCGAGCTCGGTGCCGCTCTTGCCCGAGGCCCAGAGCGCCGCCACGAGGCTGCCGGCCGAGGTGCCGACGACGCAGTGCACCGGGATGCCCTCGGCCTCGAGCACCTGGATGACGCCGATGTGGGCGAAGCCCCGCGCCGCGCCGCCGCCCAAGGCCAGCCCCAGACGGGGCGCCGGCTGCAGCACGGGCGGCGGGGGCGGGGGCGGCACGGGGCGCTCGGGCGGCGTGGCCCCGCCCACGGGCCCGGCCGGCGGGGGGGCCGGGGGCGGCAGGCTGGCGCAGGCGACCAGGGTGCCCAGCAGCAGCAGGCTGCTTATGTGGCGGAGCAAGCGTCCTTTATCTTTCTTATGCATAAATATCAGACTTAAAAATACTTTCGATGCTTTGGGTGCGCCCTTAGCATCGCGCGCTCGCTGCGGCGGGGCCCGTCCCGTGCAGCCAGCCGACATCATGAAAATCCGCGACCTCGATCTCAGTGACCACCCGATCAACGCCGAGCACCAGGCCCTGGGCCTGCCGCCGGTGGAGCAGTCGCTGACGCATGCCGCCGACCATCCGGTGCTTCGCGTGGCGACCTGGGCGGTGATCTTCCTGCTGACCGGGGCCTCCATGTACCTGCTGGCCCGGCTGTTCAACCAGGCCGACGGGCACAGCGCCTGGCAGACGGTGAGCGAGACGCTGCAGGGCTCGGCCTTCTGGAGCGCGGTCGCCGTCGGCCTGCTGGCGCAGATTGTCGACGGGGCGCTGGGCATGGCCTACGGCATCACCTCGACCAGCTTCCTGCTCGCGACCGGCAGCAGCCCGGCGGTGGCCAGCGCCGCGGTGCACATCGCCGAGGTCTTCACCACCGGCGTGTCGGGCATCGCCCACATCAAGCTGGGCAATGTGAACAAGAGCCTGTTCCTGCGCCTGCTGGTGCCGGGCATGACCGGGGCGATCGCCGGGGCCTGGCTGCTGTCCAGCGTGGACGGCAAGGCGATGAAGCCCTTCGTCTCGGCCTACCTGCTGCTGATGGGGCTGTACGTGGTCAGCAAGATCTTCCGCAAGATCAAGGCCCGTCGCGACGAGCCGCGCCATGTGGCCAAGCTCGGCCTGCTCGGCGGCTTCGTGGACGCGGTCGGCGGCGGCGGCTGGGGCCCGGTGGTCACCACCACCCTGGTCGGCACGGGCCATGATCCGCGCATGACCATCGGCTCGGTCAATCTGGCCGAGTTCTTCCTGACCTTCGTCAGCGCCATCGCCTTCGCCGTGCTGGTGGGCGAGCAGCCCTGGCCGACGGTGGCCGGCCTGGTGGTGGGCGGCCTGTTCGCCGCACCCTTCGCCGCCTACCTGACCTCGCGCCTGAGCACCCGCACCCTCCTGATCCTGGTCGGCAGCGTGATCTCGCTGATCAGCATCTACAACCTGGTTCGCGCCCTGGGCTGAACGGCCTACCCCTGCCATGTACCAATACACCGACTTCGACCGCCAGTTCGTCCGCCAGCGGGCCGCGCAGTTCCGCGACCAGCTCGAACGCAACCTGGCCGGCGTCCTGACCGACGACGACTTCCGCCCGCTGCGCCTGCAGAACGGCTGGTACGTGCAGCGCCATGCGCCCATGCTGCGGGTGGCGGTGCCCTACGGCGAGCTCAGCAGCCGCCAGCTGCGCCAGCTGGCCCGCATCGCCCGCGAGTACGACGTGGTCGAGGACGGCCCCTTCAAGGGCCAGGGCGGCTTCGGCCACTTCACCACGCGCCAGAACCTGCAATACAACTGGATCCCGCTCAAGAAGGCGGCGGACGTGATGGACCTGCTGGCCGAGGTCGACATGCACGGCATCCAGACCAGCGGCAACTGCATCCGCAACATCACCAGCGATGCGCTGGCCGGCATCGCGCCCGACGAGGTCGTCGACCCGCGGCCCTATGCCGAGATCCTGCGCCAGTGGTCGACCCTGCACCCCGAGTTCGCCTTCCTGCCGCGCAAGTTCAAGATCGCGATCACCGGCGCCACCGAGGACCGCGCCGCCATCGCCTGGCATGACATCGGCCTGCAGGTGCTGAAGAACGCGGCCGGCGAGGTGGGCTTCCGCGTCCTGGTCGGCGGCGGCATGGGCCGCACCCCGGTGGTCGCCACCGAGATCGCCGCCTTCGTGCCCTGGCAGCAGATCCTGGTCTACATCGAGGCCATCGTGCGCGTCTACAACCGCTTCGGCCGGCGCGACAACATGTACAAGGCGCGGATCAAGATCCTGGTGAAGGCCGAGGGCCAGGCCTTCATCGACGCCGTCAACGCCGAGTTCCAGGCCATCCTGAACCGCGACGTGGATGGCGACCGCCACCTGATCCCGCAGGCCGAGCTGGACCGCGTGGCCGCCTGCTTCCCCCTGCCCCAGGGCCTGGGCGGCGCCGACGCCGACACCCTGCCGGCCGGCGACGGCAGCCCCGCCTACCAGCGCTGGCTGCAGCGCAATGTGCATGCGCACCGCCTGCCGGGCTACCGCGCGGTGACCCTGTCCTACAAGCGTGTCGGCCAGGCCCCGGGCGATGCCACGGCCGACCAGCTGGACGCCGCGGCCGAGCTGGTCGAACGCTTCTCGCTCGGCGAAAGCCGTGTCACCCACGACCAGAACCTGCTGCTGCCCTGGGTGCGCACCGCCGAGCTGCCGGCCGTCTACGCCGAAGCCAGGCGCCTGGGCCTGTCGACGCCGAACATCGGCCTGCTGACGGACATGATCGCCTGCCCCGGCGGCGATTTCTGCGCCCTGGCCAATGCCCGCTCGCTGCCCCTGGCCGCGGCGATCACCGAGCGCTTCCAGGACCTCGACGAGCTCGACGACCTCGGCGACATCGACCTGCACATCAGCGGCTGCATCAACAGCTGCGGCCACCACCACAGCGGCCACATCGGCGTGCTGGGCGTCGACAAGGACGGCAGCGAGTGGTACCAGGTCACCCTGGGCGGCTCGGACGGCTCGACCCTGTCGGGCCGCCCGGTGGCCGGCAAGGTCATCGGCCCGAGCTTCGCGGCCGACGAGATCGCCGACGCCGTGGAGGCCGTGATCGAGACCTACCGCTGCCGCCGCGACAGCGCCGCCGAGCGCTTCGTCGACACCGTGCGTCGTATCGGCCTCGACCCCTTCAAGCAGGCCGCCAATGCGGTGCGCCGTACGACCGCCGCCGCCTGAGCGCGCAGGAGCCCCCGCCATGAAGTTCATCGACCTGCACGACCACGAAGCCTGGCATCCCGCCGGCGGCGAGGACGGCCCCCCGGTCAACATCACCCCCTCGGCCAATCTGCTGCTCAGCATCGAGCAGTGGCATGCCATCCGCGCCCAGTGGCCGGCCGGCCTGCCGGTGGGCGTGAGCCTGCCCAACACCGCCGACGTGGAGGAGGCCCTGGGCCGCGAGCTGGGCCCCATCACCCTGGTTGCCCTGCACTTCCCCAAGTGGACCGACGGCCGCGCCTACACCCAGGCCCGACTGCTGCGCCAGCGCCTGCGCTTCGGCGGCGAGATCCGCGCCACCGGCGAGGTGCTGGTCGACATGCTGCCGCTGCTGAAGCGCACCGGCTTCGACGCCGCCGTGCTGCGCAGCGACCAGCGCCGCGACGTGGCCGAGAAGACCCTGGCCTTCTTCGCCGACGGCCACTACCAGGGCGATGTGCAGGACAGCCGCCCCTGGTTCCTGCGCGCCGGGAGCGCCGCGTGAGCGCGGACCGCTCGACCGTCTCCGCCCTGCCCGGCGCCACGCCGCCGGCCGGCTCCGCCATCGCCCTCTACGCCCGCAAGGGCCCGGACTTCGACGCCAAGGTGGCGGCCACCGTCGAGCGCCTGCGCGCCGCGGCGGATGCCCACCCCGACCGCATCGTGCAGGCCACCAGCCTGGGCGCCGAGGACATGGTGATCACCGACCTGATCGCCCGCCACGGCCTGCCGATCGCCCTCGGCACCCTGGAGACCGGCGCGCTGCATGCCGAGACGGCGGCCCTGATCGGCCGCATCACCGCGCACTACGGCCTGGCGGTCGAGGTCTACCGCCCGCAGGCCGAGGCCGTCGTGCACTTCGTGCGCGAGCACGGCGAACGCGCGATGTACGAGAGCCTGGCCCTGCGCAAGGCCTGCTGCGGCCTGCGCAAGCTGGAACCGCTGGGCCGCATGCTGCAGGACCGCAGCGCCTGGATCACCGGCCTGCGCCGCGAGCAGAGCGACGCCCGCGGCGAGGTGCCCTTCGAGGCCCGCGACGACGCCGGCCGCCTCAAGCTCAACGCCCTGGCCGACTGGACCTGGGGCGAGGTCTGGGCCTACCTGGCCGAGCACGGCGTGCCCTACAACCCGCTGCACGACCAGTTCATGCCCAGCATCGGCTGCGCCCCCTGCACCCGCGCCATCGCCGTGGGTGAGCCCTTCCGCGCCGGCCGCTGGTGGTGGGAGGACGAGCAGGCCAAGGAATGCGGCCTGCACGTCAGCCAGGCCGCGGGCCACTGAGCCGCCCCCGGCCGTTCCTGCGCCCCCCTCCTCGCCCGAGCGTTCCGCCATGTCCTCCCCTGCCCTGCATCCGGTCGTCTTCGTCGGCGCCGGCCCCGGTCCCGCCGACCTGCTGACGCTGCGCGGCGCGCAGCGCCTGGCCGCGGCCGAGGTGGTGCTGTTCGATGCGCTGACCGAGGTCGAGGGCTTCCGCCGCCTCGCGCCCGGCGCGCGCTGGATCGACGTCGGCAAGCGCGGCTTCTCGGGCCGGCCCGGCTGCGATGCCTCGGGCCAGGCCCGCATCAACCACCTGCTGGTCCAGCACGCCCGCGACGGCGCCCGGGTGCTGCGGCTCAAGGGTGGCGACCCCAGCCTCTTCGGCCGGCTGGAGGAGGAGCTGGCGGCGGTGGCCGCCGCCGGCCTGCAGGCCGAGGTGGTGCCCGGCGTGAGCGCCGCGCTCGCCGCCGCCGCCGACCTGCAGCGCCCGCTGACCCGCCGCGGCCGCGGCCGCAGCGTCTGCTTCCGCACCGCCGTCAGCGCCGTGCCCGCGGCCGAGACCCCGGCCGGCCTGCCCCCGCAGGGCCGGCTGGAGCTGCCGGCCGGCCCGCGCGCCGACACCGAGGTCTTCTACATGGCCGGCAAGCAGCTCGCCGGACTCGGCCGCCGCCTGCGGGCCGCCGGCTGGGCCGCGGACACGCCGGTCCTGGTCGTCTCGCGCGCCGGCTGCGCCGACCGGCTCGACAGCAGCCACCGCCTCGATGGCCTGGCCGCCGCCGCCGTGCTGCATGCGGGCCGGCCCACGGTGGTCTGCCTCGGCGTCGGCGCCGAGGCGCTGCCGGCGACGGCCCCCGCGGATTGCGCCGTCCTGCGCGAACGCAAGGCCCGGGCGCCCCGCAGCCTCGGAACCGACGCCTAAAATTCAGGGTTTTTGCCCCTTGCAGCGCCTCACGGCGCGGCAGCTTCCAACCTACCGCCCCGAGCCCCGTCATGACCCACGTCGTCACCGAAGCCTGCATCCGCTGCAAGTACACCGACTGCGTCGACGTCTGCCCCGTCGACTGCTTCCGCGAAGGCCCGAACTTCCTCGTCATCGACCCGGACGAGTGCATCGACTGCGCGGTCTGCATCCCCGAGTGCCCGGTCGGTGCCATCGTCCCCGAGGAGGACGTGCCCACCGCGCAGCTGCCCTTCATCAAGCTCAATGCCGAGCTGTCCCGCCAGTGGCCCAGCATCACCAAGCGCAAGGGTGCGCTGCCCGATGCCGACGACTGGAAGGACAAGACCGACAAGCTCGGCGAACTCATCCGCTGAGCCACCCCCTCCCGATCTCCTGACGAGCCCCAAGCATGGACCCGCTGCCGACCTCCGCCCTTGCCGAAACCGCCGCTGCCAGCGGCCCCATCGAGACCGATGCCGTCATCGTGGGCGCCGGTCCGGTCGGCCTCTTCCAGGTCTTTGAACTCGGCCTGCTGGAGATCAAGGCGCACATCATCGACTCGCTGGCCTACCCCGGCGGCCAGTGCATCGAGCTCTACCCGGACAAGCCGATCTACGACATCCCGGCCGTGCCCGTGTGCACCGGTAAGGAGCTGACGGACAACCTGCTCAAGCAGATCGAGCCCTTCGGCGCCACCTTCCACCTGGGCCAGGAAGTCACCCTGGTGAACAAGCGCGAGGACGGCCGCTTCGACCTGGAGACCAGCAAGGGCACGCGCTTCATCACCAAGACCATCTTCATCGCCGGCGGCGTCGGCAGCTTCCAGCCGCGCACGCTGAAGGTGGACGGCCTGGAGGCCTTCGAGGGCACGCAGGTGCACTACCGCGTGCGCAGCCCCGAGCAGTTCGCGGGCAAGAACCTGGTCATCGTCGGCGGCGGCGACTCGGCCCTGGACTGGGCGCTGAACTTCTGCGGCGGCAACGCCGACGGCAACCCGCACAAGGCCGAGAGCGTCATCCTGATCCACCGCCGCGACGGCTTCCGCGCCGCGCCGGCCAGCGTGGCCAAGATGAAGGAGCTGTGCGAGGCCTACGAGATGCAGTTCATCGTCGGCCAGGTCACCGGCTTCGAGGCCGAGGGCGGCGCGCTCAGCCAGATCAAGGTCACCGGCGGCGACGGCGTGACCCGCACCGTGCCGCTGGACCAGCTGCTGGTCTTCTTCGGCCTGAGCCCCAAGCTCGGCCCGATCGCCGAATGGGGCCTGGCGCTGGACCGCAAGCAGATCGCGGTCGACACCGAGAAGTTCGAGACCAGCATCCCCGGCATCTTCGCGGTGGGCGACATCAACACCTACCCGGGCAAGAAGAAGCTGATCCTCTCGGGCTTCCACGAAGCCGCGCTGGCCGCCTTCGCCGCGGCGCCCTACATCTTCCCGGAGAAGCGCATCCATCTGCAGTACACGACCACCAGCCCCAAGCTGCACAAGGTGCTGGGCGTGGAATCGCCGGTGTTCGACTGAGGCAAGACCAGGCCGCTGGGCCAACAAAAAGGGGCGCCCGAGGGCGCCCCTTTTTCAATGGCGCTTGGCGCGTCACCTGGCTTGTGCCGGAGGCTGGGCAAGCCTGCTGCCGCGTGTCCCCCGGCCGCTGCGCGGCCCGGGGGACACGGAGCCCTTGCGCGCCTGCCCGGCCCCGCGATGCCGCCCGCAGGGCTCAGGCCCGCACCCTGGGCCGCGCGGCAGGAGGCTGGGCAGGCCTGCTGCGAAGGTCAAGGAGGAGACCGCGCAGCGGCCGGGGACACGCGGCAGCAGGCCTGCCCAGCCTCGGTCACAAAGGTGACGACCCACAAGCGCCATGGGTGTTATGACGCTGATGGCCCAAACCGCCTCTACTGGGGTGGCATGCAATCGAGTTCTCCAACAAGCCGTTGAGCGCCGCCCGTGTCCGCGACGAGACCATGGTCTGTACCAACCTCCCGCCGGCTTCAAGCAGCTAGTCGCCTCTCACGTTTCAGAATCGCTTCGTCGCACAGGCAACTCGCTGCGGCGACCTCTTGACGCATACCCGATGGCCACCAGAAAGAATCATCACTTCGTTCCTCAGTTTTACTTCCGCCGCTTCTCTAGTGACGGCAGGAGCATCTGCGCGCTCATGCGGGGGACAGGCCATGTTGTGAGGCGCGCCTCAATCAAAGGACAAGCCAGTAGGGACTGGTTCTACGGCAGCGTAGAGGCCGAGAGCGCACTCAGCGAGATTGAGGGCCACTGCAGCGCCGCATTGCGAGAGCTCGCGGCTCTCAAGGACCCAACTCAGTTGAGCGCAGAGCACATTGAGGGGCTGCTGATTCACTTGACGCTTCAGCGGTCTCGGACGGAAGCTGCCAGAGTTGCCGGGCAACCCATTCACGACAAGATGGCGCAGCTCGTTGTGGAAATGGGGGCCTCCAACGCGGATGGCCTGTCCGATGACCAACGGGCATTCATCCTCGACAACCTTGACAGCTGGCAGGCAGACCCAGTGGCAGCTCAAGGCTTGGAAATGGCCACGGCCATGCAGTCAGCTGAGGCCCTCAGCGACTTGCGTCCACTACTGCTGGTGAACACCACGAATCGGCCGTTCATCTTCGGCGATGCGCCCGTGGTCTTCTACAACCCGTACTGCCGCGACGTCACGCTACGCGGAGTTCTTGGATTCGCCAGCCCGGGTTTGCTTGTGATTCTTCCCCTTGACTCCAGAACCTGCTTCCTTCTAGTCGATGCCGAGGTCTATCGCGTACGAGCGTCGGCAAACAACCGAGTCTCAGTCCGGGACCTTAGGGACGTTGCCGCATTGAACAAGCTGCAGCTTCACGCGGCATCGGGGTGTGTCTACTTTGAGGAGGAGCGGTTTTCCGGGTATGTCAAGGCGCTGTGGGCTGAGGAGCACAAGCGGCTGACAAAGCAAGCAGGCTTGGTGGTTCAGGCACCAGGGTTCGACGCGCAGACGCGAGAGCCTCTGGGCGAAATCGTGCATGCCTTCCAGCCCCAGTTGGCCTACCGCCCCCTGCTGTCATTCCTAAAGCACGAAATTGTCGGCGACGGAGACCAGCGCCTACTGCGACGCGCGGGGGCCCAGTACGACGAAAGCCCCATAGAGTTTCCGTGATGGGATTAGCGCCGTAGACGCGCCGTGCCCGCTCTGAGCGGCTGCCCCGTACACTACCCCTAACCTCGAGAAGGAGTTCCCGCCAAGGCAGGCCACGAGCTCTCTGGGCCAGGCCCGCGCGGTGGGTGTCGAACTCTTCGGGCAACCGCGGAGCTTGGCGCACACTTCGTGGGCCGTTCTTTGTTCACCGCTCACAGCTCGTGCGGCCGCCCGGCGGCTACGGCTCAATAGGCTGGGCACATGGCAAAAACTTCGACCGCCGGCATCTCAATCCACTCGCGGCAAGGCAATATGGTGCGCTGCTGTCGATTCGCGAGGAGCACAACGGGTGGCCAGGAAGAAGTCCAAGGGTGAAAAGCCGAGCACGCCGGCAACCAGGGAGAGCGCGGAGGTCGCATTAGCAAGGGCCGCCGCCCTCATCTCGTTGGATGAGCTGCGTCGACAGGCTGACGAGCTGGCGGCGACGCAAGACTGGGACAGCCTGCTCGCCCTCGGGAAGACGCCGCTTTCGCGCCTCGCGGAAGACTCTCGCACTGCTGCCGAAGTGCCGCTTCTATTGATGCAAGTGCGGGCGCTGTCGCAAGACCGAATGGGGCTCCCTCCTGGTGCCACGCTCGACCTAAAGAATGAGCTGCGGGACCTCACTCTCGCCGTCGCCAAGCGTGACGAGCGATTTTTCTGTCGGCCCGAGTTTGGCGTGTTTGTGGACTGCCTCGGCTATGGGTTCGAGGACTGCTACGTTGGGTTCAAGGTGCTACTGCCCGCCTGCTCAGCGCATGCAGACCTGTGGTGGGTTAGCAGGTTGAGAGGGTGCGGCGTCCGGCTGATGGACCCCTTCCGCTTCTTCGACGACTTGTCGGAGGAACAGCGTCAGTTGATTGACGGGCTCCCCGAGGTAGACGTAGCTCTTTCGGAAGCGTTCGCCCGACTCGAGGGCGCTGAAGATGCAGCTCCGACTCATAGGCTGCTCGCAAAGGTCTTCCGGCTAGAGCTTGCAACGCGCATGGCTGACCCTTGGGACTATGACCGCGTTGCCCGAGCAATCCGGGACCTGCCTACGCCGACCATGGCAGCGGTGCAGGCCTCGCACCCGGATGAAGACTCGAATACAAATGGGCACCACTTGCTCCCTATCGCCTGGGCGTTCCTATGGGAGTTGAGCCACTGCGCCGCCGAGAGTCTGCAGGACCTGCTACGGCGGTACGAAGGTAGCGAGCTGGGCAACGTCGCTTTCGAAGGCCTTCGCGACATTGCGAAGAGCCAGGTTGTGCACAACGACAACGACTCTGCGCTGCTGAGCGGCGTTTCGCAATTGACTGAGGCGCTTCGCGGTTGGACCGGGTGGCTTGGAGACAGCATCACGCTCGACCTGGCGGAAGGGCCAAGGCAGCTGCCCTTTAGCTTTGGCTCACTCGAAGTGCCCTCGGTCGCCGATGTTCTGACCCACTTGGTGGAGCTCGCACCAAAGTCGTTCTCGCGCCTCTCGGCGCTTACGGCCTTCGCCAGGGTCTATCGCGCCAACGAAGACTTTAATTGCCTCGACGATGACGAGTGGGATGACAAAGATGCCCCAGGCCTCGAATGGCTGTGCGACCACAACGTAGAGCTCCAGTTCGCTGCTGCCTACGCTTTGCCTGACGGTGCTACCCGTCTAAGGCACTTTCTGCGAGCGATGCGTCGTTGCGCCGAGCGCGCGGTAGACCCGCAGTTCAACTACTACAGCGCCGAACAGGCCAGTGGTGAGCTGACGCTGGCGGATGTGCAGCAGTTGCAGCACGAGCTTCAGGCACTCGCCAAGCTTCGAGGCGGCATGTCCGAGCGACTCGTGAAGACTTGGCGGCAAGAGGTGGGGCACATCTTTTCAGCTATCTCGAAGCCGGAAGGTGCCTCGCGCCAGAAGACACTTGAACTCGCCCGCATCTTTGCCGAAGACCTGCTGGATACCAGGCAGGCGTTTCGCTTGGGTTACCTGGAGCAGGTGGAAGGTGACCGAGAGCAAGCACTGCACTGGTACCTCGTCGAGCTCGCCGAGGTGAAGGAGCCTTCCGACGCGCTCTTGAACAACATGAAGCTGCTGTGGAATGGATGCGAAGACCACGATGTCGTCGAGTCACTTGTGGCTCGTCTCGAAGACCAGCCGCCAGGTCAACCTCACGCTCAAGTGCTGGCGACGCTGATAGCAAACGCGAAGACGCGAGCGGCCGTTCTGGAGCGGCAAGTCCAGTTCGAACGGACTGCCGTGAACCGATGGCCAACGCTCACCGCGCCTGCGCGCAAGCTGCTAGGCGTTCTGGACAACATCAACCGCTACAACGGCTTCGCGGAGCTCGGCGAGTACGCCGGCATGCCAGTCGAGTGGGCTGAACGGCACTACCGCAAGCTGGTCGAACTCGGCATGGTCCTCGAGACCAAGTCGGGCTATCGCATCAACTCGTTCATCAAGCCTCTGCTCGACCGAGAAGGGCAGCACTCGGTCATCGGTCGAATCGTTCGAGCTCAGGGCACCAGCGCTGTCAAACAGGTCTTCAACAGCCAGCGCGAGTACTCGATTTACCAGGTGATGGTGCAGCTGTGCCCCAACCACTTGGTGTTCCCCAACTGCGCCCTCCAGAGCGTGATGAGCTTCGACCGAATGAAGGAGCTGGTAGAGGATTCGGACTTCGGCTACTACCTACGCGCCAGCGTAGACCTGGTGGTCGTCTCCAGTACGACTTTCTTGCCCATGCTCGCCATCGAGGTCGACTCGGTTTGGCACGACACCGACAAGCAGCAAGAGCGAGACGACCGGAAGGACCGATTGTTCGCGGTCGCCGGTATCCCGTTCATGCGCCTTCGGCCGGTAGGGAGCCCGTCCGAAGACGTGATTCGCGGACAGGTCGCTGAGCACCTAGATGAACTCATTCGAAGTCTGCGTACTGACATCCCGGGCTACGACCAGGCCCGAAAGCTCCTGGAGGACCTCTCTACCTGAGCTACCGCGCCGAGCGTCGCCTTGTGCACCCTAAGCACTCGCTCGCTAGACAGGGCATGAACAATGTCGACGCACTAATTCTTGTACTCTACCCGCGAAGAAGAGGCCTAAGTCCTTGATTTACAAGGATTTGGGCCATCTGCGTCTTACCACCCAGCGCCATTGAAAAGGGGCGCCCTCGGGCGCCCCTTTTTGTTGGCGCTTGTGGGTCGTCACCTTTGTGACCGAGGCTGGGCAGGCCTGCTGCTGCGTGTCCCCCGGCCGCTGCGCGGCCCGGGGGACACGGAGCCCTTGCGCGCCTGCGCGGCCCCGCGCCTCTCCACCCCGGCACAAAGCCCTGAAAGGGCGTGCTCAGCCCAGGAGCAAAGCGCCCCATCTCAAGGGGCCGGCCCGGGGGCATGTGCCACCCCTCGGGCGCAGCCCCCCTGGGCTTACTGCAACGGCGTCTTCTTGCCGTCCTTGTAGACGTAGAGGGTCATCGCCGGATCCTTGAGCTCGCCATCAGCCTCGAAGACGACCTTGGCGGTCACGCCCTCGTAGTTCGTCTCCTTGAGCTTGGGCGCGTAGACCTTGGGGTCGGCGGAATCGGCGCGCTTCATGGCGTCGGCCATCACCATCACCGCGTCGTAGACGTAGGGCGCGTAGACCTGGAACTGGCCCGGGAACTTGGCGTCGTAGGCGGCGCGCCAGGCGGCGCCCTTGGGCATCTTGTCGAGCGAGGCACCGCCCTCGGCGCAGACGACGCCTTCCAGGGCCTTGGCGCCACCGGAGAGCTCGGCCAGCTTGGCGGTGCAGATGCCGTCACCGCCGAAGACCTTGACGCCGCCCAGGCCGAGCTGGTCGAGCTGGCGCAGCATGGGGCCGGCCTGCGGGTCCATGCCGCCGAAGAAGACGCCCTCGGGCGCCTTGTCCTTGATGGCGGTCAGGATGGCCATGAAGTCGGTGGCCTTGTCGTTGGTGTACTGCTCGGCGACGACCTCGATGCCCTGCTCGGCCGCGATCTTCTTGAACACTTCGGCGATGCCCTGGCCGTAGGCGGTGCGGTCGTCGACCACCGCGACCTTCTTCAGGCCGAGGGTCTTGGCGGCGTAGACGGCCAGGCCGGCGCCGAGCGCGTTGTCGTTGGCCAGCAGGCGGTAGGCGGTGGTGAAGCCCTGCTGGCTGTACTTGGGATTGGTCGCCGCGGGGGTGATCTGCGGGATGCCGCAGTCGAAGTAGATCTTCGAGGCCGGAAGGGTGGTGCCCGAGTTCAGATGCCCGACCACGCCGTTGACCTTGGCATCGCAGAGCTTCTGCGCGGCGGCCGTGCCCTGCTTGGGGTCGGCGCCATCGTCCTCGGCCAGCAGCTCGAACTTGACCTTCTTGCCGCCGAGCACGATGCCCTGGGTGTTGAGCTCGTCGATCGCCATGCGGGCGCCGTTCTCGTTGTCCTTGCCGTAGTGGGCCTGGGCGCCGGAGACGGGGCCGACATGGCCGATCTTCACCACCAGGGTGTCGTCGGCCGGCTTGGAGCAGGCGGCCAGCAGCGCGGCGGCAGCCAGGGCCAGGGTCAGCGGCTTGAGCTTGAAGGTCATCGGGAGTCTCCGGGGGCGTGGGAAGGGGACGGGAATCGAGGGGCCGGGCCGCAGGGGCCTCAGCCGTCCATGGGATGGTGGCTGAGCGCGTAGCCGCGGTCGGCGTAATGCCGCCAGCGCTGGCGGCCGGCCAGGCGGCTGGCCGGGTCGGCGCCGACGATGTCGTAGAGCCGGGCGAAGCGCTCGAAGCCCGGCGGGGCCTCGGCGGTCTCGCCGGCCAAGTGCAGCAGGCGGTCGACGTCGGCCGGCACGGACTCGAGCCGCTCGACCAGCCAGACCGGCGTGGGCGCGAGGTGCGGGCCCGGCGGCTGTCCGGCACCCAGTCGGAGGTGCGGCCGGAAGCTCTGCGGGTCGTCGCTCCACAGGTGCTGGCTGATGCGGTCCAGCAATGCGGCCGGGCCCAGCACGGCCAGCCGGGCCCCCTGGGCTTCGGCCTTGCGAAGCAGCTTCATCACGTGGACGAGCGGCTCGGCCACGCCGGTGTGGAACTGGATCTCGGTCATCGCGCGACCGGGTCCGCTGCGCTCAGCCGCGTTCGCCAGCCTGGGCGCGACCGAGCAGGAAGTGGGTCAGCAGCGGCACCGGGCGGCCGGTGGCGCCCTTGGCTGCGCCGGACTTCCAAGCCGTCCCGGCGATGTCCAGATGGGCCCAGCGGTAGGCCTTGGCGAACTTCTTCAGGAAGGCGGCAGCAGTGATCGCGCCGCCCGCCCGACCACCGACATTGCCCATGTCGGCGAAGTTGCTCTTCAGGCCTTCGTCGTAGTCGCTGTCCAGCGGCATGCGCCAGGCCAGGTCCAGGGCCTGCTCGCCGGCGGCCAGCAGCTCGGCGGCCAAGGCATCGTCGGGGCTGAAGAGGCCGCTGCGCACGGCGCCCAGGGCGATCACGCAGGCGCCGGTCAGGGTGGCGATGTCGACGACGGCCGCGGGCTTGAAGCGCTCGGCATAGGTCAGCGCGTCGCAGAGGATGAGACGGCCCTCGGCATCGGTGTTGAGGATCTCGATGGTCTGCCCGCTCATGCTGGTGACCACGTCGCCGGGCTTGATCGCACGGCCGTCGGGCATGTTCTCGCAGCTCGGGATCAGGCCGATCACATTGAGCTTGGGCTGCAGTTCGACCAGGGCGCGGAAGGTGCCGAGCACGCTGGCCGCACCGCCCATGTCGAACTTCATCTCGTCCATCTCCGGCGCCGGCTTGATGGAGATGCCGCCGGTATCGAAGGTGATGCCCTTGCCGACCAGCACGACGGGGGCCTGCTTCTTGGCCGCCCCCTGGTAGTTCAGCACGATGAACTTCGGCGGCTCTTCGGAGCCCTGGGCCACGGCCAGGAAGGAGCCCATGCCGAGCTTCGCGCAGTCCTTGCGTTCCAGCACGGTGCAGCTCAGCTGCGGATGGGCCTTGGCGAGCTTCTGGGCCTCCTCGGCCAGCCAGCTCGGCGTGGCATGGTTGCCCGGGCGGTTCGCGCATTCGCGGGCCAGCTGCAGGCCCAGGCCGATGGCCTGACCGCGCGCGAGGCCGGCCTTCACCGCGATCGCCTCGGCCTTGGCGCTGGCCAGGCTGATCTTCTGCAGCGCAGGCGCGGCGGCCGCGCTGGGCTTGGTATGGGTGTAGCGGTAGCTGAACTCCGCAGCCGCCAGGGCCACGGCTTCGGCCTGGGCCTCGCCCAGCGGGGCGCCAGCCGTGGCCAGCAGCAGCTGGCGCACACCGAGCGGCTTGACCGCGGCGAGGCCCAGGGCCACCGCGCTGCGCAGGGCCTTGGCGCTGGCGTCGGCCGCCACCACGAAGAGCAGGCGCGCGGCCTTCAGGCCGGTCGGGCGATGCAAATAGAGGCTGCGGCCGCTTTCGAGCTTCAGGTCGCCGGCGGCGAGGGCCTCGTCGCGCAGGGCCAGCAGCGGTTCGGCCAGGGTCTGGGTCGCGGCTTCGCCGGACAGGATGAGCAGCAGCAAGTCGGTGCTGGCCGAGGCCAGGGCCTCGGGCCCGGCGGTGATCTGACGCAGTTCCATGGGCGGCCGTGAGGAGCGTGGCTCGTTATAAAGTCGGGCGATGTTATTCGATCGCTCGCTGCGCAAGGACCTCGGACGCAGCTTCGGAGCGACCCTGGTGGTCATCCTTGTCATCGTCATCACCAGCTTCCTGGTGCGTGCCCTCAACCAGGCCGCCGGCGGCGACATTGCGCCGCAAGACGTGGCCCTGCTCCTGGGCTATGCCGGCCTGCAGCACCTGCCGACCCTGCTGACGCTTTCCCTGTTCATCGCGGTGGTCAGCACCCTCACCCGCCTCTATCGCGACAGCGAGATGGTGGTCTGGCTCAGCAGCGGCCTGGGCCTGACGCGCTTCGTCGGACCGGTGCTGCGCTCGGCCGCGCCGGTGCTGGCCGCGGTGGCGGTGCTGGCCCTGGTGGTCTGGCCCTGGAGCAACCAGCAGGTGGTCGAGCTGCGTGATCGCTACCAGCGCCGCTCGGACCTGGCCAAGATCGCGCCGGGGCAGTTCATCACCTCCTCGGACGGGCGGCGGATCTTCTTCGTCGACCGCGACAGCCAGGAGGCCGAAGCCGCCCTGGGGGGCGAGGGGCAGCTGGCCCGCAACATCTTCCTGCTCGACCAGCAGGAGGACCAGGAGTCCCTGACCGCCGCCCGCGGCGGCCGCATCGAATGGGTCGGCGAGGACCGCTTCGTCGTCCTCGAGCAAGGCCAGCGCAACGACCTGGACCTCAAGACCGGCGAGCGCCGCCAGGCCCGCTTCGAGACCTACCGCGTGCTGGCCGGCGAGCGCAGCGTCGGCCCCGCCGGCGAGCTGCCGGTCAAGGCCCGCAGCACCTGGGCCCTGCTGGCCGAGCCGACGCTGCGCCATCAGGGCGAGCTGGTCTGGCGCGTCGGCCTGGCCCTGGGCGGCGTGCCGCTGGTGCTGCTGGGCATCGGCCTGGCGGCCGGCAATCCGCGCCGCGCGGGCAGCTGGAACCTGCTGCTCGCCCTGCTGGCCTTCGTCCTGTACTACAACCTGCTGCTGCTGTCGCAGACCTGGGTGGCCAGCGGCCGTGCGGCCGCGCTGCCGACCCTGCTGCTGCTGCATGGCGGCGGCCTGCTGGCGGCGCTGGCGCTGATCGCCTGGCGCCAGAACGGCATCAGCCTGGGCCTGCGGCGCGTGCGCCGCGCGAGCTGAGATCCCATGCGCACCGTCCGCCGCCTGCTGTACGCCGAACTGCTCGGCGCCATCGCCTTCGTGACCCTGGCCTTCCTGGCCCTGTTCTTCTTCATCGACCTGGTCGACGACCTCGACAACCTCGGGCGCGGCGGCTACGGCCTGCACCACGCCCTGGGCTATTGCCTGCTGCTGGTGCCGGGCCATGTCTACGAGCTCTTCCCGATCGCGGTGCTGATCGGCGCGATCTACGCCCTGGCCCGGCTGGCGCAATCGAGCGAGTTCACCATCCTGCGCACCGGCGGACTCGGCCCGGGCCGGGCCCTGGGCCTGCTCGCCAAGCTGGGCCTGGTGTTTGCGCTGCTGACCTTCGTCGTGGGCGACGTGGTGGCGCCCTGGGCCGACGAGCAGGCCGAGACCGTGCATGCCCTGTGGCGCGGGCGCATCCCGCACGCCGGCCGCGAGGGCGCCTGGCTGAAGGATCGCGCGCCGGCCGACGAGGCCCTGCCGGGCGAGGACGGTCGCTTCGAGTCGGTGCGCATCGAGCGCATCGGCCGGGACGGCCGCATGGAGGGGCTGCGGATCTACGCCTTCGATGCGGGCGGGCAGCTGCTGTCGCGCCTGCAGGCCGAGCGCGGCGAGCTGCGCGACGGCGCCTGGCTGCTGGAGGAAGTGCGCCGCCTCGACTGGCAGCCGCAGGGCGAGGGCCCCGCCCAGCACCTTCCGGTCGAGCAGCGCATGGCAACGCTGAGCTGGCCGAGCAGCCTGTCGCCGGCCGTGGTGGCCGCCTCGATCACCCGCACCAGCAGCCTGTCGACGCTGAACCTCTGGCGCTACATGCGCCACCTGACCGAGAACGCGCAGGCCGCGCAGAAGCCGGCGATCCAGTTCTGGAAGAAGGCGCTCTATCCGCTGGCCTGCCTGGTGATGCTGGGCCTGGCCCTGCCCTTCGCCTACCTGCACGCGCGGCGCGGCGGCGTGAGCCTGAAGGTCTTCGGCGGCATCCTGCTGGGCATCAGCTTCGTGCTGCTCAACAACGTCTCGACCCACCTGGGCCTGCTGCGCGAATGGACGCCCTGGCTGGCGGCCGGCGCGCCGAGCGCGATCTACCTGCTCCTGTCGCTGGCGGCCTTCGGCTGGCTGGTGCGCACCCGATGACCCCCCGCTCCGACCTCCCGGCCGCCGACGGCGTGCTGCTGTTCGCCCATGGCGCGCGCGACCCGGCCTGGGCCGCGCCTTTCGAGGGCGTGGCCGCCCGCCTGCGCGCGCAGGCCCCGGACCTGCAGGTGGCCCTGGGCTTCCTCGAATTCATGCACCCGAGCCTCGCCGAGGCCGGCACCGCGCTGGCCCGCGCGGGCTGCCGGCAGGTGCGCGTGGTGCCGCTCTTCCTGGGCGCCGGGGGCCATGTGCGCAAGGACCTGCCGGCCCTGCTGGAGGCCCTGCGTGTGGCGCAGCCCGAGTGCAGCTTCAGCCTGGCGCCGGCCGTCGGCGAGCTCGACGCGGTCGTCGGCGCCATGGCCGAGGCCGCGCGCGCCCTGGCCGCGGATCCGGCCGCGGTGCCCCGCCACGACGCCGTGCCGCCGCGATGAACCTGCACCAGTTCCGCTTCATCCAGGAGGCGGCGCGCCGCAACCTGAACCTGACCGAGACGGCCAAGGCGCTCTACACCTCGCAGCCCGGCATCAGCAAGGCCATCCTGGAGCTGGAGGAGGAACTGGGCATCGACATCTTCGTGCGCCACGGCAAGCGCCTCAAGCGCATCACCGAGCCCGGCCAGCGCGTGCTGCAGGCGGTGGACGTGATCCTGCGCGAGGTCGCCAACCTCCGGCGCATCGGCGAGGAGTACAGCAAGCAGGACAGCGGCACCCTCGTCATCGCCACCACCCACACCCAGGCGCGCTACCTGCTGCCGGCGCCGCTGGTGGCGCTGCGCAAGCGCCATCCCAAGGTCGTGGTCACGCTGCTGGAGGCCGCGCCGCCGCAGGTCGCGCAGATGCTGCTGGAGGACCGCGCCGACGTCGGCCTGGCCACCGAGGCGCTGGCCGGCGCCGAGGGCCTGCTCAGCCTGCCCTGCTACGAATGGCAGCACATGCTGGTCATGCCGGCCGACCATCCCCTGGCCGCGATCGAGCGGCTGACCCTGGAGCAGATCGCCCGCGAGCCCATCGTCTCCTACAGCGCGGCCTACGCCGGGCGCACCCGCATCGACCAGGCCTTCGCGCTCAAGGGCCTGAGCCCGCAGGTGGTGCTGGAGGCGACGGATGCCGACGTGATCAAGACCTACGTGCGCCACGGCATGGGCCTGGGCATCGTGCCGGAGATCACCGTCAAGGACGACG
This sequence comes from uncultured Rubrivivax sp., assembly GCA_964433315.1. GTDB lineage: Bacteria > Pseudomonadota > Gammaproteobacteria > Burkholderiales > Burkholderiaceae_C > Aquariibacter. The sequence goes on from CAYSQO010000005.1 coordinate 48,643, forward strand.
CCGCCTGCGCGCCGGGCGGCGACCTCGTCGTGCGCCCCATGGGGCAGTTCTTCGGCCGCAACACCACGCGCATCGCCTTCAAGCGCAGCGCCTACCTGCGCAGCTTCGTCTACACCTTCGCCGAGCTGGTCTCCGAGCGCCTGAACCGGGCCCTGATCGAGAAGCTGATGGCCGGCCAGGCCGAGACCTACGAGCTCTGAGCCCCAGCCGCCGATGCACGCCCGCCGCCCCGCCCTGCCCCCCAGCCGCCTGCCCGAGGTCGGCACGACCATCTTCAGCGTGATGTCCGCCCTGGCCCAGGAGCATGGGGCGGTCAACCTCGGCCAGGGCTTTCCGGACTTCGACTGCGATCCGCGGCTGATCGACGCGGTCGAGCGCGCCATGCGCGGCGGCCACAACCAGTACGCGCCGATGCCAGGCGTGGCCGCGCTGCGCGAGCGCCTGGCCGAGAAGATCGCCGCGCTCCACGGCCGGGCCTACGACCCGGGCCGGGAGATCACCATCACCGCGGGCGCGACCCAGGCGATCTTCACCGCCCTGCTCGCCTTCACCCAGCCCGGCGACGAGGTCATCGTGCTGGAGCCGGCCTTCGACAGCTATGCCCCCGGCATCGCGCTGGCGGGCGCACGCATGGTGCGGGTGGCGCTGGACGCCGACTTCCGGCCCGACTTCGACGCCATCGCGGCCGCCCTCAGCCCGCGCACCCGGCTCATCCTGAGCAACACGCCGCACAACCCCAGCGGCACCGTCTGGACGCCACAGGACCTCGACCGCCTGCACGCCCTGCTGGCCCCGACCGACGTGCTGCTGCTGAGCGACGAGGTCTACGAGCACATGGTCTACGACGGCCGCGGGCACGTCAGCGCGGCCGGCCATCCCGGCCTGGCCGAGCGCAGCGTGGTGGTCTCCAGCTTCGGCAAGACCTACCACGTCACGGGCTGGAAGATCGGCAGCGTGGCGGCACCGGCGGCGCTCAGCGCCGAGTTCCGCAAGGTCCACCAGTTCAATGTCTTCGCGGTCAGCTCGGCCGTGCAGCAGGGCCTGGCCGAGATGCTGCGCGACCCCGCCCCCTACCGGGACCTGGCCGCCTTCTACCAGGCCAAGCGCGACCGCTTCCGCAGCGGCCTGGCCGCCACGCCCCTGCGGCTGCGGCCCTGCGAGGGCAGCTATTTCCAGGTGGTCGACTACGGCGGCCTGCGCCCCGAGCTGGCGGCGCTCGACGAGGACGCCCTGGTGCGCTGGATGACGCGCGAGATCGGCGTCACCGCCATCCCCATGTCGGCCTTCTATGCCGACGGTCGCCAGCGCCAGCAGATCCGCTTCTGCTTCGCCAAGCAGGACGCGACGCTGGACCGCGCGCTGGAGCGACTGGCCCGGCTCTGAGCCCGCACGCTGCGGGGGCCCGGCCGGCTGTTGGGCCCAAGCAGCCCACCGCTTGATCTGACCCGGTCGCCGCTCAGGAGGCGGACGGGGCGGGTGCGGCCGCGTCGGGTCGCTCCTCGTCGAAGGGCAGCTCGATGTCGACCTCGGTCACCGCGACCTGGCGGGCGACATCGCAGGCGATGGCGTGCAGCAGCATCAGCTCGCGGTAGGCGGAGAGGTCGAAGCGCTGGCGCGCCGGCCGGCCGGCCGGCGGGCGCCGCAGGCTCTTGCCCAGGGTGGAGGCCGCGCGCAAGGGATTCGGCCAGATCGCCACCAGGCGCGCCAGTGCCAGCGGGTGCGCCTCCAGCCCGCGGTCCGGACCCGGGCTGGCCTCCCAGGCCGGCATGGCCAGGTTGAAGCGCGCTTCGGTCCGCAGGCGCAGCGCCTCCCAGGCCTCGCGATCGCCATGGCGACCCAGGACGTCGGCCAGCTTCAGGTGCAGCCGCGGGGTCGGCGCAGCCTCCAGGGCCTCGGCCAGCAAGGCCTTCGCGGCCTCGTCCTGGCCCAGGGCGAGGAAGAAGTCCGCCTGCTGCTCCACGTCGACCAGGCTGTCGGTGGCGAGCACGTCGGCCCAGGCCTCCTCCGGGGCCGCAGGGTGGAGCCCGGGGGACGGCGGCTCGGGCCGGGCCGGCGCGGCGGCCGGGGCCTCCGGCAGCGCGGCATAGGACGCCGGGCCGGTGTCCGGAGCATCCGGCAGTCCGGGCATCGCACGACCGACCGCGATGTCCGCGCGGGTGCTCGCCGGCTGGCTGACCCAGGTGGGGCCGGCCTGCGGGCCGGAGGGCAGCAGGGTGCTGCGCGGGGCCTGGGGCTGCGGCAGGGCCCGCATGCGCCAGCGCCATCCCAGCAGCACGACCAGCAGGCCCAGGCCGACCAGGGCGAAAAGGCTGAAGCCCGGCCCGCCCTCGGTCGCGGCGTTGACGGCGGCGGCGGCCACCGCCGAGGCGGCCTCACGCACCGGCTCGGCAGGAAGCGCCGGGGTGGACACCATGCCGAACGCGCCGGGGACGACCCAGCGGGTCCAGCACAGACAGCGGGTTCCGGGCATGCAGGCAGGTGGGTCGCAGCGAGTGAGCTTCACTCTACCATCGGCCTCCGGGCGGACCGGCGCCCCGCGACGAACCTTACCTCCCGATGCTTCGTACCGAAGATCACGGCCCGATCCGGGTCCTGCACCTGGGCCCGCGGGACGGTCTGCCCAGGCTGAGCCCGGCCGCCTGCGCCGCCGCTGTCGAAGCCCTGGGCGTGGCGGAAGACGACGCCGCGGTGCAAGTCGTGGTGCTGGCCGGCGAAGGCCTGCGCTTCTGCGTCGGCGGGCCCTGGGCCCTGCTCCACGGCAGCTTCCGGCCACCGACCGCGGACGCCGAGCTGCAGGCCCTGGATGCCGGCCATCATCTGGTCGAGACCCTGCATCACCTGGAGACGCCGACGATCTCCGCGGTGGAAGGCGAAGCCGCAGGCCTGGGCTGCGCGCTGGCGCTGGCCTGCGATCTGCGGGTGGCCTCCAGCCATGCACGCTTCCAGCCGCAACCCGAGCCCCTGCCCGCCGCCGAAGGGGCGAGCGATCGCTGGCTGGCCGAGCAGCTCCCGCGCGCGCTGCGGGTCGAGATGCTGTGGACGGGCGATCCGCTGGAGGCGCAACGGCTGCATGCCCTGGGCCAGATCAACCGCCTGAGCCCGCCCGGCGGGGCGCTGCGCGAGGCCCTGTCGCTGGCCAAGGCGCTGCTGCGCTCGGCGCGTCCGCTGCGCAGCCTGCGGCCGCCGCGCGTGGCCCCGGGGGCGACGCCGCTGCACCGGCTGCTTGCGGCCGAACGCCAGGCCCTGGTGGCCCGCCTGCTCGGCGCGACCTGAGCGACGCCGGTCGGCACGGCCTCCGCGGCGGGTCGGCACAGCCTCAGCCGGGCATCGGGGGGACGGGTTCGCGGGCCGTCGTCGACGCCACGCTGCGCGCCGATTGCAGGGCCAGCCGAGCCAGGGTCCAGGCGCCTTCGAGCTGGTCACGATCCGGGGCCGGGGCTTCGATCCGCAGCTCCAGCCGGCCGCGCAGGGTCAGCATCTGCAGCGCGCGTCCGGGGGGCAGCCACTGCGGGCTGGCCTCCAGGGCGGCCAGCACCTCGGGCGTCAACCAGGCCTGCATGGTCCAGGCGGCCGGGGCCACGGCCCGCAGATGCGCGCGCAGGGACCTGAGGGCCGGCACCAGCAGCGGCGGGTACATGGCCAGCCAGCGCATCGGCTCGCTCAGGCCCGGGTCGAGGCGGGTCTGCTGCAGGGCGGTCAGCCGGGCATAGGCCTCGCGCTCCAGATGCTCGGCCAGGGGACGGCTCAGCACCAGCATCTGCAGGCGTGGCGGCAGGCCGGCGTCGATGCGCAGCCGCAGGACGGGCCCCTGCATCTCGCCATGGGCAGCCGGTCCCCACTCGATGCGCAGCGGCAGCGCGTCGACGGTGCCGACCAGGCTCCAGCCACCACCCGCCGCCATGGGCTGGGCCACCAGACCCTGCTGGCGGCCCCAGGCCAGCAGCTCGGCCGCCGGCCCGGCGGGGCGGCGCCTGCTCAGCCAAGTCCTCAGGGCAGACCACATGGCGGATGCGCTGCTAAGGTTTCGGGGTTCGTGTCGACGCGGGCTGCCGAATGTCCGCCGCCGACCGACCGCAAGCCGTGGTGGACGCCGCCGGCGTCATCCTGTGAGGAAGGCATCTCAATGCTGTCAGTTTATTCATGGCCCACGCCCAACGGCCACAAGGTCCACATCATGCTGGAGGAGTGCGGGCTGCCCTACCGCGTCGAGGCCGTCGACATCGGCGCGGGTGCGCAGTTCGAGCCCGTCTTCCTGGCGATCAGCCCGAACAACAAGATCCCGGCCCTGGTCGACCCGGACGGCCCGGGGGGCAAGCCGATCCAGCTGTTCGAGTCCGGCGCCATCCTGATGTACCTGGCCGAGAAGACGGGCCGCTTCCTGCCGGCCGAGGGCGCCGCACGCTGGTCGGTGCTGCAGTGGCTGATGTTCCAGATGGGCGGGGTCGGCCCGATGCTCGGCCAGGCCCACCACTTCCGCCTCTACGCGCCCGAGCCGATCGACTACGCCATCGAGCGCTACACCCGCGAGGCGCAGCGGCTCTATGGCGTCATGGACCGGCGCCTGGCCGAGTGCGCCTGGCTGGCGGGCGAGAGCTACTCGATCGCCGACATCGCCGTCTGGCCCTGGCTGCGCACCGCCGAACGCCAGGGCATCGACTGGGCCGACTTCCCGCGGCTGAAGGCCTGGTTCGACCGCCTGGCCGAGCGGCCGGCCGTGCAGCGCGGCGTGGCCGTATTGGCCGATCGCCACAAGCCGCTCACGGACGACAAGGCGCGGGCGCTGCTGTTCGGCCAGGCCCCCAGGGCCTGAGACCGGCGGCCGGCCTCAGGCCACGGCGGCCTGGGCGGTGTCGGCCACGATGCGCCCCGCCTCCAGGCGCAGCTGGCGATCGCAGCGGGCGGCCAGGCCGAGGTCGTGGGTGACCATCACCAGCGTCGTGCCGCGCTCGCGGTTCAGGGCGAGCATGAGCTGCATGACCGTCTCGCCGGTGGCGTGGTCGAGGCTGCCGGTCGGCTCGTCGGCCAGCAGCAGCGCGGGCTCGACGACGAAGGCCCGCGCCAGCGCCACCCGCTGCTGCTCGCCGCCGGAAAGCTTGCGCGGCGTGTGGCCCAGGCGCGCGCCCAGGCCGACCCGCTCCAGCATGGCCACGGCGCGCTCGCGGGCCCGGGGATCGCCCTGCAGTTCGAGCGGCAGCATCACGTTCTCGAGCGCGCTGAGGTGCGCCATCAGCTGAAAGCTCTGGAAGACGAAGCCCAGATGCCGGGCGCGCCAGGCGGCGCGGGCGTCCTCGTCGAGCGCGAACAGGTCGGTCCCGCCGATCCGCACCGTGCCGCGGCTCGGCCGGTCCAGGCCGGCGAGCAGCGCCAGCAAGGTGCTCTTGCCCGAGCCCGAGGCCCCGACAATCGCGCAGGACTGCCGCGCAGCCAGGCTGAAATGGATGTCGTCCAGCAGGGTCAGCGACCCTGCAGCGTCCTCGACCGTTTTGCCGAGGTGCTCAACCGCCATCAGAATCTCACCCATGAAACCCGTCTCCCAAGACGCAGACGCCCACGAAGGCCTGCGCAGCCACCCGACGTTCCGCGACCCGGGAATCGCAGGCGACGACTGTAGCGGCCGGGCCGGACGCCGGCGGACCCTGGGGCTGCTGGGCCTGCTGGCGGCGGGTCTGGTCGGCGGCGGTCTGCTGCTGGGCCGCCTGCCGGCCCTTCAGGCCGCCCCGCCGCCGACCGTGCTGGTGCTCGGCGACAGCCTGTCCACCCCGCACCGCATGGCGCCCGGCCGTGGCTGGGTGGCTTTGCTCCAGGCCCGCATCGAGCAACTTGGTCTCCCGCACAAGGTCGTCAACGCCAGCCTGGGCGGGGAGAAGACCGCCGGTGGGCGCAAGCGACTGGGGCCGCTGCTGGCCCAGCATCGGCCTGCCATGGTGCTGATCGAACTGGGCGGCAACGACGGCCTGAGCCGGGTGCCGCCGTCCGAGATGGCCGACAACCTGCGCGCGATGATCCAGATGAGCCGCGAGGCCGGGGCCCACCCGGTGGTGCTGGGCATGCAGATGCCCCGCGCCCTGAACCCGCGCTATCGGGAAACCTTCGCCGAAGTCTTCCCCCACGTCAGCCGCGAGCAACAGGCCACCCTGGTGCCCTTCTTCCTGGAAGCAGTGACGGCCCCCGAGGACATGTCGCGCTACTTCCACGCCGACGGCATCCACCCCAACGAACTGGCCCAGCCGGCCATGCTCGACAGCGTGTGGCGCGTCATCTCGCCCCTGCTGCAAGGCCAGACGCAGGCCGCGACGCGGTGAAGCCGGCGCGGCGTGGTCCCGTGCGTCGCAGGGTGCTGAGCCGTCTGTCCGGCGTGGCGGCCTTCCTCGCGCTCGGCGGGCTGCAGGGCGGCCTGGCGCAGGCGGCTCCGCCCCCCACCGTGCTGGTACTCGGCGACAGCCTCTCGGCCGAGTACGGCCTGAAGCGCGACAGCGGCTGGGTGGCCGGGCTGCAGGCCCGTCTCGCCCAGCGCAGGCTGCCGCACCAGGTCGTCAATGCCAGCATCAGCGGCGAGACCAGCGCCGGCGGGCGTCAGCGCCTGCCGGCGCTGCTGGCGCGGCACCGGCCGGCGGTGGTCATCATCGAGCTGGGTGGCAACGACGCCCTGCGCGGCCTGGCGCTGAACGCCACCGAGGCGAACCTGCGGGCGATGGCCCGCGCGGTGCGCAGCGCCGGGGCCAAGCCGCTGCTGCTGGGCATGCGCATCCCGCCCAACTACGGCCGCCGCTACGGCGAGGACTTCGCCGCCCTCTTCCCGCGCGTGGCACGCGAGGAGCAGGCCGCGCTGCTGCCCTTCTTTCTGGCCTCGGTGGCCGCGCCGGACGATCTGGGCCGCTATTTCCAGGCCGACCGCATCCACCCCAACGAGGCCGCCCAGCCACGCATGCTCGACAGCGTCTGGCCGGTGCTGGAGCCCCTGCTGCGCGGCCCGGGCGCGGCGCGCTGAGCCGGCGCGGGCCGCCGGCTCAGTCGTCGTCGACTGCGGCGTCCAGGCCGGGGAAGAGCACCTCGGTGTAGCCGAAGCGCCGGAAGTCGCGCACGCGCATGGGGTAGAGCATGCCGATCAGGTGATCGCATTCGTGCTGGACCACGCGGGCGTGGAAGCCCTCGGCCTCACGCTCGATCGGCCGGCCCTGCGGGTCGAAGCCTTCATAGCGGATGCGGGCCCAGCGCGGCACCACGCCGCGCAGGCCGGGCACCGAGAGGCAGCCCTCCCAGCCCTCCTCCTCCGCGTCGCCGAGCGGGGTGATGCGCGGGTTCAGCAGCACGGTGCGCGGCACCGGCGGCGCCTCGGGGTAGCGCGGGTTCGGCGCGCCGCTGCCGAAGATCACGACCTGCCAGTCCTCGCCGATCTGCGGCGCGGCCAGGCCGGCACCGTTTGCGGCGGCCATGGTGTCCTCCAGATCGCGGATCAGGGCATGCAGCGCCGGACTGTCGAAATCGCGCACCGGCTGCGCCACGCGCAGCAGGCGCGGGTCGCCCATCTTCAGCAGGGTGCGGACAGCCATCGGATCGTCTCCCAGGGACGGGCCCCAGCGGCCCGGCTTCGGCGCGGAGCATGCCAGCCCGGCGCGGCGGCCGCAGAATCGCGCCGGCCGCCCGGCCCGGCCGCGAGCCCGCGGCGCGGCCCGCAGGCCCGGCCTACACGAAGTCCACCATGTCTCGGCCCCCTTCCCCCGCCAACCCGCCGTCCACCGCCGATGCGGCCGCCCCGCCCGCCTTCGGCAAGCCCCTGAAGGGCTGGCGGCTGCGGCTCTACACCATCATCTTCGAGGCCGAGACGCGTGCCGGCCGGGCCTTCGACATCGCGCTGATCGTGGCCATCCTGGCCAGCGTCGCGGTGGTCATCGCCGACAGCGTGGCCCCGCTGCGCGCACGCCATGGCGCGCTGTTCGGCGTGCTGGAATGGGTGTTCACGGCCGGCTTCACGCTCGAATACCTGGCCCGGCTGGCCTGCGTGCGGCATCCGCTGCGCTACGCCACCAGCTTCTACGGCGTGATCGACCTGCTGGCCGTGCTGCCCACCTACCTGGCCTTCTTCGTGCCGGAGCTGCATGCCCTGATCGACGTGCGCCTGCTGCGGCTGCTGCGCGTCTTCCGCATCTTCAAGCTCGGCGCCTATGTGGAGGAGTACGGCGCGCTCGGCCGCGCCCTGCAGGCCTCGCGGCGCAAGATCGCCGTCTTCCTGTCCTTCGTGCTGCTGGTCGTCACGGTGATGGGCACCCTGATGTACGTGGTCGAGGGGCCGGAACACGGCTTCACCAGCATCCCCACCGCGGTCTACTGGGCGGTCACCACCATGACCACGGTGGGCTTCGGCGACCTCACGCCCAAGACCGACCTGGGCCGCCTGATCGCCTCGATGATGATGCTGCTGGGCTGGGGCACGCTGGCGGTGCCCACCGGCATCGTCACCGCCGAGTTCACCGCCCAGCGTCTGGTGCGCGAGCCCACCACCCGCAGCTGCCACGAATGCCTGAGCGAAGGGCATCTGCCCAGCGCGCGCTTCTGCCGCGACTGCGGCGCGCGGCTGCCCGCCTTCCAGCGCGACGGAGCCTGAGCCCGGGGAGAGAGGCCACGGGGCGCGGCGACGCCGCCCCCGCGCCGCAGGCTCACTTCGACGGCACCTTGCCCTCGACGCCCTTGAGGTAGAAGTCGACCTTGTCCTTCCAGACTTGGTCGGCCTTCACGCCGGCGGCCAGCACCTCGACGCCGGCGGTGGTGCTCAGCGGCCCGGTGAAGACTTCGAGGCTGCCGTCCTTGAGGCCGGCCTTGGCGGCTTCGAGCTTGGCCAGGGCCTCGGCGGGCAGGCCTTCGGCGAGCTTGACCAGGGCGTTCTGGCCCTCCTTCACGCCCCAGATGGTGCGGCCGGTGGTCCAGCTGCCGTCGAGCACCTGCCCGATGGCCTGCTTGTAGTAGCCGCCCCAGTCGACGATGGCCGAGGCCAGGTGCGCCTTGGGCGCCACGGCGCTCATGTCGCTGTCCCAGCCGAAGGCGTACTTGCCGTTCTTCTCGGCGGTCTGCAGCACGGCAGAAGAGTCGGTGTTCTGCAGCAGCACGTCGGCGCCGGCGTTGATCAGGGACTGGGCGGCCTCGCCCTCCTTGGGCGGATCGAACCAGGAGCTGACCCAGACCACCTTGGTCTTGATCTTCGGGTTCACCGACTGCGCGCCCAGGGTGTAGGCGTTGATGTTGCGCAGCACCTCGGGGATGGGGAAGGAAGCGACGAAGCCCAGGGTACCCGTCTTGCTCATGGCCCCGGCGACGATGCCGGCCAGGTAGGCGTCCTCGTAGAACTTGGCGTCGTAGACGCGCATGTTGGCGGCGGTCTTGTAGCCGGTGGCGTGCTCGAACTTCACGTCGGGGAAGTCGGCCGCCACCTTGAGCATGGGCTCCATGAAGCCGAAGGAGGTCGCGAAGATGATCTTGTGGCCCTGCTCGACCAGGTCGCGGATGACGCGCTCGGCGTCGGCGCCCTCGGGCACCTTCTCGACGAAGGTGGTCTGCACCTTGTCGCCGAAGGCGGCCTCGACGGCCTTGCGGCCCTGATCGTGGGCGTAGGTCCAGCCGGCATCGCCCACCGGGCCGACATAGACCCAGGCCGCCTTCAGCGGGGCCGGGGCGGCGGCCGGGGCCGAGGCGGCTTCGGCCGCCGGCGGCGGCTCGGACTTGCCGCAGCCCTGCAGCAGCAGGACGGTGGCCAGCGGGGCCAGGGCCGCCAGGCGGATCAGGGCACGCTTGCGGGAATCGAACATGGACGCTCCTGGAAGGACGGGACGGGAAGGGGCAGCCGGCCGTGCGGCCTCAGCCGCCCGGATGGAAGGGTTTGCCGAGCGAGGCCGGCATGTGGGTGCGGATCCACAGCGGGTTGCGCGAGATCAGCGCCAGCACGAGCACCGTGGCCAGGTAGGGCAGCATGGCCAGCAGCTGGCTGGAGATCTCCACGCCCGCGCCCTGCAGGGCGAACTGCAGCATGGTGACCCCGCCGAAGAGGTAGGCGCCGAGCAGCACGCGGCCCGGCCGCCAGGTGGCGAAGGGCGTCAGCGCCAGCGCGATCCAGCCGCGGCCCGAGACCAGGCCCTCGACCCACAGCGGCGCATAGACCACCGACAGGTAGGCCCCGGCCACACCGCACAGCGCCCCGCCGAGGATGACCGCCGCGGCGCGCAGCGCACGTACCGGATAGCCCAGGGCATGCGCGGCCTCGGGCGATTCGCCGAGCGCGCGCAGCACCAGGCCGGCACGGCTGCGGTCCAGCGCCCAGCCCAGGCCCAGGCCCAGCAGCAGGGTCAGCGGCACCAGCGGATGCTGGGCGAACAGGGCCGGGCCGAGCAGCGGCAGCTCGCGGAGCAGGGGGATCTCGAACACCGCCTGGTCCGGCAGCTTCTGGCCGACCATGGACACACCGACGAAGGCCGAGAAGCCCGCGCCGAAGAGGCTCAGGGCCAGGCCGGTGGCGTACTGGTTGGTGTTGAGCCCGATGACCAGCAGCGCGAACAGCGCCGCCATCAGCGCCCCCGCGGCGGCACCCGCCGCGAAGGCCAGGCCCTGGCCCCCGCCCGCCAGGGCCACCGCGAAGCCGGCGACGGCGGCCACCAGCATCGTCCCCTCGGTGCCGAGGTTGAGGACGCCGGCCTTCTCGCCGATCAGTAGGCCCAGGCCGGCCAGCGCCAGCGGCGTGCCGGAGGCCAGGGTGGCGGCCAGGAGCAGGGCCAGCTCGTTCATGCGGGTTCTCCGGAAGCAGGGGGCGCCGCGGGCCTCGGGGCTGGGGCGGCCCCCGGCCGCGGCGCGGCCCGGCGCACCCAGCGCAGGCGCTGCTGCACAAAGGTGTCGCAGGCCAGCAGCAGCACCAGCAGCAGGCCCTGGAAGACGCCGGTCAGCGCATTGGGCAGGCCGAGGCGGGACTGGGCCAGCTCGCCGCCGATGGTCAGCATGGACAGCAGCACCCCGGCCAGGCCGATGCCCAGCGGATGCAGGCGGCCGACAAAGCAGACGATGATGGCCGTGAAGCCGTAGCCGGTCGACACGTGCGGCGTCAGCTGCCGCAGCGGGCCGGCCAGCTCCAGCGCGCCGGCCAGACCGGCCAGGCCGCCCGAGACCAGCAGCGCCGTCCACAGCGCGCCGCGGCTGGAGAAGCCGGCATAGCGCGCCGCCGCCGGCGCCAGGCCGCCGACCTGCAGCTGGAAGCCGCGCCAGGCGCGGAACAGGAAGAGCCAGGCAACGCCGATCAGCAGCGGCGCGAGCAGGACGCCGACATGCAGCCGCGTGCCCGGCACCAGCCGCGGCAGGGCGTAGGACGCGTCGAAGCTCGGCGTCTGCGGGAAGTTGAAGCCCGCCGGGTCCTTCCACGGCCCGAAGACCAGGTGGTTGAGCAGCTGCTGGGCCACGTAGACCAGCATCAGGCTGACCAGGATCTCGCTGGCGTGGAAGCGGTCGCGCAGCAGCGCCGTGATGCCTGCCCAGGCCATGCCGCCGGCCACGCCGGCCAGCAGCAGCAGGGGCGCCCGCAGGCCGGCGGGCGTGCCCGCGGGCGCGGGGCCGAGGGCCAGGGCCAGGCCACCGGCGGCGATGGCGCCCAGCAGGAACTGCCCCTCCGCGCCGATGTTCCAGACATTGGCCCGGTAGCAGACGGCCAGGCCCAGGGCGCACAGGATGAGCGGCGTGGCCTTGAGCAGCACCTCGGTCACGCCGCGCAGGCCGTTGAGCGGCTCGACGAAGAAGACCGCCAGGCCACGCACCGGGTCCTTGCCGAGCAGCAGGAAGAGCAGCGCGGCGATCAGCGCCGTCAGCGCCAGCGCGATCAGGGGCGAGGCCAGGGCCAGCGCGCGCGCCGGCCGGGCCCGGGGTTCAAGCCGCAGCATGCTGCACCTCCGCGGCCTGCGGCCACAGGCCGCTCATCCAGCTGCCCAGGCGCTCGACGCTGGCCTCGGCCACCGGCATGGCCGGGCTGAGCCGGCCCTGGGCGATGACGACCAGGCGGTCGCTGAGGGCGAGCAGTTCATCCAGCTCCTCGCTGACCAGCAGCAGGGCGCAGCCGGCTTCGCGCAGGGCGAGCAGCGCGGCGCGGATCTGCGCGGCGGCGCCGACGTCGACGCCCCAGGTCGGCTGCGCGACGAGCAGCAGGGCCGGCTGGCCCTCGATCTCGCGGCCGACGATGAACTTCTGCAGATTGCCGCCCGAGAGGCTGCGCGCGGCCGCCATCGGCCCGCCGGCCTTCACGCCGTAGCGGGCGATCAGGGCGGCCGCCTGCGCGCGCAGCAGGCCGCGGCGCAGCCAGCCGCCGCGGCCGCGGGCCTCGTCGCGGGTCAGCAGGGTGTTGTCGGCCAGGGGCAGGCTGGGCACGGCACCGCGGCCCAGACGCTCCTCCGGCACGAAGCGCAGGCCCAGGGCGCGGCGCGCGCGCGGCCCGCTGCGGCCGATGTCCTGGCCGAACAGGCGGATGCTGCCGGGGGCGGCGCGGGTGTCCTCGCCGGAGAGCGCGGCCAGCAGCTCCTGCTGGCCGTTGCCCGAGACGCCGGCCACGCCGAGGATCTCGCCGCGCCGCAGGCTGAAGGCGAGATCGCGCAGCTCGGTGCCGAAGGGGCTGCGCCGCGGCAGGCTCAGGCCGCGCACCTCGAGCGCGACCTCGCCGGGCTGGCCGGCGCGGGCCGCCAGCGGCGGGGGCTCGCTGCCGATCATCAGGCGCGAGAGCGCCGCGGCGTCGACCGTGCGCGGATCGACCGCGCCCGTCACCCGGCCGCCGCGCAGCACGGTGCACTGGTGGCACAGGGCACGGATCTCGTCGAGCTTGTGGCTGATGTAGAGAATGGAGCAGCCCTCCGCCGCCAGGCGGCGCAGGGTCACGAAGAGCTTCTCGACCGCCTGCGGCGTGAGCACCGAGGTCGGCTCGTCCAGGATGAGCAGCTGCGGCCGGGTCATCAGGGCGCGCACGATCTCCACGCGCTGGCGCTCGCCGACGGACAGGGCATGCACGGGGCGGTCGGGCTCCAGGTCCAGACCGTAGCTGGCGGAGACCTCGGCGATGCGGTCGCGCACGCCCTCCAGGCGCCCCGCGCGGTCCAGGCCCAGCCAGATGTTCTCGGCCACCGTCAGCGTCTCGAACAGGCTGAAGTGCTGGTAGACCATGCTGATGCCAAGCGCCCGCGCCTCGGCCGGGCTGCGCAGCTGCACGGGCCGGCCGTTCCAGCGCATCGTGCCGGTGTCGGGCGGGACCGCGCCGTAGATGATCTTCATCAGCGTGGACTTGCCGGCGCCGTTCTCGCCGAGCACGGCGTGGATCTGGCCCGGCGCCACCTGCAGATGGACGCCATCGTTGGCGCGCACCGCGGGGTACTGCTTGCTGATGTCGGCGAGTTCGAGTCGGAGCATGCGGACCTCCGGCCCCGCCACGGGGCCGTCGGGACGGTCCGGACGCAAGTCGCGCGCCCGGACCGCCGGAGCGTCAGAAGTGGTACTCGACGCGGACCATCGGCGTGCGCGCCGTCGCGCCCGAACCGGCCGGGCCCTTGGTGTCGTTGCCGAACTTGTTGCGCCAGTACTCGTAGGCCACGCCGGCCTTGAAGGTGCCCTTGGGGCCGCCGAGCAGGGCACCGACATCGGCCATCAGCTTCATGTCGACATGGGTCTCGGGCTTGGTGTCGCCGCCGAACTCGTCCTTGCCCTTGTTGCCGATGTAGAGGCCGTAGCCCTCGAAGGCCAGCAGCGGGAAGCCCGGCACGGCCAGGCTCCATTCGGCGGCCAGGGCCGGGTGGGTGTCGTAGGTGTAGCGCGACACGCCGTTGGGCGCATTGCTTTCCTGCAGGGCCAGCAGGGACAGGTTCAGGAAGCCCGGCACGTCGAACATGACCGTCGGGCCCAGCACGAACATGCGCTTGCGCGAGCTGTAGGCGTCGTTCTTGGTGTTCAGGTCGAAGCCGGCGGTAAGGCCGAAGCCGCGGGCCGGCCCCCAGGCCAGGGAGGTGCCGCTGACCTTGCCGAGGTCCAGCAGATGGCGGTAGACGACATAGACCTCCTGCGCGCCGGAGCGGCCGCCGACGGCCGGATCGCTGCTGTCGGAGATCAGCACGTCGGCATTGAAGAAGTTCACGCCGTACTTGTAGCCGCTGGCATGGGTCAGGGCGATGATGGTCTTGCCGATGTCGTTGGGGCCGAAGGGCTCGGCGAAGCGCTCGCCGTAGCGCACGCTCAGCGCGGTGTCGCTCCAGTCGGCGGCGGAGGCAGGCGCGGCGAGGCTGAGCGCAGCCAGGGCCAGGGCGAGCGCGGTCTTGCGGGTGGTGTGCATCGGAGTCCCAGGGGCGGTGGTGGAGGATGGGGCGCGGCCGCCCGCGGCGGGCGGGGGCTCGCCCTCCAATCCGCAACATCCGTACCACCGGCACCGGTGCCGGCCGGCCGGGCGGCGCACATCGCATGCACCTTTTGTATACACCTTGCCGCACCAAGCTCGCCCTGCAGATGCTCGGCGCGCACCGCCAAGGGCACCTTCGACGCCCGGCTGACGGGGGCTTGACGGGGACGGCCGCCTCCCGCGCCACGCCGGCTCGGCGCCCCCCGGCGACTCAGCCGGCAGCGCCGGGCGCGGTGGCGGCATGACGCCGCACGCCGGCCACCCAGGCCTCGACGAGGTTGCGCTCGTCGCCGAGCGTCATCCAGGCGAAGAGCCGTTCGTGCAGCGCGGCCTGGGGGCCGTGCTGCGCGCCGGTGGGACGCGCGCGGGCGATGGCATCGCGGTGGGCTGCGACCGGGCCGCAGGCCCAGTCCCACACCGTCAGGTCGGCCAGGCAGCCGGGGCTGAAGTGGCCGATCTCGCCGGCCAGGCCCAGGGCCTCAGCGGCGCCGAGGGTGGCCGTGTGCAGGGCCTTCCAGGCCGACAGGCGGGAGCCGCGCAGGGCCTGGATCTTGTAGGCGTCGCCCAGGGTGCGCAGCATCGACAGGCTGGTGCCGCCGCCCACGTCGCTGGCCATGCTGACCCGGTGGCCGGCGTCCACCGCGCCGGCCCAGTCGAACAGGCCACTGCCGAGAAAGAGGTTGCTCGACGGCGAATGCGCGATCTGCGCACCGGTGGCGGCCAGCAGCGCGCGGTCCTCGGCATCCAGCCAGATGCCGTGGGCCAGCACCGC
>CAYSQO010000006.1:0-60645 GCA_964433315.1 uncultured Rubrivivax sp.
GCGCCTGCTGCTGCCCCTGCAGGCCCGCGGCGACGAGCTCGGGCCCGCGGCCCGTCGGGCCATCGACCAGGCCCGGCGCTGGGGCATCCCGGGCGGCATGCCGCAGCCCGACCGTCTGGCGGCCCGCGGGCCGGGGCCCGCGGCCGAAGCGCCGGCCGCCCCGGTCGCTCCGCAGCTTGCCCTGGCCGCGGCCGCCCCCGCGGTCCGGCCGGCACCCGCCCGGCCCGCGGCCGCGCCGCGCCTGCGCGAGCCCCAGCCCGGCCGCCGCAGCGTCCCACCGGCCGAGGCCCTGGCCCCGCGCGCCGAGCCTGCGCCCCCCGTGCCGCTGCGCCTGCCCGGCGAGGCCCGCGGCGCCGAAGGCAGCGAGCTGCAGGCCGGCTATGCCGCGCTGCGCGGCGGCAAGCTCGACGAGGCCGAGCGTCACTTCCTGAGCCTGAGCGCCCGCAACCCCGAGGTGCCCGCCTACCTGGAGGGCCTGGCCGAAGTCCGCATGGCCCAGCGCCGCTACCCCGACGCGCTGGACCTCTTCGACCGCCTGCCGCCCTCGCCCAAGGTGGAGGCCCGCATGCGCGAGGCCATGGGCCAGGGCGCGCTGGAGATCGCCGGCGCCGAAGTGGAGTCCGGCCGGCCGCGCGAGGCGCTGCGCTACTACCGCCGCGCCGACGAGCTGCTGCCCAACCAGGTCGAGGTGCTCAGCGGCCTGGCCCGCGCGCAGTCCGCCGCCGGCGAACGCGAGGGCGCGCTCGACACCCTCGGCCGCGCGCTGCAGCTGCAGCCCGACAACCTCGGCCTGTGGCAGACCCAGGGCGATCTGCTGACGCAGGCCGGCCAGTACCCGGCCCTGCTCGACAGCGAACGCCGCATGCCGCCCAAGGTGCGCAGCGGCCTGGAGCGCCAGATCGGCCACCAGCTCGCCATCGCCCAGGCCGCGCAGCAGACCGGCGACCGCGAGCGCAGCCGCAAGGCCCTGGACAGCGCCTTCCTCCTGCACCGCACGGCCCCGCCCGGCCAGCAGCTGCAGCTGGCCTGGCTGCTGCGCGAGCAGGGCGAACAGGGCCTGCTGCAGTCGGTGATGGGCCGCCTCGGCGAGGCCCGGCTCGACGCCGACCAGCAGCGCCAGTTCAACCAGCTGCGCCAGCTCCAGGCCGAGGCCCAGGCCCAGGCCGCGCTGGCGCGCGGCGACCTGCCCACCGCCCGCAAGGCGGCCGGCAGCCTCGACGCCGCGGGCGCGCGCAAGCTCAACGCCGACATCGCCCTGAAGACCGCCTGGCAGCAGTACGAGGGCCGGCAGGACGCCGCGCTCTACCGCAACCTCGTCGGCCTCTACGAGACCCCCGGGCTCAGCGAGGACCAGACCCGCCAGGTGCGCGAGCTCTTCCGCTACGGCGGCGACCGCGAGGCCGGCGCGCTGCTGCAGCGCAAGCGCCACGACGAGGCCGCGGCCATCTACGAGCACCTGGCCGGCCTCTTCCCCGACGAGGCGCACTACCCCCGCCAGCTCGCCAACGTGCGCCTGGCCGCCGGCCGGCCGGCCGAGGCCCTGGCCCTGCTGCGCGAGCTGCCGCCCCCGGCCAGCGCCGCCGAGTACCGCGCCGCCGTGGGCGCCGCGCTGGGGGCCGGCGACCGCGACCAGGCCGCCGCCTGGGTCGACGAGGCCCTGCAGCAGTTCCCCGAGGACCGCAGCCTGCTCGGCCTGGCCGCCCAGGTCGACGAGGCCAGCGGCCGCTACGGCCAGGCCCTCAAGCGCTACCAGTCGGTGCTGGGCGCCGCGCCCGCGCCGGCTGCGGCCGCGGGCCGCCCCGGCTGGCGCCCGGCCGCCCCGGCCGCTGCCCCCGCCCCTGTCCGCCTGCCGGCCTTTGCCGGAGGAGATGCCCCATGAGCCGCTTCCCCCGCCCCCTGTCGCCCGCCGCGGCCACTCCGCCGGCCCGTCCGCTGTTGCTGCTGGCCGCGCTCACGGCCGCCTGGGCCGGCCCGGCCGTGGCCAACGACGCCACCCGCCGCCTGCAGGACGAGCTGATGTCCATGCAGGCCGAGAACGAGAAGCTCGACCAGCAGCTGCGCCTGGTGCGGCAGATCGAGGACATGCGCCGCCAGCTCGCCGAGAAGCGCGCCGCGCTGATCCGCAGCCTGCAGGGCGAGGAGCTGCCCGCCGAGGCCCAGACCGTGCGCGAGCGCGGCGCCGCGCCGCTGCTGCGCGAGGTGGCCGCCCCGGCCGAGGCTGCCACGCCGCGCGGCCGGGTGGCCACCGCCCTGTCGGGCCAGGCCCCGCGGGCCCAGTCGATCGAGGCGCGGCCCCTGCCGCCCGCCCTCCCGGCCACACCCGCCGTGCCGGCCACCCCGGCCCGGGCGGAGCGGCTGACCCCCGCCCCGCTGCGCGAGACGCCGGAGCCGGCCGCCCGGCCGCTGGCCCGCGCCCTCGGGGCGCTGCCGGACCCCGCCCCGGCCAGCCCCTCGCTGGCCGAGCGCTACGGCGTGCGCCCGGGTGCGCTGGCCGTGTCCGGTGCGGCGGCGGTGGCCGACGATCCGGCCCCGGCCCGGCCCGCTCCGGTGCCCGCCGGGGCCGCCCTGGCCCCGCGCGAGCGGCAGGACACCGAGCGCCGCATCGCCGACCTCAAGGCCCGCCTCTCCGGCTGGCTGGACGGCGGCGCCTCCTACCGCCAGCGCTCGGGCACCGAAGGCCTCAGCACGCTCAGCGAGGTGGCGGTGCGGGCCGAGGGCTCCACCGCCCTCGGCAGCACGGGCCGGCTCACCGCCTCGGCCACCGTGGTCAACCTCGATGCCGGCGGCCCGGCCAGCAGCGCCGACGCGGCCCTGGTCGGCACCAACCTCGGCCGGGTCGGCACGCCGATCACGCCCGACAGCACCGCCACCGGCCTGGCGCTCAACCTCAAGCTCGACCAGGGCAGCTGGCAGGTCGACGTCGGCAGCACGCCGCTGGGCTTTGCGCTCACCAACTGGGTCGGCGGCCTGGTCTGGTCGCCCAGCGGCACGCCGCTGCGCGTCGAGCTGGCGCGCCGCGCGGTCACCGACAGCCTGCTGTCCTACGCCGGCCTGGACGACCCGGCCAGCGGCGACACCTGGGGCGGCGTGGTCAGCACCAGCCTGCAGGTGGGCGCCTACGGCAGCGAGGGCGACTTCCGGCCCTACGGCTCGGTGCTGTTCGGCACGCTCACCGGCACCGAGGTGGTCAGCAACCGCCGCTTCCAGGCCAATGCCGGGTTGCGCATGCCGCTGGACCTCGGCTCCGACCAGGACCGGGTCGAGCTGGGCGCCGACCTGCTCGTCATGGGCTACCAGCGCAACCTCAGCGGCTTCACCTTCGGCCATGGCGGCTACTTCAGCCCGCGCGAGTACTACCGGCCCAGCCTCACCGCCGGCTGGCTGCACGACGGCGGCGACATGGTCTGGAGCCTCAAGGGCCGCCTGGGCTGGCAGATGGCCCGCGAGGACGACAGCCCCTACTTCCCCAGCCGCCCCGGCCTGCAGCGCAGCACCGGCAACCGCTTCTACGAGGCGCAGCGCAACACCGGCGCGGCCTACGGCCTGGAAGGCGCCGCCGCCTGGCGCATGAGCCCCCAGCTCAAGGCCGGCGGCTGGCTGCGCAGCGAGTACAGCCCCAACTACAACGACGTGGCCGGCGGCCTCTACGTGCAGTACTTCTTCGACGGCCAGCCCAAGCCCCCGAAGCTGCACAGCAGCTGGCCCGGCACGCCCTGAGCGGCGCGCGCCGCCCAGGCGACTGCGCCGGCTGCGGGGCGCAGGCGCGGCGCACCAAGCGGGCGGGAGCGATCGGGGGCGGGTGGCCGGGGGGAGCGGCCGGGGGGAGCGGCCGGGGGGAGCGGCCGACCGGGCTCAGCCCGTCGCGTCCAGCGCGGCGGCAAGCGTGTCGGCCACCGCCTCGGCGGGCGTCTCGGCGGCGATCACGCGGCGCCAGGGCAGGCTGCGCAGCCAGGTCATCTGGCGCTTGGCCAGCTGGCGCGTGGCGGCGGCGCCTTCCTCGGCCCAGCGGGCGCGGGCGGCGGGCGGCAGCGGCCCGGCCAGGGCGGCGGGGTGGCCCTGGGCGGCCAGCGCGTCCAGCACGGCCCAGCCCTGGCGGTAGCCGACGCAGCGCATCGAGGGCAGCTCGGGGTGCAGGTCGCCCCGCGCGCGCAGGGCGCGCAGCTCGTCGGGCAGGGCGCCGTCCAGCATGGCCTCGAAGCGCTGGCCGATGCGGGCGTGCAGGGCGCTGCGGTCCTGCGGCTCCAGGCTGAAGAGCAGGGCGTCGGCCGGGCCGGTGGCCGGCGTGGCCGGCCGCTCGAAGCGCCCGCTGTGGAAGGCCGACAGCGGCCGGCCGCTGGTGCGCCACACCTCCAGCGCGCGGCCCACGCGCTGCCGGTCGCCGGGGGCCAGGCGGGCGGCGCTGGCCGGGTCCACCGCGGCCAGCTCGGCATGCAGGGCCGGCCAGCCGCGGGCGGCGGCCTCGGCCTCGATCTGCGCACGCAGCGCCGGGTCGGCCGGCGGCAGCTCGTCCAGGCCGTCGAACAGGGCCTTGAAGTACAGCATCGTCCCGCCCACCAGCAGGGGCAGGGCGCCGCGCGCGGCGATGGCGGCCATCGCCGCCTGCGCCTCGGCCACGAAGCGGGCGGCCGAGTAGGGCTCGGCCGGGTCGATCACGTCGATCAGGTGGTGTGGCACGGCCGCCTGCTCGGCCGCGCTGGGCTTGGCCGTGCCGCAGTCCATGCCGCGGTAGACCAGGGCCGAGTCGACGCTGACGATTTCCACCGCCAGGCCGTGGCGCGCGCGCAGGCGCGCGGCCAGGGCCAGGGCCGCGGCCGTCTTGCCGCTGGCGGTGGGGCCGGCCAGGGCCAGGCGCAGGCCGGGCTTCATCGCCCCGGCCTCCGGCCTGCGCCCCGGTCGGGCCCGGCCGCGCGGCCGCTCAGTCGAACTTTTCCCACGGGGCGAGGTAGCGCCATTGGCCCGGCGGCAGCGAGGCCAGCACCACGCGGCCGATGCGCACGCGCCGCAGGCCCGTCACCTTCAGGCCCACCAGCTCGCACATGCGGCGGATCTGCCGCTTGCGGCCCTCGCGCAGCACGAAGCGCAGCGTGGACTCGCTCTGCCACGACACCCGCGCCGGCCGCAGCGCCTTGCCGTCCAGGCTCAGGCCGTGACGCAGGCTCAGCACGCGCTCCTCGGGAAAGAGCGTCTTCAGGTCCGCCTCGGCACCCAGCTCGGGCCGCTCGAACCATTCCACGCGGACCAGGTACTCCTTCTCCACGCCGGCATCGTCGTCCTCCTCGCGCTCGCCGATTAGGGTGCGCGCCACGCGGCCGTCCTGCGTCAGCACCAGCAGGCCGGAGGAATCCACGTCCAGCCGGCCCGCCACCGCCAGATGGCGCAGGTGGCCCGGCTGCCAGTCGATGCCGCTGGCATCGGCGCCCCAGCGGTTCTCGGGCGTCACCAGGGTGATGGCGGGCTGGTGCCCGTCCTCCGCCTGGCCGCTGACCAGGCCCACCGGCTTGTGCAGCAGCACCGTCACCTGGCGCGACTGCAGCTCGCGGGCGCGCGGGTCGATCTCCACCTGCTGGCTGGGCAGCACGCGGGCCCCCAGGGTGTCCACCACCTGGCCGTCCACCTTCACCCAGCCGGCGGCGATCCAGTCGTCGGCCTCGCGGCGCGAGGCATGGCCCAGCTCCGCCAGGCGCTTGGACAGGCGCAGCGAACCCGGCGCGTGGGCGGGGAAGTCCTCGTCCTCGTCGTCCTCATCGCGCGCCGTCGCCGGGCGGCCGTAGCCGCCGCGTGCCGGGGCCGGCGGCTGCTGCGGCCAGCCGGCACGGGCCGGCGGCCCGCCCTGCGGACCGCGGCGCGGATCGAAGCGCGGGCCCCCTTCGCGCGGGCCGCGCTCGTCGAAGCGCGGGCGATCGCCGCCCGGGCCACCCTGGCCGCCGAAGCGCGGTCGGTCGCCGCCGGGGCCACCCTGGCTGCCGAAGCGAGGACGGTCTCCCCCCGGGCCGCCTGGGTTGCCGAAGCGAGGACGGTCTCCCCCCGGGCCGCCTGGGTTGCCGAAGCGAGGACGGTCTCCCCCCGGGCCGCCTTGGTTGCCGAAGCGCGGACGGTCTCCCCCCGGGCCGCCCTGTCCGCCGAAGCGGGGCCGATCGCCACCGGGGCCACCCTGACCACCGAAGCGTGGGCGATCGCCGCCCGGGCCGCGCGGGTCCTCGGGGCGGAAGCCACCTTCACGGCGCGGGCCGCGGTCGCCGCCGAAGCGCTCGGCGGGGCCGCCGCGCCCGCCATCCGGCCGCGGGCCGCGCGGATCGAAGCGCGGGCCGCGGTCCTGCGGGCCGCCGCGGTGCTCGGGCCGGGGGCCGAAGCGCGGGCGTTCATCCGGGCCCTCGCCGGCACGGCGGAAGGCGCCGTCGGGGCGCGGGCCGCGGGGGCGATCGTCCCGCGGCGGCGCCCAGCCGCCGGATTCGCCCGACGAGCGGTCGCGGTCCTGCGGCGGGCGGAAGCCGGCCTCGCGCGGCGGGGCGGGCCGGCGATCCCCGCTGAAGCCGCCGCCCGGGCCGCCGCGGCGGCGCTCGTCAAAGCGCGGGCCGCCGTCCTCGCGGCGCGGGCCGTCGCGGAAGCCGCCACCCTCCGGCCGGGGACCGGGGCGGAAGCCACTCCCTTCCGGCCGCGGGCCGGGGCGGAAGCCGCCGCCCTCGGGCCGCGCGCCGCCGAAGCGCGGGCGCTCGCCGCGTTCGCCCCGGGCGTCGGGCCGGGGCCGCTCATCGCGCCAGCCGCCGGGGGCTGCGCCGCGCTCGGGCCGCGGGCCGCGCGGCGCGTCGCCGTCGCGGCGCGGGCCGCCGAAGGCCGGGCGATCACTGCGCGGCGGACGGCCCGGATCGGGCAGCACGCGGGCCGGCGCCTCGTCGCGTTGCTGCTTCTCGTGTTTCTGGTGCAGGTGACGACCGGTCGGCGTAATGCCGCGCACGGGGCTGCGCTTGTCCTGGCGCCGGTCCGCCTGCGGACGGGGCGACTTGGGGGGGAGCTTGAGGGTGGCCATGATGAAAGGCCCCGGGCGGGGCGATGGCAGGGGCGGCGCCGAAGACGGATCAGGGGGCGCGGCCCGGGCCCGCGTTGCCTCTCGGCAAGGGCGGGGGAGGGGGTTCAGCCGGGCGCCTCAGGGGGCCCGGGCGCAGCGCGGTGGGCCGGGTGAGGGCCGGGGCGCTGCGGGGGTGGATTGGACCATGGCGCGGGGCGGGGGCGGGGGCGCGATGCGGGCTTGCGAACGCCGTAAACTAGTCATCCATCTGGTCATTTGGAGTCACCCCATGCAAAGCTGGCCTGTTCAAGACGCCAAAGCCCGGTTCAGCGAGTTCCTTGAGACCTGCCTGAGCGACGGCCCCCAGATGGTCACCAAGCGCGGCGCGGAAGCCGCCGTGCTGGTGCCCGTGACCGAGTGGCGCCGCTTGCAGGCCAGCGCCCGGCCCGGCCTCAAGCAACTGCTGCTGGCCGATCCGGCCCTGGGGGAGGTGCCCATCCCGCCGCGCGGCGCGGCGCGGCGGCGGCTGCCGACCGATCTGGGGTGAGGCATGTACCTGCTGGACACCAACGTGGTCTCCGAGCTGCGCAAGCCCAGGCCGCACGGTGCCGTGCTGGCCTGGTTCCAGGCCGTCGAAGACAGCCAGCTTCGGCTGTCTGCCGTCACCCTGGGCGAAATCCAGGCCGGGATTGAACGGACCCGCGAACAGGACCCCGGCAAGGCCCAGGCGCTTGAAACCTGGCTGCAGGGCGTGGCCGCGTCCTATCAAGTGCTGCCCATGGATGCCGCCACCTTCCGCGTCTGGGCCCGGCTGATGCACCGCCGATCCGACACGGTTTATGAAGACGCCATGATCGCTGCCACCGCCCAAACCCATGGCCTGACCGTGGTGACGCGCAACGTGGCGGATTTCCTGCCCTTTGGCGTCAAGGTGCTGAATCCTTTCGAAAGCCCGGCGCCGGGCTGAACCTGCCGGGCCGCTTGCGGCGTGGCCGCGCGCTGGAAACCCAGGCGCCGCAACAGCTTTGAGCGTTTACGTCAGCGCTGCGGTCAAGCCGCCGGAGCTGTCGCAAGGCTGCTGATCAATGCGAGGTGTTACGCCCCTGCAGGTGCTGGTGGTCAAGCCAGTTGCATGACGTGACGTGCCACCGAGCTGCAAACACCTGCCTTCGCTGGCGTTGACAAGCGCAGCTTGCACCGCACGGGCGTGATGGCCAAACCACGGGGAGGCTATGCACCCAGCGTCATGCCCAGTTGCGATGTCCCTTTGGGCCGCCTAACGCGCTGCACAAGCACCCTGAAGGAGGGTGCCGGGCCCAGGAGAAGGAAGCGTGTATCGTCGCGGCTTCTTGAACATTGGGCGTCAAGCGGCAGGGGCTGCGATGGGGCCTAAAGTACGTTAGGCCTCACAAATCCATCATGCCCGCATCGAATCCACCATTTTTCTTCCCGGCTACACACAGTGTTGACCGTCGGCTCGGCGATACCTTCGGATTCATTTGGGCGAGCTATGCAGGTCTTCGCGAACTCTGGTGGCAGGTGCGCGGCTTCCGCTCTCAGTTTCCTGAACTTCACATTGATCAGGTGAAATCCAAATTTCTCTCGGGACTCACACTACCCGGCGGGATCGATATTCGGAGAACGTGCATAGAGACCGACTGGCCTCAGCATGAAGAGGAGTTCGCCAAATGGATCCTCTTCGAGTCATGCACGCTCTATGAAAGCTGGTGCGAGAAGGTCTGTAGCGAGGTCTTCTCGCCTTCGTTGGCCGCAAAGCATGCGAAGAACCTTCAGTTTCCAAGCGATCAGACCAAGCCTAACCAACGTACCGGCTACCAGAAGGCAGTCGATGCAGCAAACGCCGCAACTTCTTCCTTGATGACGGCACAGTTCTTCCCAAAGCTTAGCAGTTCACCACTAAATCGTTGGGCTGTCATCGAAGATTACTTAACCGCTTATCGCTACTTCAAGGAATGCAGGAACGCGATCATTCACTCGGACGGAGTTGTTAACCAAGACCTGATCGACCTGCGCAACGCACTCGTTGCGAGTCAGGCGAAGAATCCGTCACCGTTTAGACACGCATTTGCGATGCCAGCCCTCTCACTTGGCGCCGGCATCCCGATACCAATCAAGGACTCGGTACTCTTTGCTACTGTGGTCAGGCTGTTGATCTGCACGTTTGATGCAGCGCTCTGCGTCGCTATCAGCAACGAGCGCACACTGGAAGCCAGGCTTCGCACGGCACGAGCACGCAGTCCCGCGCTGGTCAATATCCCGGCGGATCCTGTAAAGAAGACGCAACGGGTTCGTCGGATTCTTACGGCGGCGCGCGTACCGGTCCCCGTCACAGTGGCCGACGTGGAAGCATGGATGCTTGCCAAAGGAGTCATCTGAGCCTCGCGGTGAGGCCTAACCCTTCGCTCAAGCGGAGCGCCAACGGCAAGCCGCCAGGCCCGCGCAGCGCTGTGGTTTATCCTGCACTGCGCGGGCCTGGCGTCTTACCGTCGTCGCCCGCTTAGCTCGAACGTTAGGCGTCGGAGAACGAAGCATGCACCCGAAGGCATTCATCAGTCACGCATCCGAGGACAAGACTCGCTTCGTAGTCCCGTTTGCAGAGCGTCTTCGCGCAAGGGGCGTCGATGCTTGGCTGGATCGTTGGGAGATGCTTCCCGGCGACAGCCTCGTGGACAAGATTTTCGAGGAAGGCCTACGCAATGCTGCGGCCGTAGTCGTTGTTCTATCCACTTACAGCGTCAACAAGCCTTGGGTGAGAGAAGAATTGAATGCAGCGTTTGTTGCAAGGGTAAATGCCGGCAGTCGCTTGATCCCTGTGGTACTTGATGAATGCGACGTTCCAGCTGCCCTAGCTTCGACCCTGTGGGAACGCATTCCCGATCTCACGTCCTACGACTCAAGCTTCGATCGCATCGTGGCGTCAATCACAGGCGTTAGAGAGAAGCCTCCGCTTGGCAACTTGCCTGGCTACGTTACTTCCCCGATCAAGGAGATCGCAGGACTTGCTCGGATCGACAACCTCGTGCTTAAGGCGTCCTGCGAGCTTGCGATGTCCAAAGGTCACAACCTACTGGCGGGCACAGACGTGCATGCAGTCCCAGAACTCGTGGACACACCAGAGCAAGAGCTTTCTGACTCCCTCGACGTACTCGAGCAGTCAGGCCTGCTTTCGGTCTCACGTCACATTGGTAGAGGTCTCCCGCATTTCAAGATCACAACATACGGCTTTCAGCAGTACGCGCAGGCCTATGTCGACCAGTACGAGGCAAAGGTGCAGAGCGTCGCGGTGGCAGTAGTCAACAAAGGTCTTCAAGACAACGAGTCGATCTCGAAATCGCTCGACCTCCCACAGTACCTGGTTGATCACGCACTCCTGGTCCTGGAGTCTCAGCAGTACATCAGGCTATCCAAGAACCTTGGTGGTCATATCCACATCATCAGCGTCTCCGCCACTCTTCGTCGGGCGCTTGCCTAGAAGCCGACGCCTTCGCTGGAGCCGACTCGCACCGGCATGGCACTCGGCCCGCTTCCCGGTGTGGTTCATCATCCGTCCAGCGGGCCAAGCGCCATCCCGGCGGTCGCGGCTCAGCTCAAACGTTAGGCCTCACACAGTCACCGCCATGCACATCGGCATCCTTCACGAAGACCGCATCCCGCGCGAGTACTTCGAAGAGTTCGAGGCGGCGATTCGCGTCGAAGGCTTGGAGCTGGACTTCGAGTCATACCCTTCCGGCTCGGCGTACGCATCCCTGGAGTGGCTGGTTCCATCTGCCATTGTTGCGTTCCTTGCCAAACCGTACTTCGAAGCCTTCCTGTCAGAGATGGGGAAGGACCACTACGCGCTCCTGAAGAAGGCACTTGTTGGCCTCTACAGTCGCGTAGCTGGTCCCGATGCACCGGAGGTCAAGGGTGTCGGCACGACGGGAAAGGTCCGTGAGTCACAGCCGTACTCGCTGCTTTTCTCCGTTGTGGCCGAGGCCACAGCGAACATCCGTTTCAAGCTACTCGTTCCGCGACCGGTGACGCAAGATGAGTACGAGCTCCTGGTCTCGGAGTTTCTTCAGTTCATGGATCGTATCCACTCAGGCACACTCGACGAAAGAACGCGTGATGCCTTCCAGAACACCACGAAGTTCGGCACAACGGTCTTGGTCCAGTTTGACCCGGTTGAGAAACTCATAGTGCCAGTCGACCCCACCCAGGGAAGGTCAAAACAGTGAGGCCTAATCCCTCGTTCAACCGGCCGTGAGCTGGCCTCAAAGTGCTCTCAACATCAACGACCTAAAGGAGGGTGGTTTTCATGCGATTCATTGCTGTTCTGTCTTTGTCCGCCGCGCTTGCGCTAACCGGGTGCGCGTCAGTGGAAATGGTATCCAAGGGGGAATCTGCGAAGGCAAAAGAGTTCAATGTTCCAAGCCAAGGGAAGTCCGGCGTCTACCTCTATCGGAACAGCTTTGTGGGTCAGGCCCTCAAAAAGGACCTTTGGATCGACGGAAAGTGCATTGGTGAAAGTGCCCCGGATGTCTTCTTTTATACCGAGGTTGATGGTGGAGTGACCCATAAGGTTGATACCGAATCGGAGTTCTCGCCCAATGCGCTCGAGTTGATGTTCGAAGCCGGGAAGAACTACTTTATTCGGCAGTACATCAAGCTGGGCGTTTTCGTCGGCGGTGCTGGCGTTGAACAGGTTCCGGAGGCGCAAGGAAAAGCCGACGTTGCGAAGCTGGAAATGGCAAAGCCCGGCAAGTGCAGCGCTAGTAAGTGACCCCAAGACGTCACTTGAGCCAGATCGTCGCTGGGCTAAGTGAGCGGCCCCTCCCGGGCCGCTCAAACCGACCCGGTTCCTTACCCCTCACCCTCCATCCCGTCCCCCCACCACGATCACCGCCATCCCCACCAGCGCCAGGCCGGCGCCCAGCCAGTCGCTAGGGCGGGGTTTGAGGCCGTCGACGCCCCACAGCCACAGCAAGGCCACCGCGATGTAGACGCCGCCGTAGGCGGCATAGACACGGCCGGAGGCGGCCGGGTGCAGGCTGAGCAGCCAGGCGAAGAGGGCGAGGCTGGCGGCGCCGGGCAGCAGCCACCAGGCGCTGCGGCCCTGGCTGAGCCAGAGGCTGGGCAGGTAGCAGCCGACGATTTCGGCCACGGCGGTGAGGACGAAGAGTGCGGTGGTCTTGAGCAGGTCCATGGGCGGGGGCAAGCGTGTTCCGTGCCGCCGCGGCTTGGCTGCGGGGCCTGCGTCGCGGGCTCGGCCGGGGCTCAGCGCCCGCGCATGAAGAGCGCGTCCAGTTCCTGCAGGGTGATCTGCCGCCAGGTGGGGCGGCCGTGGTTGCACTGGTCGGCACGGGCGGTGGTTTCCATGTCACGCAGCAGGGCGTCCATTTCGGGCAGGGTGAGGCGACGGTTGGCGCGCACGGCGCCGTGGCAGGCCATGGTGGCCAGCAGTTCGTCGCGGGCGCGTTCCACCAGGCGGCTGCCGTCGACCTGGGCCAGTTCGGCCAGCACGGCGCGCAGCAGGGCGGGCAGGTCGGCGTCGGGCAGGGCGGCGGGGCGGCTGCGCAGGGCCAGGGCGGTGGCGGACAGGGGGGCGACGTCCAGGCCCAGGGCGCCGAGGTGGGCGCCGTGCTGTTCGGCGGTGGCGATCTCGGTGGGGGTGGCCGGGATGACGACGGGGATGAGCAGGGGCTGGGCGGACAGGGTCAGCTCGGCATGCCGGGCCTTGAGCCGTTCGTAGACGACCCGTTCGTGGGCGGCATGGATGTCGACGATGAGCAGGCCCTGGCGGTTCTCGGCCAGCAGGTAGACGCCGCCCAGCTGCGCCAGGGGGCGGCCGAGGGGGCGGTCGTCGTCGGCGTCCGCCGCGGGGATGCCGGCCGCGGCGGGGGCGACGGCGGGCGGCTCGGCCGGGGCGGGCCCGGGGCCGCGGGCTTCGGCGGCCAGGCGCCAGGGGCCGGTGGGCTCCTGCAGGTCGAAGCCCACGGGGCGCGGGGCGGCGGGGCGGCCGGCCTCGCCGGGCTGGGCGCCGCCGCGCAGGCCGCTGCCGGCGGGGCCGAAGTCCAGCGGGGCGTTGCTGCGCCAGGCGGGGGCAGAAGAGGCGGCGGGGTCGGGCAGGGGCTGCGGGCCGGGGCCGAAGCCGCTGGCGGGGCTGGGGCTGGCGTGGGGGGCCCCGGCTCCGCCGGGCTGGGTGGCGGATGCGGCGGCCGCGTCCACCGCGGCCCCCGCCAGATCGCCCAGCCCGCGCGCCGCCAGCAGGGGCGCCGCACCGGCGGCCTGGGGGCGGCGTTCGGCCAGGGCGGCTTCCAGGGCGTGGAAGATGGCCTGGTGCACTTCGCGCCCGTCGCGGAAGCGCACTTCCACCTTGGCGGGGTGCACGTTCACGTCCACCCGCTCGGGCGGCATGCTCAGCCACAGCAGGTAGATGGGCTGGCGCTGGCCGTGCAGCACGTCTTCGTAGGCGCTGCGCACGGCGTGGGCCACGAGCTTGTCGCGGATGTAGCGGCCGTTCAGGTAGAGGTACTGCTGGTCGGCGCGGCTGCGGGCGTGGTCGGGCAGGCCAATGCGGCCGGCCACTTCCACGCCGCCCTGGCGGCGGGCGGGCAGGGGGCGGCTGCCGGTGACGAAGTCGGCGCCCAGCACGGCTTCCAGGCGCTGGGCCAGGCGGGCCTGGGCTTCGGCCTCGGCCTGGGCGGGGTCGGCGGAGCCGGGGCCTTCGGGGGCGGGGGCCAGGGCGCGCCACTGGGCGATCAGCCGGCCTTCGTGCCAGATGGCAAAGCCCACCTCGGGCCGGGCCAGGGCGTGGCGGCGCAGGGCTTCGAGGCCGTGGGCCAGCTCGGTGGCTTCGCTCTTGAGGAACTTGCGCCGCGCGGGGGTGTTGAAGAAGAGCTCGCGCACTTCCACGGTGGTGCCCACGCCGCGGGCGGTGGCGGCCAGCTCGCCGCTGCGGGCGTCCAGGCGCATGGCGTGGGGGGCGTCGGCGGTGCGGCTGGCCAGGCCCATCTCCGAGACGGAGGCGATGGCGGCCAGCGCCTCGCCCCGGAAGCCCAGGCTGGCCACGGCCTCCAGCTCGCCCAGGCTGGCGATCTTGCTGGTGGCGTGGCGCTGCAGGGCCAGGGGCAGTTCGTCGGCGGGGATGCCGGCGCCGTCGTCCTCCACCACGATGCGGCGGATGCCGCCGCCCTCCAGGCGCACGGTGATCTGGCGGGCCCCGGCGTCCAGGGCGTTGTCGACCAGCTCGCGCAGCACGGAGGCGGGCCGCTCGACGACCTCCCCGGCCGCGATCTGGCTGATGAGTTCATCCGGAAGCGGGCGGATGGTGCGGCGCGGCGGGGTCGGGGTGGGCTCAGGGTTCACCCCGGGATTTTAGGAAGGCGGGGCGCCAGCTCGTGGATACTGCGCGGCCATGGACCTTCTGCTCGCCCTCGTCGACTTCATCCTGCACGTCGACCGCCACCTCAGCGCCTTCGTCACCAGCCACGGCGACTGGGTGTATGCGCTGCTCTTCCTGATCATCTTCGTGGAGACGGGCGTGGTGGTGATGCCCTTCCTGCCCGGGGATTCGCTGCTCTTCGTGGTGGGCGCGCTCAGCGGCCTGGGCCTGCTGGAGCTGAAGCTGGCCATGGGCCTGCTGATCGCCGCGGCCATCCTGGGCAACCAGAGCAACTACACGGTGGGGCGCTGGGTGGGGCCGCGGGTCTTCCAGTGGCCGGACTCGAAGTTCTTCAACCGCCGGGCCTTCGAGCAGGCCCATGCCTTCTACGAGCGCTACGGCGGCTTCACGCTGATCGCCGCGCGCTTCATGCCCTTCCTGCGCACCTTCGCGCCCTTCGTGGCCGGGGTGGCGGCCATGGACCGGCGCAAGTTCACGCTTTACGACGTCAGCGGCGCGGTGCTGTGGGTCGGCGGCATCACGACGCTGGGCTACCTCTTCGGCAACATCCCCTGGGTGCAGCAGCACCTCGACAAGATCATCTGGGCCGCCATCCTGGTGCCGGGCCTGCTGGTGCTGGGCGGGGCCTGGCGCGCCAAGCGCCGGCTCGCCGCCGCGGGCGGCCAGCCGGCCTGAGGCCCATCCGGCCCGCCCCCGCGGGCCCGCCGCCCGGGGGCCGGGCCCCGGCCCGCGCCCCGGGCGGGGGCTGACACCGCAGCTTCACGGCCGCTTCACGGCTAGGTCATCGCGCAACGGGAGCATCCGCCGTCCTTCGACGACGGAGCCCCCGATGCCTCTTTCCCCCCGTGTTCCGCGTGCCGCCGCCGCGCTGCCCCGCCTGGCCCTGGGCCTGATCCTTGGCGCCAGCCTAGCCGCCTGCGGGGGCAGCGGCAGCGACCCCGCGCCCGCCCCGCTGCCCGACACCGCCTTCACCCTGCAGGTGCTGCATGTGGCGGACATGGATTCCGGCGGCGACCTGGTCGCCAACAGCAAGGCCCTCTCGGCCCTGGTAAACAAGTTCCGCGCCGAGCTGCCGGCGCGCACCGTCTTCCTGTCCTCGGGGGACAACTACATCCCGGGCCCCTTCTTCAATGCGGCCGACGATGCCTCGCTGACGCCCGAGCTGGGCGTGACGGGCGCGGGCCGCGGCGACATCGAGATCCTCAACCTCATGGGCCTGCAGGCCAGCGCGGTGGGCAACCACGACCTGGACCTGGGCACCAACTTCTTCGGCGCCCTGATCGGTGCCAGCGGCGCCTGGCGTGGCGCGCGCTTCCCCTACCTCTCGACCAACCTCGACTTCAGCACCGACGCCAACCTGGCCAGCCGCGCCGCCGCCGGCAACAACGGCGCCGAGGCCTCCACCCTGGTGGGCGGCCGCCTGGCCAGCCATGCGGTGATCACGGTGGACGGGCAGCGCATCGGCGTGGTGGGCGCCTCCACCCCGACGCTGGCCAGCATCACCTCCACCGGCAGCATCGGCATCCGCCCCGCGGGCGCGCTGGCGGCAGACCTGGACGCGCTGGCCGCCAGCATCCAGCCGGCCGTGGACAGCCTGCGCAGCCAGGGCATCGACAAGATCGTGCTGCTGGCGCACATGCAGCAGATCGAGGTGGAGCAGGCCCTGGCCACCCGCCTGCGCGGCGTGGACCTGATCGTGGCCGGCGGCTCCAACACCCGCCTCTTCGACACCAACGACGTGCCGCGCACGGGCGAGACCGGCCGCGGCAACTACCCGCTGAGCTTCACCTCACCCTCGGGCGAGCCGGTGCTGGTGGTGAACGTGGATGCCGACTACAAGTACCTCGGCCGCATCGTGCTGCCCTTTGATGCGCAGGGCCGCATCATTCCCGGCCGGCTCGACAGCGCCGTCAACGGCGCCTACGCCACCGATGCCGCCGGCCTGTCCCGCCAGGGCCTGAGCGCGGCGAATGCCCAGCCCGGCGTGGCCGCGGTGGCCGACAAGATCGCCGCCGTGATCGCCGCCAAGGATGGCGCCCTGGCCGGCGGCAGCAGCGTCTACCTGGAAGGCGACCGCGTGCTGGTGCGCAACCAGGAGACCAACCTCGGCAACCTCACGGCCGATGCCAACCTGGCCTACGCCCAGACGGTGGACGCGAGCACCGCGATCTCGCTGAAGAACGGCGGCGGCATCCGCTCCTCCATCGGCGCCTTCGACGTGGCGCCGGGCGCCACCACCGGCCGCAAGGGCCCCACCCGCGCCAACCCGGCTGCGGGCAAGCTGGCGGGGGATGTGTCGCAGCTCGACATCGAGTTCGCGCTGCGCTTCAACAACGGCCTGTCGCTGGTGACGGTGACGGCGGCCGAGCTGAAGGCGCTGATCGAGCATGGCGTGTCGGACTGGACGCCCACCTCCACCCAGGGCAAGTTCCCGCAGGTGGGCGGCCTGCGCTTCAGCTTCGATCCCGGCCAGCCGGCCGGCTCGCGCGTGCGCACCCTGATCGTCGACGACCCCAACGGCGCCGCCCCCGGCGCGACGCCGCTGACCGTGGTGGCCGGCGGCGTGGTGGTGGCCCCGGCGGGTACCAGCTTCCGCATGGTGACGCTGGACTTCCTGGCCGGCGGCGGCGACGGCTACCCCTTCGGCAGCCTGAGCGCGCCCAACCGCATCGACCAGGTGGCGGCCGGCGTGACCAAGACCTATGCCACCGTCGGCGCCGAGCAGCAGGCCCTGGCCGCCTTCCTGGCCGCACGCTTCCCGCGCACGGCACCCTTCGCCGCGGCCGACACCGCGCCGGCCCGCGATGCGCGCATCCAGAACCTGTCGCTGCGCAGCGACGGTCTGGCCACGCCCTGAGCCAGCTCTCCGGGCTCAGGCAGTGAGCCCTGAAAACAGACAAGGCGCCCAGCGGGGCGCCTTGTGCATCGCGGGGCCGGCCGATGAAGGCGCCGGGCCCCGGGCGGGGCGGGCTCAGGCCTTCGGCGCGGCGTCCAGGTGGTAGGCGGTGACCCGCTCGACCTCGTTCTTGCTGCCCAGCACCACGGCCACGCGCTGGTGCAGCTGGTCGGGCGCGATGTCCAGGATGCGCTGGCGGCCGTTGGTGGCGGCGCCACCGGCCTGCTCGACGATGAAGCCCATGGGGTTGGCCTCGTACATCAGGCGCAGCTTGCCGGCCTTGTGCGGCTCGCGCTTGTCCCAGGGGTACATGAAGATGCCGCCGCGGCTGAGGATGCGATGCACGTCGGCCACCATGGAGGCGATCCAGCGCATGTTGAAGTCCTTGCCGCGCGGGCCT
Source organism: uncultured Rubrivivax sp. (assembly GCA_964433315.1). GTDB lineage: Bacteria > Pseudomonadota > Gammaproteobacteria > Burkholderiales > Burkholderiaceae_C > Aquariibacter. The sequence goes on from CAYSQO010000006.1 coordinate 17,705, forward strand.
TCCTTGCCGGCCAGGCATTCGTCGATGTAGCGCTTGACCGGGGCGTCCCAGTGGCGCACGTTGGACATGTTGATCGAGAACTCCTTGGTGTCCTCGGGGATGCGCACCTGGTCGGCGGTCAGCACCCAGCTGCCCTGCTCGCGGTCCAGGGTGAACATCACCACGCCGGCGCCGACGGTGAGCACCAGGGTGGTCTGCGGGCCGTAGACGCAGTAGCCGGCGGCCACCTGGTCGCGGCCGGGCTGCAGGAAGTCCTCGGTGCTGACGCCGGCCTGCTCGCCGGGCTTCTTCAGCACGCTGAAGATGGTGCCGATCGACACGTTCACGTCGATGTTGCTGCTGCCGTCGAGCGGATCGAAGAGCAGCAGGTACTCGCCCTGGGGATAGCGGTTGGGCACGACGTGGATCGAGTCCATCTCCTCGCTGGCCATGGCGGCCAGGGCGCCGCCCCACTCGTTGGCCTCGATGAGCACCTCGTTGGCGATGATGTCGAGCTTCTTCTGCACCTCGCCCTGCACGTTCTCGGTCTCGGCGGTGCCGAGCACGCCGCCGAGCGCGCCCTTGTTCACGCTGATCGCGATGCTCTTGCAGGCGCGGGCCACCACTTCCAGCAGCAGGCGCAATTGCGGGCTGATGCGGCCGTGGTCGCGCTGCTGCTCGACGAGGTACTGGGTGAGGGAGATGCGGCGACTCATGGGGCGTCCGGTGGGGGGGGAGGGGGGAAGAAGGGGGCTCAGTCGGCCAGGGCGCGGTCGAGGATCTCGCGCAGGTCGCCGGACAGGTCCGGGCGGGCGGCCACGCGCTGCAGGGCCTCGTGCGCGGCGCTGCGGTAGGGCTCGGCCAGGATGCGCCAGCGGTCCATCGCGCGGGCGAAGCGGGCGGCCAGCTTGGGGTTGAAGGTGTCGATCTCCAGCAGCTTCTCGGCCCACAGCACGTAGCCGGCGGCGTCGCTGCGGTGGAAGGCGGCGGGGTTGTGCACCGTCAGGTTGAACAGCAGGCTGCGCGCGCGGTTGGGGTTCTTCAGGGTGAAGTCCGGGTGCAGGCACAGGGTCCGGGCGCGCTGGAAGACGCTGCCGGCCTGCGCACCCAGCGGTTCGGGCGCCGCGGCCTGCAGCGCGAACCACTTGTCGATGACCAGAGCCTCGTCGCGGAACAGGGCGTGGAAGCGCTCCAGCGCCGGGCCGGCCAGCTCGGCCTGGGCGTGGACCAGGGCGGTCAGCGCCCCGAAGCGCTCGCTCATGTGGCGCCCGTCCTTGACGCGCTGGTAGGCGCGGCCCGGCCAGACGGGGTCGCCGCGGCGGGTGGCGTCCAGGCACAGCATGGCGAGGGCCAGGTTGGCCAGGGCGCGGCGGCCCATGCTCTCGGCGTCGGGGCGGTAGCCGCCGCGGTCGGGATGGGCCTCGAAGGCCTCCGCCCAGTCGGCGGCCAGCTCGGCGGCCAGCTGCTGGCGGGCCGATTCGCGCACGGCATGCACGCGCTGCGGGTCGAGCGGCGTGCCTTCGGCGGCCAGGGCGTCGGCCAGCAGGCCTTCGCTGGGCAGGCCCAGGGCCAGGGCGCGGAAGGCGGGCGAGAGCTCGGCGTCGCGCAGCACGGCCCCCAGGGCCTGCACCAGGCCGGCCGATAGCGGTGCGCTGGCCGGGCCCGCGTCGCGCACCCGCGCCAGCAGCTCGGCCTGCATCAGCTGCTGGCCGGCTTCCCAGCGGTTGAAGGCGTCGGGGTCGTGGCGCAGCAGCAGCAGGCGCTGGGCGGCGTCCAGCCCGTCGTCGAGCAGCACCGGCGCGGAGAAGCCGCGCAGCAGCGAGGGCACCGGCGCCGCCGCCCCGGCCGGCAGGCCGACGAAGCGGAACTGGGCCTCGGCGCGGTCCAGCACCAGCACGCGCTCGCGGGCGGCCTGGGCCGGGTCCTCGCCCTCGAGCACCAGGGGCAGGGCCTGGCCGGCGGCATCCAGCAGGCCCAGGCGCACCGGCAGCAGCCAGGGCTGCTTCTCGGGCTGGCCGGGGCTGGGCAGGCCGTGCTGGCGCAGGCTCAGCGTCCAGGCGCCGGCCTCGGCCTCCCAATGGCCGCGGGCTTCCAGGCGCGGCGTGCCGGCCTGGGCGTACCAGCGCTTGAAGGTGTCGAGCTGCCCGGCCAGCACCGAGCCGGGGTTGGCGTCGGCGATGGCCTGGGCGAAGTCGTCGCAGGTGACGGCCTGGCCGTCGTGGCGCTGGAAGTAGCGGTCCATGCCGGCGCGGAAGCCGGCCTCGCCGACGAGGGTGTGCATCATGCGCACGACCTCGGCGCCCTTTTCGTAGACGGTGGCGGTGTAGAAGTTGTCGATGGCCTGGTAGGCGTCGGGCCGCACCGGATGGGCCATGGGACCGGCGTCCTCGGGGAACTGCATCTGGCGCAGGCCGCGCACGTCCTCGATGCGGCGCACCGCGCGGGCCGAGGGGCTGCCCGCCATGTCCATGCTGAACTGCTGGTCGCGGAAGACGGTGAGGCCTTCCTTGAGCGAGAGCTGGAACCAGTCGCGGCAGGTGACGCGGTTGCCCGTCCAGTTGTGGAAGTACTCGTGGGCGACGACGCTCTCGATGCCGTCGTAGTCGATGTCGGTGGCGGTGGCGGGGCTGGCCAGCACGAACTTGGAGTTGAAGATGTTCAGCCCCTTGTTCTCCATGGCGCCCATGTTGAAGTCGCTGACCGCGACGATCATGAAGCGCTCCAGGTCCAGCGGCAGGCCGAAGCGGGCTTCGTCCCAGGCCACCGAGGCCATGAGCGAGCGCATCGCGTGCTCGGTCTTGTCGAGGTCGCCGGCGCGCACCCAGACCTGCAGCAGGTGCTCGCTGCCGGCGCGGCTGCGGATGCGCTGCTCGCGCGCCACCAGGTCGGCGGCCACCAGCGCGAAGAGGTAGCTGGGCTTGGGATGCGGGTCGTGCCACACGGCCTCGTGGCGGCCGCCGTCCAGCGCGCGCTGGCTCACCAGGTTGCCGTTGGCCAGCAGCACCGGGTAGCGGGCCTTCTCGGCGCGCAACGTGACGGTGTAGACCGACATGACGTCGGGCCGGTCGAGGAAGTAGCTGATGCGGCGGAAGCCCTCGGCCTCGCACTGGGTGAAGAAGCCGCCGCCGGAGGTGTAGAGGCCGAGCAGGGCGGTGTTCTTCTCGGGCGCCAGGCCGACCTTGATCTCCAGCACGAAGCGGCCTTCGGGCGGCTGCTCGATGACCAGCTCCTCGCGGCCGCCCTCGTCCTTGTCGACGCGGAAGCTCACGCTCTGGCCATTGGCCAGCACCCGGGCCAGGCTCAGGCCCTCGCCGACCAGGCGCAGCGGCTGGGGCGCGGCGGCGGCGTCGCGCTCGACGGTCAGCCGGCTCAGCACGACGGTGCGGGCGGGGTCCAGGTCGAAGACCAGTTCGACGGCCGGGATGCGGTAGGCCGGCGGGGTGTAGGCCTCGCGGCGGATCAGGGGGGCGGTGCCTTCACGCATGGGAGGAGGGGGCTGGAGATCCGGGGCAGGGGCGCGCCGCCGGCGCGGGGGCCGGGCGGGGCGGCGGTCAGTGTAGTGGCGGGTCGCGGGCCGGCCGGCCCGCAGCCGGGGGGCGGTTCAGCGCGTCGCCGCGCTGGCGAAGGGCTTGCCGCGCAGGCGGTCGCCCGGCTTGAGGCCCTTGCGCTCGAACCAGCCCTGGTTCATCTCCAGCGCCAGCCGCACGGGCTCCTTCGAGCAGTGCGCCTGCAGGCTCTGCGGCTGCATGTCGGCGGTGTTGACGAGGCTGCCGTCGTCGCGCAGGAAGGCGATGGTCAGGGGCAGCAGGGTGTTCTTCATCCAGAAGCACTGCGTGCCGGGCCGCTCGAAGATGAAGAGCATGCCGGCGTTGGCGGGCAGGCTGGGGCGGTTCATCAGGCCGATCTCGCGCTGGGCCGGGGTCTGGGCGATCTCGGCCTGGATGAGGTGCAGGCCGGCGCTGAGCGGCTCGACGGGCAGGCGCTGCGGGCTCTGGGCGGCGGCCAGCGGGGCCAGCATTGCCAGCAGCGCGGGGAGCAGGGCCGCGAGCCCGCGGCGGGCGGCGGGGAACAGGGGTTTGATCTGCATCAGCGTGGGCTTCCGGTTCAGCTTCTAGAGTAGCGCAGCGGCGCCGGCTTCCCGGCCGCCGCGCGCCCGAGAATCCTGTCACCTTGCCGCCCGCCGTCCCCGCCCCGCCCGCCCGCCCCCGGCCCCCGCCGCTCGATGCCCGCGCCCGCGCCGCCCTTGATGACGAGGCCGGCCTGGCCGACTCGACGCGCTGGTTCCACGCCGTCGACGGCAGCCGCCGGGCCGAGACGCGCCTGGCCCTGTCGGGCCTGTACTGCGCCGGCTGCGCAGGCGTGATCGAGGGGGCGCTGCGGGCCCTGCCCGGGGTGGAGCAGGCCGAGGTGCAGGGCAGCGCCGAGCGCGCGCGGGTCTGCTGGCGTCCCGATGCGCTGCGCGCCTCGCAGCTGGTCGAGGCGGTGCGCGCGGCCGGCTACGACGCGCACCCGGCCCGCAGCGAGGCCGAGCTGGACGCCCGCGCCCGCGAGGGCCGCCGCGCGCTGTGGCGGCTCTTCGTGGCCTGGTTCTGCATGATGCAGGTGATGATGGTGGCCACGCCCAGCTACGTCAGCGGCCCCGGCGAGCTGGCGCCCGACCTGGAGCAGCTGCTGCGCTGGGGCGGCTGGGTGCTGAGCCTGCCGGTGATGCTGTTCTCGGCCGGCCCCTTCTTCGCCAGCGCCCTGCGTGGCCTGCGCCACGGCCGGGTGGTGATGGACCTGCCGGTGGCCCTGGGCCTGCTGATCGCCTTCTTCGCGTCCACGGCCGCCACCTTCGAGCCCGGCCCGCCGGGGCCCGGGGGCGAGCTGGGCGGCGAGGTCTGGTTCGACTCCCTGACCATGTTCGTGGCCTTCCTGCTGACCGGCCGCTGGCTGGAGCTGCGCGGCCGCGAGCGCGTCGCCCGCGCACTCGACAGCCTGCTGCGCGAGCTGCCCGACAGCGTCGAGCGCCGCGGCCCCGACGGCCGCATCGAGACGGTGGCCGTCGCCCGCCTGGCGCTGGGCGACACGCTGCGCCTGCAGCCCGGCCAGGCCGTGCCGGCCGACGGCCTGCTGGTCGAGGGCCGCAGCAGCTTCGACGAGGCCCTGCTCAACGGCGAATCCCGCCCCGTGCCGCGCGGCCCCGGCGAGGCGGTGGTGGCCGGCAGCCTGAACCTCGCCGCGCCCGTCTGGATGCGGGTGCAGGCCCTGGGCGCCGACACCCGCCGCGCGCAGATCGTCGAGCTGATGGAGCGTGCGCGCAGCGCCCGGCCTGCGCTGGCGCGCACGGCCGACCGCTGGGCCGGGCCCTTCCTGCTGGGCGTGCTGCTGCTGGCGGCCGGCGCCTGGGCGGTGTGGCAGCAGATCGACCCGGCCCGGGCCCTGCCGGTGGCGGTGGCGGTGCTGATCGTGACCTGCCCCTGCGCGCTCTCGCTGGCGGCGCCGGCCACGCTGCTGGCGGCTGCTGGCGGCCTGGCGCGGCGCGGCGTGCTGGTGCAGCGGCTCGACGCGATCGAGGCCCTGGCCCGCATCGACACCGCCTGTTTCGACAAGACCGGCACGCTCAGCGAGGACCCCTTGCAGCTCGCCGAGATCCGCGGCGGTCCGGCCGAGCCCGAGGCGCGCGCCGCCTGGATCGCCCGGGCGGTCGCGCTGGCGGCGGGCTCCAGCCACCCGCTCTCGCGGGCGCTGGCCCAGGCTGGTGCGCCCGCGACGGCTGCGGCCGAGCCGCTCTTCGTGGGCGACCGCGTCGACGAGCCCGGCGCCGGCCTGGCCGCGACCGGGCCGGACGGCCGCGTCTGGCGCCTGGGCTCGGCGGCCTGGGTCGGCCCGCAGGCCGAGGCGCTGGCCGAGACGCCGCACCCCGCCGGCCCGCACCCGCACGGCCCGCCACCGTGGCGGGGCCGGCCGGTGGTCTTCCTGGCGCCGCAGCCCCTGGCCGCGGGCGAGCAGCCGCTGGCCTTCGCCTTCGACGAACGCCTGCGCGAGGGCGCGCTGCCCCTGCTGGCCGCGCTGCACGCCGAGGGCCTGGCGCTGGAGCTGCTGAGTGGCGACCGCCCGGCCGCCGTGCAGGCCTTCGGCGCCCGGCTGCGCGAGGCCGGTGCCCCGGCCCTGCGGCTGCAGGGCGCCGCGACGCCCCAGCGCAAGCTGGCCCGCCTGCAGGAACTGCAGGCCGAGGGGCGCCGGGTGCTGATGGTCGGCGACGGCCTCAACGACGGCCCGGTGCTGGCCCAGGCCGATGTCTCGGTGGCCCTGGGCCATGGCGCGGCGCTCAGCCAGCAGCAGGCCGACCTCGTCGTGCTCGGCAGCCGGCTGCCCGAGATCGCCGCGGCCCGGCAGCGGGCGCGCAAGGCCCTGGCCATCGTGCGCGAGAACCTGGTCTGGGCGCTGCTGTACAACCTGCTGGCGCTGCCGCTGGCGATGAGCGGCACGCTGGCGCCCTGGGCCGCGGGCCTGGGCATGGCCTTCAGCTCGCTCTTCGTGGTCGGCAACGCCCTGCGCGCCGGCCGCTGAGCGCCCGGCCCCCTCCCGGACCCCCATGGACATCCTCTACCTGCTGCTGCCGCTCTCGGTGCTGCTCGTGCTGGGGCTCATCGCCCTGTTCGCCTGGGCCCTGCACCGTGGCCAGTTCGACGACCTGGAGCGCGAGGGCCTGCGCTTGATGGAGGCCCCGGACGGGCCGGGCCCGGCAGCTTCCGCAGCGCGCCAGGCCCCTGCGCCGGGCCGTTCGGCGGCCGATCCATCGCCCGAAATGCCCCCGGACTGAGCCCCATCTGTCGGCCGCGGCCCACGGCCTGCAGCAAGCTTGATCCGCATCAAGCCGCGCAGCGGCCGGACTCCGAACAATCGGTGCATCCGATTCGTAGGAGTGTCAAATGAGTGTCTCCCTGCCGGTTGCCGATCCGGCATATCACGATCGTCCGGTGCGTCTCTTCGCGCTTGCGACCGTGCTCTGGGGCGTGGTGGGCATGTCGCTGGGCGTGTTCATCGCTGCCCAGCTGGCCTGGCCGGCGCTGAACTTCGACATCCCCTGGCTGAGCTACGGCCGCCTGCGGCCGCTGCACACCAATGCGGTGATCTTCGCCTTCGGCGGCTGCGCGCTGATGGCCACCTCCTTCCACGTGGTCCAGCGCACCAGCCGCACCCGGCTGTTCGCGCCCTGGCTGGCCGATGCGGTCTTCTGGGGCTGGCAGGCGGTCATCGTGGCCGCCGTCATCAGCCTGCCCCTGGGCTACACCCAGGCCAAGGAATACGCCGAGCTGGAGTGGCCCATCGACCTGCTGATCACGCTGGTCTGGGTGGCGTATGCGGTGGTCTTCTTCGGCACCATCGGCAAGCGTGCCGTCCGTCATATCTACGTGGCCAACTGGTTCTTCGGTGCCTTCATCCTGGCGGTGGCGCTGCTGCACGTGGTCAACAGTGCGGCGCTGCCGGTGAGCTTCATGAAGAGCTACTCGGCCTACGCCGGCGTGCAGGACGCGATGGTGCAGTGGTGGTACGGCCATAACGCCGTGGGCTTCTTCCTCACCGCGGGCTTCCTGGGGATGATGTATTACTACATCCCCAAGCAGGCCGAGCGCCCGGTCTACAGCTACCGCCTGTCGATCGTGCACTTCTGGGCGCTGATCTTTACCTACATGTGGGCGGGCCCCCACCACCTGCACTACACCGCGCTGCCCGACTGGGCGCAGAGCATCGGCATGGTCTTCAGCTTGGTGCTGCTGGCCCCCAGCTGGGGCGGGATGATCAACGGGATCATGACCCTCAGCGGGGCCTGGCACAAGCTGCGCGACGACCCGATCCTGAAGTTCCTGATCGTCAGCCTGTCCTTCTACGGCATGTCGACCTTCGAGGGTCCGATGATGGCCATCAAGACGGTCAACGCCCTGAGCCACTACACCGACTGGACGATCGGCCACGTGCACAGCGGCGCCCTGGGCTGGGTGGGCTTCATCACCATGGGCTCGATGTACTACCTGATCCCGCGCATGTTCGGTCGCACGACCATGTACAGCACGCGGGCCATCGAGCTGCACTTCTGGATTGCGACCCTGGGCATCGTGCTCTACATCGCCGCCATGTGGATCGCCGGCGTGATGCAGGGCCTGATGTGGCGTGCGGTGCATGAAGACGGCACCCTGGTCTACAGCTTCGTCGAGAGCGTCAAGGCCACCTTCCCCTTCTACGTGGTGCGCCTGGTGGGCGGCCTGATGTACCTGAGCGGCATGCTGCTGATGGCCTGGAACGTGGTGATGACGGTGCGTGCCAGCCGCGTCCCGCAAGCCGCCGCCCAGCCGTCCCCGTCGGCGGATCCGGCCCTGCAGCCGGCCCGTGCCTGAGCCCCGGAGGACCCGATGAGCAACACGCAACACGACACCCCGGTCAAGACCTTCAGCCACGAGCGCATCGAGACCAGCAGCTTCCTGATGGTCGTTCTGACCCTGCTGGTGCTCGCCGTCGGCGGCATGGTCGAGATCGTTCCGCTGTTCTTCCAGCGCAGCACCACGCAGCCGGTCGAGGGCCTCAAGCCCTACACCGCGCTGCAGGTGCTGGGCCGCGACATCTATGTGCGCGAGGGTTGCTACAACTGCCACTCGCAGATGGTGCGGCCCTTCCGCGCCGAGGTGCTGCGCTACGGCCCCTACTCGCAGGCCGGCGAGTTCGTCTACGACCGGCCCTTCCAGTGGGGCAGCAAGCGCACCGGCCCCGACCTGCACCGCGTGGGCGGCCGCTACTCGGACGAGTGGCACCGCATCCACCTGAACAACCCGCGTGACCTGGTGCCCGAGTCCAACATGCCGGCCTACCCCTGGCTGACCACCGCGACGGTGGCGCCGGAGAACGTCGCGCCGCGTATGCAGGCCTTGCGCACCCTGGGCGCGCCCTACAGCGATGCCGAGATCGCCGGCGCCGCCGAGGCCGTCAAGGGCAAGACCGAGATCGAGGCGCTGATCGCCTACCTGCAGGTGCTGGGCACCGCGGTGAAGTGACGGCGCAAGGAGAGCTTCGATGGATGTGAACACCCTGCGCAGCGTGGTGACGCTGCTGTCCTTCCTGGCCTTCGGCTGGATCGTCTGGCGCGCCTGGCGCAAGAGCGCCCAGGCCGATCACGCCGCGGCCGCCCGCCTGCCCTTCGAGGACCTGCCGTCCTCGTCGCCCGCCTCCACCCGCAGCGGAGGTGCGCGATGAGCGATTTCTTCTCGCAGGGCTGGCATGTCTACATCGCCGCGGTCACGGTGGTTGGCCTGATCGCCTGCCTGGTGCTGCTCTTCGCGGCGAGCCGCCGCACCATCGTCATCGGTGCTGACGGGAAGGAGGACCCGACCACCGGCCATGTGTGGGACGGCGACCTCCGCGAGCTGAACAACCCGCTGCCGCGCTGGTGGATGATCCTCTTCGTGCTGACGGTGATCTTCTCGGCCGTCTACCTGGTGCTCTTCCCGGGCCTGGGCAGCCGAGTCGGCACCCTGGGTTGGAGCTCGGCCGGCGAATACACCAAGGAGCAGCAGGCCGAGCAGCGGAGCGTGGCGCCGATCTATGCAGCCTTCGACGCGCAGTCGCCCGAGCAGCTGGTGGCCGACCCCGCGGCCCGTGCGCTCGGCGAGCGGCTCTTCCTGTCGAACTGCGCGCAGTGCCATGGCTCGGACGGCCGCGGCAGCAAGGGCTTCCCGAACCTGACCGATGGTGACTGGCTGTGGGGCGGCGCGCACGAGCGCATCGTCGAGACCATCACCGGCGGCCGCCAGGGGATGATGCCGCCGATGGCGGCGGCCGTCGGCGGGCCCGAGGAGATCCGCCAGGTCGCGCACTATGTGCTGAGCCTGTCGGGCAGCGCGCACAACAACATCGCCGCCCAGCTCGGCCGCGACCGCTTCGGGGCCTGCGCGGCCTGCCACGGTGCCAAGGGCGACGGCAACCCGATGCTCGGCGCGCCGCGGCTCAACGACAAGGTCTGGCTGCATGGCTGGGGCGAGGCGGCCATCACCCGCATGGTCAACGAGGGCAAGCACAACGTGATGCCGGCCTTCGGCCAGCGCCTGACGCCGAGCCAGATCCGCGTGCTCGCTGCCTACGTGGAAGGCCTGTCGGGCCGCAAGGCGGCGGTGCAGGCGACGGCCCCGGCCGCCCTCAACCCGCCGACCCCGCCGGTGGCGCAATGAAGCCTGGCGATCCCCTGCAGGCCGCGGCGGCCGGCGCCGCGCCGGCCCGCAAGACCATCTGGATGTACGCGGCGGGGCCGAAGATCCATCCGCGCGCCGTGCGCGGATGGTTCGCCAGCTGGCGCTGGGTCATGGTCTGGTTCACCCAGCTGCTGTTCTACGGCCTGCCCTGGCTGAGCTGGAACGGCCGCCCCGCGCTGCTCTTCGACCTGGGCGCCCGGCGCTTCTACATCTTCGACCTGCTGCTCTACCCGCAGGACTTCATCTACCTCACCGGGCTGCTGATCCTCTGCGCCTACGGCCTCTTCCTGTTCACCGCGGTGGCCGGCCGGCAGTGGTGCGGCTACACCTGCCCGCAGACGGTCTACACCGAGATCTTCCTGTGGGTCGAGCGCCGCTTCGAGGGCGACCGCAGCGCGCGCCTGCGCCTGGACGGCAGCGCCTGGACGGCCGAGAAGCTGCTCAAGCGCGGCGGCAAGCACCTGGCCTGGGGCGCCATCGGGCTGTGGACCGGCTTCAGCTTCGTCGGCTACTTCACGCCCATCCGCACCCTGGCGGCGGAGATCGCCACCTTCTCCCTGGGCCCCTGGGAGACCTTCTGGGTGCTGTTCTACAGCTTCGCGACCTACGGCAACGCCGGCTTCCTGCGCGAGCAGGTCTGCAAGTACATGTGTCCCTACGCGCGCTTCCAGAGCGCGATGTTCGACCATGACACCCTGATCGTCGGCTACGACGTGCACCGCGGCGAGCCGCGCACGGCCGGCCGCAAGGCCGCGGCCGGTGCCGCACGCGCCGGCGACTGCATCGACTGCGGGCTGTGCGTGCAGGTCTGCCCGACCGGCATCGACATCCGCCAGGGCCTGCAGTACGAGTGCATCTCCTGCGCGGCCTGCATCGACGCCTGCGATGGCGTGATGGACAAGCTCGGCCGGCCCAAGGGCCTGATCCGCTACGCGACCCAGCGCGGCCTGGAGGCGGGCGAGCGTGCGGCGCTGACGCTGAAGTCCATCTTCCGCCCGCGGGTGCTGGTCTACAGCCTGGTGATGGTGCTGATCTCGGGCGCCTTCGTCACCAGCCTGGCCCTGCGGCCGCCCGTGCGCATGGACGTGGTCCGCGACCGTGGCGTGATGGCCCGCGAGGTCGAGGACGGCCTGGTCGAGAACGTCTACCGCCTGCAGCTGATGAACCTGACCGAATCGCCGCAGCAGCTGCGCATCGAAGTGCGCGGCCTGCCCGGCCTGCAGGCCGAGCTGCGCGGCGAGGCCCGCCTCGGGCCGGCCGAGACCCGTCTGGTGCCCCTGGCGCTGCGCCTGCCTGCCGAGGCCGCCACGGCCCTGGCCCGCGGCACGACCCTGCCGGTGACCCTCACCCTGGTCCGCGAAGCCGGCCCCGCTGGCCCCGAGCGTCGCCTCGACGAGGCCACCACCTTCTACCTGCCCCGCTGAGCCCCGCGGGGCTGCTGCCAAGGATCATGCGATGAGCTCTCTGCCTTCTTCCCCCCTTCCGCTGCCGGCCGCGGCCAGCCCCTGGTGGCGCGAACGTTTCATGTGGCTGGTGCTGGGCGGCCCGGCCCTGGTCGTGGTGGCCGGGCTGGCCACGGCGTTCGTGGCCAGCCGCGGCGCCGACATCGTCCTGCCCACCCAGCCGGCGGCCCTGGAGCGAAGCGCGGCGCCCGCGCTGCAGGGGCGCAACCACGCCGCCACGCCGCAGCCTGCCGCCGAGGCCGGCCGGTGAAGCGGCGCGATCTGCTGGCCGCCGGCCTGGTGCCGGCGCTCGGCATGCTTCCCCTGTCCGCCGCCCGGGCTCAGCCCCTGAGCCTGGGCGAGCAGTTCGCGCTGCGCGCCCGGACGGGCGGGGCCCTGGGACAGTCCCTGGCCGAGGCCCTGGGCCTGAGCCATCTCGGCCTGCTGGTCAACGGCACCTCCATCTGCGCCGCGCTGGCCAGTGCCACCGGCACGGCCTTCCTGGCGCGCCGGCCGGAGGGCAGCCTGCGGGTGGAGGCCCTGGCCACGGCCGAGGACGCCGCCCCGGCCGTGCGGGCCCTGCGGGCCCAGCAGGGCATCGGACTGCTCTTCGGCGGCCAGACCGGGCACCGCGAGAACCTGCCCCTGGTGCGCGCCAGCCTGCAGGCCCTGCAGGCCGAGGACTACCGTGGCACCGTCTTCCTGCATCTGCGGCTCTGGCTGGGAGGGCAGTTGATGCAGGTGGCGCAGGAGGATCCCGCACTGGCCGACTGGCTGGCTGCGCATCCCCGGCTCACGGCCCTGTCGGTCGATCCCCGGCACGACCGCTACGAGATCCTGCGTGTCGGCCTGGAGGACGGCCGGCAGGTCGTGCGCGAGTCCCTGGAGCGACGCACCATGGACCCGGACTGGGCGCGGCTGTTCCGCCGCCTCTTCGATCCCGACCAGCCCGCCTGAGTCCGGCGGGCGCCCAGGCCCTCAGCCGCAGGACTCGACGCGCTGGCGCAGGGCGGGCAGGTCCAGCAGCTTCAGCTCGCGCTGGTGCACGCTGAGCAGGCCCTCCTCCTGCAGCTTGCTGAAGGTGCGGCTGACTGTCTCCAGGCTCAGGCCCAGGTAGCTGCCGATCTCCTCGCGCGTCATGCGCAGGCGCAGGGCCTGGGCGGCGTAGCCGCGGGCCTGCAGGCGCTGGCTGAGGTTCAGCAGGAAGGCGGCCACGCGCTCTTCGGCACTCATGCGGCCGAGCAGCAGCATCACCCCCTGGTCGCGGACGATCTCGCGGCTCAGGATGCGGTGGAACTGGTGGGCCAGCGGCGGCAGGTCGCGGGTGATGCGTTCCAGGTCGGCGTAGGCGATCTCGCAGACCTGGCTGTCCTCCAGGGCCACGGCATCGCAGGCATGGCGGTCGCTGCCGATGCCGTCCAGGCCGAGCAGCTCGCCGGCCATCTGGAAGCCGGTGACCTGGGCGCGGCCGCCCTCGGAGGCGACCACGGTCTTGAAGAAGCCGCTGCGCACCGCGTAGAGCCCGTGGAAATCGTCGCCCGACCGGAACAGCGTCTGCCCGCGCGCGACCTTGCGCCGGTTGCCGACCAGGCCTTCCAGCCGGTCGAGATCGGCCTCTTGCAGGCCCAGCGGCAGGCAGAGTTCGCGCAGCTGGCAGCTTGCGCAGGCCTCCCGCAAGGCGGGCAGGGAGGGCGGCAGCTCCTGGGGCGGGGGCTTGGGGGAGAAGGGCAGGATGACGGCCATGCACCGATTGTGCGCGTGGCGCCGCCTGCCTTGCGCCAGGCTTGCGCTGCGTCAAGCCGGCCGGGCGCGGGGCCGCGCACAGTCGGGGCCGGCGGAGGGCGCGGCCGTCTGCTGTCAGTCATTCGCCAATCGCCGTCGTCTCCCCGTCTTCCTTTTCCTGCGCATGAACAGCCCCCTCCTGCTCAGCCTGGCTGCTGCGGCCGCCCTGCTCGGCCTGGCCGGTACGCCGCACTGCCTGGCGATGTGCGCGGCGCCCTGCGCGGCGGCCCAGCGGGCGGCCGGGGGCGGGCCGGCGGCGGCCCTGGGCTGGCAGCTGGGCCGGGGCCTGGCCTACACCCTGGCGGGGGCGCTGGCGGCCGGCGGCGCCGCGCCGCTGCAGGCCCTGGTCGGGGGGCAGGGCATCCTGCGTCCGCTGTTTCTCCTGATGCACCTGGCCACCCTGGGCCTGGGCCTGTGGCTGCTGCTGGCCGGCCGCTGGCCGGCCGTGCTCGAAACCGGCTTCGAGGCCCTCAGCCTGGCCCTGCGCCGTCGCCTGCCGGCGCTGCGACCGGCGGCGGGGGTGATCTGGCTGCAGCCGGCGGCTGCCGCGGGCCCCGCCGGCGGTTCCGGCCGGCCAGGCTGCGGGCGGCGCGCCCTGCAGGCCGCGGCGCTCGGCGGCGGCTGGATCCTGCTGCCCTGCGGTCTGCTGGCCTCGGCCCTGATCCTTGCCGTGCAGGCGCCTGGGCCGCTGGCCGGTGCCGCGGTCATGGCGGCCTTCGCCCTGGGCAGCGGCGTCGGCCTGGGCCTGCTGCCGCTGCTGCGCCGATCCGGCGCCCGCGCGCCCCGCGCCTGGGCCCAGATGCTGGCGCTGCGCCTGGCCGGTGCGGCCCTGCTCGCCAGCGGGGCGTGGATGGCCTGGCAGGGCGGGCATTTCCCCGGGCGCGATCTGTGCTGAGGTGACGCCGCCCCTGTCGGGCCGGCGTCAGTCTGCTGCCTAAAATGCGACCGCGTTTTGCATGGCAGTGGCGGTCACCCCCACTCGCTGCCCTCGACCCACCCCCTCATCACCGAGCGGAGATTTCCCCCCCATGTACCAGCACATCCAGGTGCCCGCGGGCGGCCAGAAGATCACGGTCAACCCCGACTTCTCGCTGAACGTTCCCGACCAGCCCATCATTCCCTACATCGAGGGTGACGGCACCGGCTTCGACATCACGCCCGTGATGATCAAGGTGGTCGACGCTGCCGTGGCGAAGAGCTACGGCGGCAAGCGCAAGATCCACTGGATGGAGATCTACGCCGGCGAGAAGTCGACCAAGGTCTATGGCCCCGACGTCTGGCTGCCCGAAGAGACCCTGCAGGTGCTCAAGGAGTACGTGGTCTCGATCAAGGGCCCGCTGACCACCCCGGTCGGCGGCGGCATCCGCAGCCTGAACGTGGCGCTGCGCCAGGAGCTGGACCTCTACGTCTGCCTGCGCCCCATCCAGTACTTCAAGGGCGTGCCCAGCCCGGTCAAGGAGCCGGAGAAGACCGACATGGTCATCTTCCGCGAGAACTCCGAGGACATCTACGCCGGCATTGAGTTCGAGGCCCAGAGCGACAAGGCCAAGAAGCTCATCGAGATCCTGCAGAAGGAGTTCGGCGTCAAGAAGATCCGCTTCCCGGAGACCTCGGGCATCGGCATCAAGCCCGTCTCCAAGGAAGGCACCGAGCGCCTGGTGCGCAAGGCCATCCAGTACGCCATCGACAACGACAAGCCCAGCGTGACCATCGTGCACAAGGGCAACATCATGAAGTTCACCGAAGGCGGCTTCCGGGACTGGGCCTATGGCCTGGCCCAGGCCGAGTTCGGCGCGCAGCTGATCGATGGCGGTCCGTGGTGCAAGTTCAAGAACCCGAAGACCGGCAAGGACATCGTCGTCAAGGACGCGATCGCCGACGCCTTCCTGCAGCAGATCCTGCTGCGCCCGGCCGAGTACAGCGTCATCGCCACGCTGAACCTGAACGGTGACTACGTGTCCGACGCGCTCGCCGCGCAGGTCGGCGGCATCGGCATCGCCCCGGGCGCGAACCTGAGCGACAGCGTCGCGATGTTCGAGGCCACCCACGGCACCGCGCCCAAGTACGCCGGCAAGGACTACGTGAACCCGGGCTCGGAAATCCTCTCGGCCGAGATGATGCTGCGCCACATGGGCTGGTTCGAGGCGGCCGACCTGATCATCAGCAGCATGGAGAAATCCATCCTGAGCAAGAAGGTCACCTATGACTTCGCCCGTCTGCTCGAGGGCGCGACCCAGGTCAGCTGCTCGGGCTTCGGCCAGGTGATGATCGACCACATGTAAGTCGAACGGGTCTGGCGTCCCCCGACGCCGATTGCCCCGCAAGCCCCGGATCCGCTGGTCGGATCCGGGGCTTTGTCTTTGCGGTGCGGCATTCGGAGGGCCCGGGCCGGGCAGGTTTCCCGGTTTTTGCGGCGGAAATGGAACGCCGCGGAACATTCTTGCATCCGGGTTTCTACCATGGTGAGCGAAGCCCACCTGGATTGCGAGCCTACGGTCTGGCCCGGTCGTTCTGATGGCGACGGGCCTGGTTTCAGAAGCCCGTAGGAGATGACATGACCCGAACCCCCGCGCAGCCGCATTCCGCGCCGCTGCGGAAATTCATGCAGACGCTGCTCTGCGTCGCATTGAGTGCCAACCTGGCCTGGCCCGTCCATGCTGCAGATACCGCCAAGGCACCCGCAGGCAAGGTCGACGGCCAATATATTCAAGCCAATTCAGCCCATGGCCGCGAGTGGCCGAGTTACGGTCTGGATTATGCCGAGACGCGTTTCAGCAAACTGAAGCAGATCCACGCCGGCAATGTCCGGGACCTGGGCCTGGTCTGGTCCTACGACCTCGAGTCGACACGCGGTGTCGAGGCCACGCCGCTGGTCGTCGACGGCGTGATGTACGTGACGGCGCCCTGGAGCGTCGTTCACGCTGTTGACGTGCGGACCGGCAAGCGCCTGTGGACCCACGATCCCAAGGTCGACCGCAGCCAGGCCTACAAGGGCTGCTGCGACGTGGTGAACCGCGGTGTGGCGTTGTGGCAGGGCCGGGTCTATGTCGCGGCCTACGACGGCCGCCTGCTGGCGCTGGACGCCGCGAGCGGCAAGGTGCTGTGGGAGAAGGACACCCTGATCGACCGCACGCGCTCCTACACCGTGACCGGTGCGCCGCGCGTCTTCAAGGGCAAGGTGATCATCGGCAACGGCGGTGCGGAGTTCGGCGTGCGGGGCTACATCACGGCCTACGACGCGGTCAGCGGCGAGCAGAAGTGGCGCTGGTTCACCGTCCCGGGGGATCCGGCCAAGCCCTTCGAGGATGAATCCATGGCGGCTGCGGCAAAGACCTGGGATCCGCGCGGCAAGTACTGGGAATCCGGTGGGGGCGGTACGGTGTGGAACTCGATGGTCTTCGACCCGGAACTCAACCTGATGTATGTGGGTACCGGCAATGGCTCGCCGTGGTCGCATGCCAAGCGCAGTCCGGCGGGGGGTGACAATCTCTACCTGGGGTCCATCGTCGCGCTCAATCCGGACACCGGGAAGTATGTCTGGCATTATCAGGAGACGCCCGGCGACAACTGGGATTACACCTCCGTGCAGGATTTGATCCTGGCCGACCTGAAGATCGACGGCCGGCTTCGCAAGGTGGTCATGCATGCGCCGAAGAATGGTTTCTTCTTCGTCGTCGACCGCACCAACGGCAAGTTCATCTCCGCGAAGAATTTCGTCGACGTGAACTGGGCGATCGGCTACGACAAGAACGGCCGGCCGATCGAGGTGGCCGGCGCACGGGATCGCACGCGGCCCTACGACTCGGTGCCGGGCCCCTTCGGCGCCCACAACTGGCACAGCATGTCCTTCAACCCGGACCTGGGGCTGGCCTACATCCCCGCGCAGAACGTGCCGCTGACCCTGGGCGAGGACCCAAGCTGGCAGAAGCATGGCTCCAACGTGGCCGGGCAGCCGATGAGCGGGACCGGCTGGAACACCGGCATGACGATCAACGCCCAGCCGCCGACCAGCAAGCCCTTCGGCCGCCTGATCGCCTGGGATCCCGTGCGGCAGAAGGAAGTCTGGCGCCAGGAGCATGCTGCGCCCTGGAATGGCGGCACGCTCGCCACCGCCGGCGGCCTGGTCTTCCAGGGCACGGCCGACGGTCGTTTCGTGGCCTACCACGCGCAGACGGGCGAGCGCCTGTGGGAGTCGCCGACCGGCACCGGCGTGGTGGCCGCGCCGATCACCTATGAGGTCGACGGCCGGCAGTACGTGTCGATCGCCGTCGGCTGGGGTGGCGTCTTCGGCCTCTTCCAGCGCGCCACCGAACGGGCCACGCCGGGCACGGTCTACACCTTCGCCGTGGGCGGCAAGGCGCCCATGCCGGCCTTTGCCAAGTACCCGCTCGGCGAGCTGGTGGCCGGCGTCAACTACGACCCGGCCCATGTGCAGGAAGGCACGGCGCTCTATGTGAGCCACTGCGTGTTCTGCCACGGGGTGCCGGGGGTGGACCGGGGCGGCAACATCCCGAACCTCGGCTACTCCTCGCCGGAGATCCTTCGCCACCTCGACCGCTGGGTCTTCAAGGGTCCGGCGATGGCCAAGGGCATGCCGGACTTCACCGGCAAGCTGACGCCGGAGCAGGTGGAGAAGATCAAGGCCTTTGTTCAGGGCACCGCCGACGCGGTGCGGCCCAAGCCCTGAACAAGGCGTGGGGGCGGCGCGTCAATCGATCTTGATGTTGCCGCTCTTCACCACCTCGGCCCAGCGCCGCGTCTCGGCGGCCACGAAGTCGCCGAAGGCCTTGCCGTACAGGTTCGGCGGCTCGGCGCCCAGGGTGGCCCAGGCGGACTGGATCTCCCGGGCATTC
The DNA here is from genome assembly GCA_964433315.1 of uncultured Rubrivivax sp. GTDB lineage: Bacteria > Pseudomonadota > Gammaproteobacteria > Burkholderiales > Burkholderiaceae_C > Aquariibacter. Next base: position 35,981 of record CAYSQO010000006.1, read on the forward strand.
AGCGCGTTCTGCAGTTCGCTGCCCATGCGCTCCAGGATGGGCGCGGGCGTGCCCCGCGGCGCCCACAGGCCGTACCAGGTCGCCACCTTGTAGCTGGGCAGGCCCGCCTCGGTCGTGGTGGGAATGTCGGGGAAGCCGGGGGCGCGGCGCTCGCCGGCCACGACAATCGCACGCAGGCGGCCGCTCTTGATGTGGGTGGCGGAAGACCCCAGGCCGTCGAACATCATGTCGACCTGGCCGCCCATCAGGTCCTGCAGGGCCGGGCCCGCCCCGCGGTAGGGAATGTGGGTGATGAAGGTCTGGGTCTGGAGCTTGAACAGTTCCCCGGCCAGGTGGTGGGACGAACCGTTGCCGGCCGAGCCGTAGGTGAACTTGCCGGGGTGGGCCTTGAGGTGCGCGATCAGGCCCTTGAGGTCGGTGGCGGCGATGCGCTGCGGGTTGACCACGATGACCTGCGGCACGCTGGAGATCAGCCCCACGGGGATGAAATCCGTGCCCAGGTTGTAGTCGAGCTTGGGGTAGACGGACGGGGCGATGGCGTGGTGCGCCGCGCCCATCAGCCAGGTGTAGCCGTCGGGCGCAGCCCGGGCGGCCACGCCCGCGCCGAGGTTGCCGCCGGCGCCCCCCTTGTTGTCGATCAGGACCTGCAGGCCGAGCTGACGGGTCAGCTGCGCGGACAGCGGCCGCGCGAAGGTGTCCGTGCCGCCCCCGGCCGGGAAGGGCACGACCACCGTGACCGGTCGGGCCGGCCAGGGGCTCTGGGCCCCGGCCCCGAGGGGGGCGAGCAGGGCGCTGAGGCCCAGGCCGATCAGGCCGCGGCGCAGGAGGAATGGGGGCTTGGGCATGCTTGTCTCCGGTGTTGTTGAAGGCTTCTGGAGCCGGCCCGCACCCTAGCCCGCCCTCGCCACATCATCAATCACACCCGGTCCCCGAACATTCCGCTCGGCGGAACGATGCCCCCGCAGGCTTCAGACGGAGCTGCTCGAGACGGCCTGGCGCGGCGCCGGCCCATGCGAGGGATCGCGGCCATGGCTCGCCCGCCAGGGTTGCAGCCGCTGGCGGATCAGCTCGAACATCTCCAGCCGCCGCTTGTAGCGGCCGCGCTTCTTGGCCGGGACTTCCGCCCGCGGGCCGTCTTCCAGGGGCCGGAACACGGAGGGTCGGTGTTCCCTGGGCTGCTGCCGGTCAAGGCCTGGCCCCGGGGTGAGCCTTTCAGCCAGACGGGTCCAGGGCAGGAAGGGTCTCGTAGGCGCGCCGGCCCGCCGGTCGGCCGACGTAGATGCCCTGGTCGGCCAGGGCCAGCATGGGACGGTCGCCACGGGTGTCGCCATAGGCCCAGAGGGTCGAGGGGGGCTGCTCACCCCACCAGGCCTGCAGGCGGCGGACCTTCTCCTCGCCGTAGCAGTTCGGGCCGCGCAGGCGGCCGGTCGCGCGCTCGTCCCGCCATTCCAGCTGGGAGCAGAGCAGGGCGTCGAAGCCCAGTTGCCGTGCCACCGGCTCCAGGTAGACCTCGGGCGAGGCGCTGACCATCACGCAGCGGTGGCCCGCAGCCTGGTGGGCGGCCAGGCGCCGCAGGGCGCGCGGGTCGAGCAGGCCGGGCAGGGTGTCGCGCAGGAAGGCTTCGGTCCAGCGGACCAGCTCGCCACGGCTGCGGCCGGCCACGGTGTGGCGCAGCAGCACGAGCTTGGCGGCTTCGTTGCTGATGCGGCCGATCTGCCAGGCGGCCAGGGCGGGGCTGGTCCGGGCCAGGGCCCAACCCAGGCGGGCAGCGCCCAGCCCGCCGCGCAGCCAGGGGATCAGGCTGTCGCCGCGGGTGAGGGTGCCGTCGAAGTCGAAGGCGGCCACGACCGGACCGGCCGGGTCTCGCGCGGTGAGCGCCATCTTGCAGGGGCTCATTCCCCGGGCTCGGGCGCGGGCGCGGGGGCGGACGCGGCGTCCGGGCCGTCCTGGACGCGCGCCGCACGCTGCGGTTCGGCCAAGCGCAGCGGGGCCCGCGGGGCGTCGGCGGCCGGCAGGGGCGTGGGCGCGACCTTGGGCTCGGCCCCGCTGCAGCGTACGGCGCCGCACAGGCGCTGGCAGAAGGCGCAGTCGCTCATCGGCAGCCAGCGCGGGATCTGGTAGTAGCGCCGGTCGATCTCCGCCAGCATGCCCAGGCGGTAGGCCGACAGGCGGAAGCCCCGGCCTTCGATGACATGGAAGGTGGCGCCGTCCTGCTGCACGCTGAAGGCCCGGACCGCGTCGAAGTAGGGGGCGTAGAGCGCCGGATCGACCGGCTTGTTGCCGACGATGATGCGCAGGGTGTGGCCCTCGAAATCCGCGAAGTCGACCAGCTGGTCGTCCTGACGCGAATGGAATTTGCCGGTGCCGAAGACCGGCATGTACTGGCGCCGGGCATGGCCGTAGATCGAGGCCGGGGTGAAGGCATTCGCCATCACGGTCACCCTGGGCGCCTCGACCTGGGCGAGCAGCTCGGCGGTCTTGAAGGAGCGCACGATGGACGGGTAGAGGCTGCTGCGCTGCCAGTGGTGGAGCGAGCTCGCCATCACGCCCAGGGCCGCCAGCACGTGCAGGCCGCCGAAGACCGCCACCGCGATCACCGCCTTGCGCAGCGCCATGCGGGGCAGCACGAAGGCCAGCAGCGCGAAGACGAAGGGGTAGAAGGCCAGCACCCAGTGCAGGCCGATGACCTTCTTGAAGGCCAGCAGCGCGAAGACCGCGTGCGGCACGATCACCACGCAGGCCAGCAGCCGGTGCGCACGCAGCGCGGCGCCCAGGCCGCCGCGCTCGCGCCAGGCCAGCCAGGCTGCGCCCGGCGTCAGCAGGTAGACCAGCATGCCGAGGTAGAGGCCGGGCTTGCGCCACTCGAAGACCTCCCCCTCGTTGCGGTTGATCAGGTTGAACATCACGTTCGGCCAGCAGTGCGCCTGGTTCCAGGCCAGGTGCACGGCGGGGCCGACCAGGGCCACCATCACGAGCAGCGCGAAACCCGCCAGCCGCTCGCGACGGAACAGCGCGAAGTGGGCCAGGTAGGCCAGGCCCAGCAGCACCGCGAAGTACTTCGAGAGGAAGGCCAGGGCCAGGAACAGGCCGGCCAGGGCATAGAGCGCGAGTGCCCGACCGTCCAGCCGGGCGCGGCGCTCGGCCTGCCAGAGCACGGCCACCGACAGCGCGCTCCACAGCGCCAGCGGGATGTCGGTGGTCATCAGCACCTGCAGCAGGCCGATCGGGGTCAGCCAGAACAGCAGCACGGCGACGGCGGCGCGTTCGCGGTCCAGGCCGCGCAGCGCCAGGCCGATGGCGCCGCCGACCAGCAGCGGCAGCAGCACCGCGGGCAGCCGCATCGCGAAGACCGAGTCCCCGAAGAGCCGACCCGTCGCCGCATTGAACCAGCCGACCATCGGCGGGTGGTCCGAGTAGCCCCAGTCCGGGTAGACGCCCCACCACCAGAAGAAGGCCTCGTCGCCGGTGACGGGCAGCTTCCACGCGATCAGCGCCCGCAGCAGCAGGCTGCCCAGGCCGACCGTGATCAGCCAGGGGGCCCAGCGCCGGGCGGGGGAGGGGTCGGACGGGCGGGAGACGTGCATGCGCGGGTGCGTGGGGCGGGACAGCGGAGGGCGACGATGATCGCTCAGCCCAGCCGGGGGTCCTTCAGGACGATCAGGCTCCAGGCCAGCACCAGCGCGCCGGCGACGATGGCCTGCCAGAGCGTGAACACCCGCACCAGCAGCACCAGCACCAGGGCGGGTGCCAAGGCGGCGCCGCTGGCCACCAGCATGGCGGTCAGCAGGGCCTCCATCGAGCCGAGCCCGGCGGGCAGGGCGCTGACGGCGCCCCCCACCATGGCCGCGGCGTAGTAGCCGGTGGCCAGGCCCAGGTCCAGCGGCAGCATCAGGTCCCGGGCGAGCAGCCAGACGGCCAGGCCCTGGGCAGCCCAGGCCAGCAGCGTGACCAGCAGCCACCGCCAGGGCCGGGCGCGGAGGCAATGCCCGGCCTCGGCCAGCCAGGTCGGCCACCAGCGTCGCAGGCGAAGAAGCAGGGCCAGTCCAGCTGCCAGCAGAAGGGTTGACAGGCCGATCAGCACGGCCGGCAGCACACCCTCCCCGGCCCCCGCCAGCACCTCGACCATCCGGGGCAGCAGCTGGTCGCTGTGGTGGCTGCCCCAGTCGGTCAGACGTCCCCGCAGTGCGGGCCAGAGCACCGGAGCAGCGCTCAGGCTCAAAAGCAACAGGGCCGACAGGTCGGCCAGTCGTTCAGCGCCGAAGATGCCCAGCGCACGCATGGGCTCGCCCGGGCGCACCCAGGTGCCACGCAGCGCCTCGCCGACATTGCCCGGCGTGGCCGTGAAGGCATACCCGCACAGGTAGAGGCGCATCGCGCGACGCAGCCTCAGCCGACATCCGTTCTGTGCAAGCCAAGTCCACCAGCGCCAGCCGCGCAGCAGGTAGTTCAGCCAGCACAGCCCGGCCACGGCGAGCACGGTCTCGGCACGCAGGTTCCGCCACGCCGCAGCCAGCGCTTCCGCTTGCCAGAGGCCGAGCACCAGCGCGTACAGACTGGCCGCAAGCGCCGCTCCGCCAGCCAGACGCAGCCAGCCGGGGCGTGCGGGGGCCGCGTCGTCGGGCGATGCAGGGGGGGAACCCGGCGGCCTCATCGACCGATCAGGAACACCGCGGCCCAGCCCAGCAGGGCCGCGATCAGCCAGGGGTCACGGGCGATGTCGGAGGCTGCGTCTTCCCCCTGGCCGCCGTGTACGCGCTGGGTGAAGCGCAGCATGCCGAAGACAACCAGCGGCAGGCTGTAGACCAGACGTTCGCCGTGCAGGGCCTGGGTCTCGGGGCTGGTGGCGTACAGGCCGTAGGTCACCAACGTGGCGGTCATCGCCATGGCGACATAGGTGTCGAGCAGGGGCAGGCTGTACTGCTTCATCACCCGGCGCTGCGAGGCGGCATCGTGCGAAGCCTCGGCGCGTCGCTTGCTGAAGCCGAGGAAGAGCGTGATGAAAAGGCCGGTGACCAGCAGCCAGCGCGAGGGCGGAATGCCGACGGCAACCGTGCCTGCCAGCAGGCGCAGCATGAAGCCGGCGCTGATGAGACAGACGTCGATCACCGCCACATGCTTGAGCTTGAAGGAGTAAGCGATGTTGATCAGCAGGTAGAGGCCGATCAGCAGGGCCAGCACAGGCTGGCCCATCACGCAGGCCAGGAGACCGGCGGCAAGTGCCAGGCCCAGGCCCAGTGCGCCGGGTGCGCCGATCTGACCGCTGGCCAGCGGGCGACGGCACTTGGTGGGGTGGCGGGCGTCGGCCTCGCGGTCGACCCAGTCGTTGAGCAGGTACACCAGGCTTGAGGCCAGGCAGAAGGCCAGGGTGGCCACCAGCACCCGCTGCAGGGTCGCCGCTTCATCCCAGCTGTGGGTGAAGAAGGCGCCGGCCAGCACGAAGGCGTTCTTCGGCCACTGATGGGGCCGCATCAATCGGATCAGTGCCTTCAAGGTGCTAGACATCGGCGGGTCCGGAAACTGGGGGCGAACCGGTTCCACCGATTCCATGCACGGGATTATGGGCAGCGGCCCGTGACGGCCCGGTCCCCCTGCGTTGCAGGCGACCGACAGCCCCGCGTCCGGGGGGCAGACCGCGTCAGCCTCGCGCGGCCGCCTGCCGCCGGCTCAGCCGCTCGGTCAGCCGCACCGCATTGCTGGTCGAGATCAGGTGCGCGTGCATCAGGCCGATCGCGCCGTTGCGCAGCAGCTCGGCCAGGGTGGCCTCGGGCAGGGCCCGCAGCCTGGTTTCGTCGACGACCTGGATCTGCGCGACGGTCTGCTTCTGGCCGCCAGGCAGGGTGACATCCAGGTTCACCGACTTCAGCAGCTGGTGCTGCACCAGCACCTGGCAGAGCACGCGGGTGCGCTGCAGCTCCACCTCGAAGGCGTCGAGGAACTTCATCTGCTGCGCCAGCCAGGGGCTGGGCTGACCATCGTCCTGCAGCAGCAGCTCGCCGTCCTGTTCGGTGAAGCCGGGCCAGGCGGTGTCGACGATCACGCTGCGCTGGTTCTCGCCGGTGGCGGCATAGCCCAGCGGATAGCGGCGCAGGAAGGCCGGCTGGTAGCGCGCATCCCAGCTGCCGTCGGCGGCGACGAAGAGGTTCTCCTGATCCCGCAGGCCCAGCACCACCACCGGGGCCACCGTCGCCTGCGTGGCCGGCTGGCCGGCCGCAGCCGGTGCGGCGACGAAGCCGATCAGGTACTCCTTGCACAGCTCGGGGAACTCGCTCGACGCCACCGGCACGGCGGTCATCCGGGCTGCGACCGACCAGTCCTTCACCGGCTGCAGGCGCTTGCCGCGGTGCAGGTTGCGGTCGAGCAGCTGCGGCTGCATGTAGAGCGTCGGGGTGGGGTTCATCCAAGTCTCCAGGGCTGATACGGCCTCAATCGTTGCGACGGGCCGCCCGTGGGATCCGCCGCGGGCCGCATGATGCCAGCCCGGCCCGCCCCGCCGTCGTGCAGCCGCTCACAATGCGGCCATGCTCTACGCCGTCGGGGATGTTCAGGGGTGCCAGCAGGCTTTGTTGCAGCTCTTGCAGCGCGTCGACTTTTCGCCTTCGCGCGACCGCCTGGTCGTGCTGGGGGACATGGTCAACCGCGGGCCCGATTCGCTGGGCACGCTGCGCCTGCTCGCCGGCCTGGGCGATGCCGCGCAGTGCCTGCTCGGCAACCATGACCTGCATGCCCTGGCCGTCAGCCAGGGCCTGCGGCGCGCGCACCGCCAGGACACCCTGGCCCCCCTGCTGGCCGACGCCGAGGCGCCGCGCTGGATCGACTGGCTGCGCCACCAGCCCCTGGCCCTGGAGGCGGGCGGCTGGCTCATGGTGCATGCCGGCCTGCCACCGGCCTGGGACGCCGCCACCGCGCTGCGCGAGGCTGCGGCGGTGGCGAGCCGCCTGCGCGAGCCGGACTGGCGCGATTTCCTGGCGGTGATGTACGGCAACCAGCCCGAGTGCTGGGATCCGCAGCTCGCCGGCAATGCGCGCCTGCGCTTTGCCGTCAATGCGCTCACCCGCATCCGCTACGTCCATGCCGCCGACGGCCGCCTCGACTTCGACCTCAAGGAGGGTGCCGACCAGGCCCCGCCCGGTCTGCTGCCCTGGTTCGACGTGCCCGGCCGCGCCAGCGCGGGCACGCCGATCGCGTTCGGTCACTGGTCCACCCTGGGCCTGATCGACCGGCCCGATCTGCTCGCGCTCGACACCGGCTGCGTCTGGGGCGGCCAGCTCAGCCTGGCCTGCCTGACGCCCGGGGCCCGTCGCATCGTGCAGCAGCCCTGTCCGCAGGCCTGCAAGCCTGGCTGAGGCGCCCGCCCGGTCCGCGCGATGACACAATCCGCGCCGACCCCGCCGCACCCGGACGCGGCGGGCCGGGAAGCTTGGCAGAGTGGTCGATTGCACCGGTCTTGAAAACCGGCAACCCGCAAGGGTTCCAGGGTTCGAATCCCTGAGCTTCCGCCAGCCGCTGGCGCCGCGGCAGGCCCGGCTTCAGTGCAGGGTGTCGAGGCCGGCCTGGGGGCCGCCGACCGGGCTGAAGAGGGAGTCCTCGCCCACGCTGCGGCGCTCGATTTCCTGCTCGGTGGCCTCGCGCACGTCGCGCACGACCAGGGCCAGCACCAGCGCGATGCCGGCCAGGGGGTGGTTGCCGTCGAGCACCACGTGCTCGTCGTAGACCTCGGTCACCGTGTAGATGGCCTCGCGGGGCATGCCCTCGGTGGTGGCGCCCTCGGGCAGGCCATCGAACTGCATACCCGGCTCGACGTGTTCGCCGAAGAGGCTGCGCGCCTCGAAGCAGACCAGCTCGGGCGCGTACTCGCCGAAGGCTTGATCGGGTTCGAGGTGCAGGGTCGCGCTGTAGCCGGTTTCCTGGCCGATCAGGGCTTCCTCGACCCGTTCGAACAGGTCATCGCCCCCGATCAGGAACTCAACGGGGTCGATCAGCTCGTCGATGAGCTGGCCCTGGGTGTCTTCGAGCCGCCAGCTCAGGCTGACGACACACGGCGCGGCAATTTGCATGGATTCATGATCGCACAATGCCCCGCATGTCCCGGACCCCCAAGACCCCCCCGGCCGCCCCGGCCGCCGCAGCCGCCACCCCTGTCCCGACCCGTCGCCGCCCGGCGGCCCCGGCCCAGGCCCAGGCCCTCCCGGTCATCGAGCAGCCCTGTGCCCTGCTGGGCGGGCTCAGCCCGACGGCCTTCATGCGGCGTCACTGGCACAAGAAGCCCCTGCTCATCCGCCAGGCCCTGCCGCCGCAGGCCTGGGCGGGGCTCGACCGCGAGGCGCTGCTGCGCCTGGCCGCCGAGCCCGGCCTGAGCGCCCGCCTGATCCAGCGCCAGGCTGCCCCGGCGTCGGCCGGGCGCGGCCGGCGCCGCGCGGCGGCCGAGGACTGGTCGCTGCGCCAGGGCCCCTTCAGCCGCCGCCAGCTGCCGCCTGCCGACCAGCCCGGCTGGACCCTGCTCGTCCAGGGCCTGGACCGCCACCTGCCCGCCGGCCGGGCGCTGCTCGACCACTTTGCCTTTCTGCCCGCGGCGCGGCTGGATGATCTGATGGTGTCCTGGGCCAGCGAGGGCGGCGGGGTCGGTCCGCATGTCGATTCCTACGACGTCTTCCTCCTTCAAATCGGCGGGGTGCGGCGCTGGCGCATCGCCCCGCCGGGCGACGAGCGGCTGCGGGCCGGCTTGCCGCTGCGCATCCTCGAGACCTTCACGCCCAGCGAGGAATGGCGCCTCGAACCCGGGGACATGCTCTACCTGCCCCCCGGCTGGGGCCACGACGGCGTGGCCGAGGACGGCGCCTGCCTGACCGCCTCGATCGGCTTTCGCGCCCCGGCCCAGGCCGAGCTGGCCGATGCCCTGCTCAACCGCCTGCTCGATGCCGTGGACCCCGACGACCCGGCCGAGGCCCAGCGCTACCGCGATCCCGGCCAGCTGGCGACCCTTCAGCCCGGGCGCATTCCCGAGGCCCTGCAGGCCCACGCGCTGAAGCAGGTGCGCGAGCGCCTGGCAGCGCCGGCGGCCGTCGAGCTGGCGCTCGGGGAGTGGCTCAGCGAGCCGGCGCCCGATGCCGTCTTCGACCCGCTCGACGAGGAGGACCGCGAGGGCCTCGACGCCCGCGAGGCGCAGGCCCTGGCCGCGGGCCTGCAGCTCGCGCGCGGCAGCCGCATGCTCTATGACGCGCAGCGCATCTACCTCAACGGCGAAGGCTGGCGGGCGGCCGGCCGCGACGCGCGCCTCATGCAGGCCCTGGCCGATGCCCGTGCGCTGGACCCCGCCAGCCTGCGGCGCGCCAGTCCGGCGGCACGCGGCCTGCTGCGGCAATGGCTGCTTGATGGTTGGCTGGAAGCCCGCTGAGGTGCCGTTACAACAGCAGTCTTGTCCTTCGCTGACGTTTCCTTCACGGGGGGCTAGGGTCTGCACCAATTACGCCTCTACAATCCCGGGCTGCGCCGAGCGCCGGAGCCCCGATCATGGGCGGACGGCGCGGCCGTCAACCGAAAGGCGATGGTCGCGTTACACCGGCGCCGGAACCCGATTCCGCACCTTGATCGAACCTCCTCCGCACTAGGAAAACCCAATGAACAAGTCCTACCTGCTCGCCCTGATCGCTGCTGCTGCCCTGGTCGCCTGCGGCAAGAAGCCGGAACAAGCCGCCCCGGCCCCGGCCCCGGAAGCTTCGGCTCCGGCCGCCCCGGTGGAAGCCTCGGCCCCGGCCGCCGCTTCGGCCCCGGAAGCTGCCGCTTCGGCCGCCAGCAACTGAGATCGGCGGGCCGCAGGCCCGCAAGCGATGCTCAAGAGCCGCCGCGAGGCGGCTCTTTTTTTGCCGTCGCGAGACGCCGTCGTGCCGGGGGAATCCGTGGACCCGTCGCCGCATGAGGCTCAGCCCAGATCCAGCCAGGGGCTGCCCTGGGCGGCGTCGGCGATCACGATCTCGCCGGCCGGGCAGCCCAGCGCGCCCGCCAGGGCCTCGGCGGCCCGTTGCGGCTGGTTGTTCTGTTCGCTGAGGTGCGCCGCCACCACATGCCGCAGCCCGGGGTGGGCGCAGCGGCCGAGGATGTCGGCGGCCACCGGGTTGGCCAGATGGCCCCAGGGCCCGGCGATGCGCGATTTCAGCGAGGCCGGGTAGCGCGAGGCGGCCAGCAGCGCCGGGTCGTGGTTGGTCTCCAGCAGCAGGGCCTGGCAGCCGGCCAGGGCGGCCAGCAGATGCGGGGTGGACTGGCCGGTGTCGGTCAGCAGGCCCAGGCGCAGGCCGCCGGCCTCGAGGCAGAGCTGCAGCGGCTCGGCCGCGTCATGCGGCACGGTGTAGGGCCGCAGCGCGAAGGCGCCGAGTTCGATGCAGTCGCCGTCCCGGGCGAAGTGCAGCAGGCCCTCGGCCTGCAGGGCTTCCGTCTCGCCGGGCCGGGCCACGGCCGCCCAGGTGCCGCGGCTGGTCCACAGCGGCACGCGGTGGCGCCGGGCGAGCGCCACCGCGCAGCCGACGTGGTCGCCGTGTTCGTGGGTGATGAAGACGGCGTCCAGCGCCTCCGGCTGCAGGCCCTCTCGGGCCAGCCGCAGGCTCAGCTCACGCAGCGTGAAGCCGGCGTCGACCAGCAGCCGGCTGGGGCCGTGCAGGCCGCGGGCCTCGATCAGCGTCGCGTTGCCCTTGCTGCCGCTGCCGAGGCTTCGGAAACGCATGCGGATCGGGGCCGAAGGCGGGGCGGACGCGGGGGGCCGACGTGACGAAGACGCGCCCGGTCCCCCGGGGCGCCTTCGCGGCGTGGGCCTCCGCGGCGGGGCCCGGGGTGGTTCAGCGCAGCTCGGCGACCAGCAGGTCGAGGATGCGCTTGGCCGCGGGCGTGGCCGCGGCCTCGCCCTTGTCCGTCTGCACGCGCAGCACCGTCTGGTTGCCCGCCGCCCGCTCGGCGACGATGCGGTAGCGGCTGGGGCCGCCGTCCTTGGGCGCGCTGCCGCCGAAGATGCGGCGGAACAGGCCCGGCTCCTTCGGCGCGGCCTCGTTGGGGTCGACGTAGCGCACGAAGTAGACCCCCTGGCCACGGTCGCGGTCTTCGACGGTGAAGCCGACGCGATCCAGCGCCAGGCCGAGGCGCCGCCAGGCGCGGTCGAAGCCTTCGTCCACCGCGATGCCGGCCGCCGGCGTGCCGGGCAGCAGCCGCGCGCGGGCGCTGGCGGCCGAGGGCGCGGCAGTGATCTGCTGGTTCTGGGCCTTGGCCTGCTCCTCGGTCGCGCCGAGCTTGAGCATCAGCCGCGAGAGCATGGTGGCCTCGAGGTCCGGATCGCTAGGCCGCGGCTGCCAGGCGGTCTGCGACTGGTCGTTGCGCACGTAGACCTCGATTGCGCCGCGGTGGGAGATGTAGACCTCCGCGCCGCTGCCGGTGCGCTCGATGCGTGTGCGGAAGGCATCGCGCTCGCCGGAGTCGTACAGGCCGTCGAGCACCGAGCCCAGGGCACGGCGGATCAGGTCCTGCGGGATCTTGGCGCGGTTCTCGACCCAGGTGGTCTGCATCAGGCCCAGCTCGCGCTGTTCGGTCTCGAGCTCGAAGCCGCGCTCCTGCCAGAACTGCTGCAGCAGCGGCCAGAGCTGCTCGGGCGTCATCGAGGTCACCAACCAGCGCTGGTTGCCGTCGCGCATCAGGCGGGTGCTGCCCACCGTCGCCGGGGCGACGGTCGCCTCGCGCGAGGCGCCGGCCACCGTGCCGCCGCCGCCCTGCACCGAGGAGGCGGTGATCGTGCCGTCCACCGGCTGGTAGCGCGAGTCCTTCTGCAGCTGCGTCAGGTCGGGCGGGATGTCGAGATTGACCTGCTTGCTGCCGCCGCTGCGGTAGTCGACCTTGTCACCCTCCAGGGTCTTGTTGATCGAGGAGCAGCCGCCCAGGGCGATCAGCAGGCAGAGCGGGGCCAGGCGCAGGCCAGGAAGGCGTCGATGCATCGGAAGCTCGGCAGGGTTCGGGGAGAGGGCAGGGCCGGCAGCGGCCCCGCGGGGCTCAGATCAGGCCGGCGTCTTGCAGCGCCTGCTCGACGGCCGACTGGGTCGCCGCCTGGGCCGGCAGCAGCGGCAGGCGCAGCGTGCCGCCGCAGCGGCCCATGCGCTCCAGCGCCCACTTGACCGGAATCGGGTTCGGCTCGACGAAGAGCTGCTTGTGCACGGGCAGCAGCTTGAAGTGGATCTCGGTCGCGCGCTTCGCGTCGCCGGCCATCGCGGCCACGCACAGCTCGTGCATCAGGCGCGGCGCGACGTTGGCGGTGACCGAGATGTTGCCGTGGCCGCCGAGCAGCATCAGCGCGACCGCGGTCGGATCGTCGCCCGAATAGATCTTGAAGCCCTCGGGCGCGTTGCGGATCAGCCAGCAGGCACGCTCGATGTTGCCGGTGGCTTCCTTGACCGCGACGATGCCGGGCACCTGGGCCAGGCGCAGCGTGGTCTCCGGCGCCATGTCCGCGACCGTGCGGCCGGGCACGTTGTAGAGCACCACCGGCAGGTCCACCGCCTCGGCGATGGCCTGGAAGTGGCGGACCATGCCTTCCTGCGTCGGCTTGTTGTAGTAGGGCACGACCTGCAGCGTGCAGTCGGCGCCGATCGACTTGGCGTAGGCCGTCAGCTCGATGGCCTCGCGGGTGGAGTTGGAGCCGCAGCCCGCCATGATCGGCACGCGGCCGGCCGCGTGCTCGACGGACACGCGCAGGATCTCGCGGTGCTCCTCGTGGCTGACGGTCGGCGATTCGCCCGTCGTGCCGACCACACCGATGCAGTCGGTGCCTTCGGCGATGTGCCAGTCGATGAGGCGGCGCAGGGCCGGGTAGTCGACGCTGCCGTCTTCATGCATCGGCGTCACCAGCGCGACGATGCTGCCAACAATCGGGGTCATGGGGAAAGGTCCTCGCAATCGCGGGATTCTAGCCAGCGCCGCCGCGCGGCCCGATGGGGGCTGACACCCGGCCCGCGGGCAGGCGTCCGGGGCCCGCCGGCCCTCAGCCCGGCTCTCAGCCCGGCCCCAGCCGACGCGCCGCGGCCTGGGCTTCGCCCGGGGCGGGGCGCGCTGCCGCGATGCGCTGGATGCGGCGCGGCGGCCCGTCCAGCAGGCCGTCCTCGTAGGCCAGCACCTGCAGCCCGGCCGAGGCCGCCACGGCCAGCAGCTCGCCGGGGCGCAGCAGGAAGTCGGGCCGGCTCGGCCGGCCCAGGGCCTCGTGGCCCTGGGCAAACGTCTCGTGCAGCCACAGGCCGCCGGGGGCCAGGCTGGCCAGCAGCACGGGCCAGAGCGGCCGCCACAGGTAGTTCGTCACCACGATCGCGTCGAAGGCCACGCCTCCGAGCGGCCAGGCGCCGTCCTCGACATCGGCCTGCAGCGGCTCCACGCCGGGCTGCCCGGCCAGGCCCGCGAGGGCCTCGGCGTCGCGGTCCAGCGCAGTCACCTGCAGGCCCTGCGCGGCCAGCCAGCGCGCGTGGCGGCCCCGGCCGCAGGCCAGGTCCAGCACCCGCGCGCCCGGCGGCAGACCGTCGGCCCAGCGCGTGATCCAGGGCGAGGGAGCCTGCAGGGCGGCATGCGCGTCGGCGGGGCGGAGGGGCGGCAGGGTCATGGGATGGCAGGCGGATGCGGTCCGGCCCGGCAGGCGGTCCGGGCCGGGGCTAGAAGCAGGCGATCAGGCGGCTGCCGAGGTCCATGATCACCCCCGGCTGCAGCCAGGCCAGGAAGGTACCGGCCAGGGCGGCGGCCGCCAGCAGCCAGCCCAGCGGGCCGAGCAGGCGGCGGAGCTGACGGTTCAGGGAGCGAGCCCGGGGGCGGCCCAGGGCGTGGCCTTCAGGCCGCGGGGCGGGCGGGTGCGCGGGCCCGGGGCGCATCGCAGCGCCTCAGCCGGCGGCGGCTTGGGGCCGCGCCAGCGGGGTCTCGTGCACCGGCAGGTTCAGCAGCGCGGCCAGCACGCCGAGCGCGATGCACAGCCCCCAGACCCCGTCGTAGCTGCCCTGGCGGTCGTAGAGCCAGCCGCCCAGCCACACGCCCAGGAAGCTGCCCAGCTGGTGCGACAGGAAGACCGTGCCGCCCAGCATCGAGAGGTGCCGCACGCCGAAGATCTGCGCGACCAGGGCATTGGTCGGCGGCACCGTCGACAGCCACAGCACGCCCATGGCCGCGGCGAACAGGTAGACGCTCAGCGCACTCAGCGGCGCCAGCAGGAAGGCGACGATCACCACCGAGCGCAGCGCGTAGATGGCCGCCAGCAGCCGCGGCTTGGAGTGGCGCTGGCCGATCAGGCCGGCGACATAGGTGCCGATGACGTTGAACAGGCCGATCAGCGCCAGGGCGCCGGTGGCCACGTCGGGGCCCAGGCCGTGGTCGCGCAGGTAGCTCGGCAGGTGCACGCCGATGAAGACCACCTGGAAGCCGCAGACGAAGTAGCCGGCCGTCAGCAGCAGGAAGCGGCGCTCGCCCAGGGCCTCGCGGATCGCGGCCCCCGCACCCTGCACGGCGGCCCCGCCGGGCGCGGCGACGGCCCGCGGCGGCTCGCGCAGGCCCCAGGCCAGCGGCAGGATGAGCAGCACCGAGCCGGCCAGCAGCAGCAGCGCCCGCTGCCAGCCCAGGCCGTCGATCAGCCCGCTGGCCAGCGGCACCATCAGGAACTGGCCGAAGGAGCCGGCCGCGGCCGTCAAGCCCATGGCCCAGGAGCGGCGCTCGGCGGGCACGTTGCGGCCGATCACCCCGTAGACCACCGCGTAGGTCGTGCCGGCCTGGGCCAGGCCGATCAGGCCGCCGCTGCTCAGCAGGAAGGCCGTCGGCGCGCCGGCCAGCGCCATGCCGGCCAGGCCCAGCGCGTAGAGCAGGGCACCCGCGACCAGCACGCGCAGCGCGCCGTGGCGGTCGGCCAGCAGGCCGACCAGCGGGCCGGCCAGGCCCCAGACCAGGTTCTGCACCGCCATCGCGAAGGCGAAGGTCTCGCGCGTCCAGCCGCGCTCCATCGTGATCGGCGTCAGCCACAGACCGAAGCCATGGCGCACGCCCATGCTGAGCGTGACGATGGCCGCGCCGCAGATCAGCAGCTGCCGGATCGACAGGGTCGGCGCGGCCGGATGCGGGGTCGTCATGGTGCGGGCCGAGGCAGGGGGGCGGACGGGAGGCTCAACCGATGCGCCCGAGCAGCAGGAACTCCATCAGCGCCTTCTGCACGTGCATGCGGTTCTCGGCCTCGTCCCAGACCACGCTCTGCGGGCCGTCGATGACCTCGGCCGCCACCTCCTCGCCGCGGTGGGCGGGCAGGCAGTGCATGAAGACGGCATCCGGCTGGGCCACGGCCATCATCTCGGCATCCACGCACCAGTCGGCGAAGGCGGCCTTGCGGGCCTCGTTCTCGGCCTCCCAGCCCATGCTGGTCCAGACGTCGGTGGTGACCAGGTCGGCGCCGCGGCAGGCGTCCATGGGGTCCTTGAAGACCTTGAAGCAGCCCGGGTCGCGCACGCCGGCCACGGCCGGGTCCACCTCGTAGCCGCTGGGCGTGCTGACGTGGACGGTGAAGCCGAAGATCTCCGCCGCCTGCAGCCAGGTGTTGGCCATGTTGTTGCCGTCGCCCACCCAGGCCACCACGCGGCCCTTGAGGCTGGCGATGTCGGGCATGCCGGCCCGGGTGGTGCCGCCGCGGTGCTCCAGCCAGGTGAAGAGGTCGGCCAGGATCTGGCAGGGGTGGTACTCGTTGGTCAGGCCGTTGATGACCGGCACGCGCGAGTGCGCGGCGAAGCCTTCGAGCTTGGCCTGCTCGTAGGTGCGGATCATCACCAGGTCGACCATGCGGCTGATGACGCGGGCGCTGTCCTCGATGGGCTCGTCGCGGCCCAGCTGGCTGCCGCTGGTCGTCAGGTGCACCACCGAGCCGCCGAGCTGGTACATGCCGGCCTCGAAGCTCACCCGGGTGCGGGTGCTGGCCTTCTCGAAGATCATGGCCAGGGTGCGGTCGGCCAGCGGCGTGTACTTCTCGTAGTTCTTGAAGCGCTGCTTGATGACCGCAGCGCGGCCGAAGAGGTAGGCGTACTCCTCCGCGCGCAGGTCCTTGAACTGCAGGTAGTGCTTGATCAGGCTCTTGCCGGGTTTCATCGGGCGGGGGCTCGCAGGCCAGGGTCAGGGGGGCGCGGCCGCTCAGGCCGCGGCCGGCGCGGCCAGGAAGGCGCGGGTCAGCGGCACCAGCAGGGCCACGAGGCGGTCGGCCTCGGCCGCCGTCAGGATGAGCGGCGGCACCAGGCGGATGACGCGGTCGGCCGTCACGCTCATCAGCAGGCCGGCGTCCAGCGCCTGCTGCAGCAGCACGCCGCAGGGGCGGTCCAGCTCGATGCCGAGCATCAGGCCGCTGCCGCGGATCTCCACCACGCCGGCCAGGCCGGCCAGCTCGCGCGTCAGCGCCGTCTTCAGGTGGGCGCCGACGCTGGCGGCATTCGCCAGCAGGCCCTCGTCCTCCATCACCGCGATCGTCTCCAGCGCGGCCCGCATGGCCAGCGGATTGCCGCCGAAGGTGGTGCCGTGGTTGCCCGGCTGCAGCACCTTCACGGCCTTGGGGCCGCAGACCACCGCGCCGATCGGCACGCCCGAGCCCAGGCCCTTGGCCAGCGGCATCACGTCGGGCTGGATGCCGGCCCACTGGTGCGCGAACCACTTGCCGGTGCGACCGATGCCGCACTGCACTTCGTCGAGCATCAGCAGCCAGCCCTTGCGGTCGCACAGGGCGCGCAGTTCACGCAGGAAATCGAGCTGGGCCGGGTGGATGCCGCCCTCGCCCTGGACCGTCTCCAGGAAGACCGCGCACAGCCCCGGATGGCGGGCCGCGGCGGCCTCGATCGCGGCCAGATCGTTCAGCGGCACGCGCACGAAGCCCGGCACCAGCGGTCCGAAGCCCTGCTGCACCTTGGGGTTGGCGGTGGCCGACAGGGTGGCCAGCGAGCGGCCGTGGAAGGCCTTGTCGAAGACCAGGATCTCGGGCGCCTCGAGGCCCTGGTCGACACCGTGCTTGCGGGCGATCTTGATCGCCGCCTCGTTGGCCTCCAGGCCCGAGTTGCAGAAGAAGGCGCCGGTCAGGCCGGAGAGCTCGCAGAGCTTGGCTGCCAGCTGCTCTTGCAGCGGGATCGCGTAGTAGTTGCTGGTGTGGATCAGCTTGCCGGCCTGGTCGGCCAGGGCCGCCACCAGGCGCGGGTGGGCGTGGCCCAGGGTGTTGACCGCGATGCCGGCCAGGCCGTCGAGGTACTCGCGGCCCTCGGTGTCCCACACCGTGCAGCCACGGCCGTGCGACAGCGCGACCGGCAGGCGCCCGTAGGTGTTCAGCACATGGGGCATCGCCGTCGGGGCGAGGCGTTCGGGGGCGTTCATTCGGGGGCGCTCCGGATCGTCGGACAAGCGCGCGATTCTACGAAGGGCGCCGCTCCGCCCCGTGACCCGCCGGAGACACAGGCTGCGGCGTCCCCGGCGGCGCGAAGCGTGCCAAAGCCGGGACGCTTACCCCAGCCTGTCCCGTCCGTGTCCGGGGGCGGCGACTGTGGCGCCGGATGGCACAGCCGTTGCTGCACTGCGCAAGGCCCCCTGGGTCTGCGCGAGAATGCCCGGCTGTTCCGACGCAGGCCCACCTGCCTGCCGGGGCCCGCGGCGCCACCGCGCTGCACGCCTTACCTGTCTCACCCGACCGTGCCCCATCCCGACGCCCCCCGCGAAATCGTCATCCTCGGTCAGACGACCGAGGGTCGCACCTTCCGCCCCAGCGACTGGTCCGAACGACTTGCCGGCGCGATGAGCAGCTTCCGCCCGGGCCGCGCCGCGGCCCTGCGGGGCGGGCACATCGGCTACTCGCCCTACTGCGTGCCGACGGTGATGGGGGGCGTGAAATGCGTTGTCGTCAACGAGGCGCTGCGCGAGCTGGAGCCGCGCGCCTGGGACTTCGTGATGAGCTTCGCCCGCGACAACCGCCTGCAGACCACCGAGGCCTGCCTGCTGCCGGACCCGCCTCAGGCGGACTGAGCCGGCGGCACCGCGGCGGCCGGCGCGTCTTCCTCGAAGCTGTCCGCGTACACCCGCCACAGCGAGGCGTAGAAGGCCGTCGAGAAGGCCATGCCGGCCGGCAGCGCCGCCAGGCTGGCAGCCTGGACCAGGCCCAGCGCCACCAGCATCAGCTGCACCAGGGCCAGGCAGAGCAGCAGCAGCAGGAACCAGCCCACGCCCATCAGCAGGTAGGCACCCAGGCCGCGCCAGCAGGCCAGCACGCTGCCGAACAGGGCCTGCGCCACCGTCTTGCGCCCCCAGACCATCAGGGCCGGCGCATGCCAGAACACCAGCGAGACCGTGCCCAGCAGCGCCATGCGCAGGGCCATCGTGCCCTCCAGGCCGCTGGCGTCCAGGGTGCCGCCGCCCTCGGCCCCCTCGCGGGCCAGCTGGTCGACGAAGGCATTGAACTGGCCCCCGTCGAGGGCATCGGCCAGCAGGCTGCTGCCGAAGGTCAGGGCCGCGTACAGCAGCCCCAGCGCGGCGAAGCCCCGGCGCTGCCGCGCGTCGCGCAGCGCAGGAAGCCAGGGCAGGGCGGGCAGGCGGTGGCCCGCGGCCTGGGCGCGGCCGGCCACGGTGAAGCCCCAGCTCAGCAGCGGCAGCAGGGCGACCGACAGCAGCGGCCCGCCGGGCAGCATGCTGACCAGCAGCAGCAACACGCCGGCCAGGCCGAGCTGGGCCGAATAGGCCAGCGGCTGCGCGGCCAGGGCGGTGAAGCCGGCGCGCACCCAGCGCAGGCCCTGCAGCGGGCGCACGGGACGCAGCTTCAAGCTGCCTCCGCCTGCGGCCAGGGGCGGGCGATGCGCTCGCGCAGCACGCGCTCGAAGTGGCGCGGGTCGTGCGGGGTCAGCATGTGGGCCTCGCGCGGCAGGTGGAAGTCCCAGAGCCGCGACACCCAGAAGCGCATCGCCGCGCTGCGCAGCAGGGCCGGCAGCAGCGCGCGTTCTTCGGCACCGAGCGGCCGCACGGCCTCGTAGGCCGCGAGCAGGGCCTCGCTGCGGGCCGGGTCGAGCCGGCCGCTGGCGGGGTCGATGCACCAGTCGTTGAGGCAGACGGCGAGGTCGAAGCCGAAGCTGTCGCAGCCCGCGAAGTAGAAGTCGAAGCAGCCCGACAGCCGCGTCTGCGGCCCGGCCGGCCCGTCGTCGAACATGGCGTTGTCGCGGAACAGGTCCGCGTGCACGGCGCCGCGCGGTAGCCGCGCGTAGGCCGCCGAGGCGGCCAGGGCCTGCTGGAAGCGCAGTTCCTCGTCGATGAGCGCGAGCTGGTCGGGCGCCAGGTGCGGCCGCACCAGCGGCACGGTGGCTTCCCACCAGGCCAGGCCGCGCAGGTTGGGCTGCTGCAGCGGGAAGTCCTGCACCGCGCCGTGCATGCGGGCCAGCAGCGTGCCGAGCTGGGCGCAGTGCAGGGCCTGGGGTGCCATCACGCTCTTGCCGCGCAGGCGGTCGACCACGGCGGCCGGCTTGCCGGCCAGGCTCAGCAGGATGCGGCCCTCGGGGTCGGCCTGGGGCGCGGGCACCGGCAGGCCGCGGCGCGCGAGGTGGCGCATCAGCTCCAGGTAGAAGGGCAGCTGCTCGGCGCTCAGGCGCTCGAAGACGGTCAGCACATGGTCGAGCCGCTGCCCGTCGCGCTCGCTGACGACGAAGTAGTTGGTGTTCTCGATGCCTGCGGCAATGGGCTGCAGCTCGGTGAGCCGGCCGAGCCCGAGACGGGCGATGAGCGCGGCGGCGGCGTCGAAGCCGACCTCGGTGAACACGGCCATGCGTGGCAGGTCCTGGGAACGGGGACAGAAACGGTCCGGGCGGCGCGCGCGGCGCCGCTCAGAAGGAGAGGACGCGCCAGGTGCGCTGGCCGCCGGTGCGGCTGAGGCTGGGGCCTTCGCCGAAATCGCGGCCGGCGTCGGTCGGCTGGATCTCGTAGGGCTGCTGGATCGGGCCGCCGCCCTTGGGCGTGACGGTCATGCGCTGCACGGCGCCGCGCACGCGCAGCTCCTCGATGCGGGCGGCATCGTCCTCGACGACGCGGCGCTCGATGCGGGGTTCGCGGCGGTCACCGGTCGGGCCGGTGTCGCTGTCGCCCGGGCTGGCCCGCGTCACGCGGTGGCGCAGCGCCGGGGCCGGGGCGGGGGCCGCCGCAGGCGCCGGGGCGGCGGCGGCCGGCCGCTCGGCCAGGCGCGGCGGGGCGCTCAGGTCGGCGGCCTGGGCCGGGGCCGGCAGCAGCAGGGTCGGCACAAGCAGGGTCGGCACAAGCAGGGCCGCGAACAGGCCCGGGCGGAGCCGGTGCATCGTCACCCGGCCCGGGCCGGCCGGCAGCGGGGCGGACGAACGGCGGGTGGGGTGGGGGTGGGCGTGCATGGCCCGGATTGTAGGAGCCGCCCCGGCGGCCCCCCGCCACGGTGCGGCATCGACAATGCCCGGATGAGCACCTCCCTGCTGCTGGTCGACGGCTCCAGCTACCTCTACCGCGCCTACCACGCCCTGCCGGACCTGCGCGGCCCCGGCAGCCGCCCCACCGGGGCCGTGCACGGCATGGTCGCCATGCTCAAGCGCCTGCGCGAGCAGTTTCCCGCCGCCCACGCCGCCTGCGTCTTCGACGCCCCCGGCCCGACCTTCCGCGACGCGCTCTACCCCGCCTACAAGGCCCAGCGCAGCGCCATGCCCGAGGACCTGGCCGCGCAGATCGCGCCCATCCACGAGGTGGTTCGCCTGCTGGGCTGGCCGGTGATCGTGCAGCCGGGCATCGAGGCCGACGACGTCATCGGCACCCTGGCCCGCGCCGCCGCGGCGCGCGGCGAGACGGTCGTCATCTCCACCGGTGACAAGGACCTGGCCCAGCTCGTCGACGCCCACGTCAGCCTGATCAACACCATGAGCGGCGAACGCCTGGACCCGGCCGGCGTGCAGGCCAAGTTCGGCGTGCCGCCCGAGCGCATCGTCGACTACCTGACGCTCATGGGCGATGCGGTGGACAACGTGCCCGGCGTCGAGAAGGTCGGCCCCAAGACGGCGGCCAAGTGGATCGGCGAGCACGGCTCGCTCGACGGCGTCATCGCCGCGGCCGCCGCCATCAAGGGCGTGGCCGGCGAGAAGCTGCGCGAGGCCCTGGACTGGCTGCCCACCGCCCGCACCCTGGTCACCGTCAAGTGCGACTGCGACCTGGCGCCCAGCCTGCCCGGCTGGCCCGCCTGGGACGGCCTGGTCTGGCAGGACGCGCCGGCCGAGGCCCTGCTCGACTTCTACGCCCGCCACGGCTTCAGGACCTGGGGCAAGGAACTGGCTGGCGAGCTGGGCATTGAGCTGCCGGCCGCGGCGGCGGCCTCGCCCGCTGCGGCACCCGCCGAGGGGGAAGGCCAGGCCAGCCCGTCCACGCCTCCCGCGGCCGACGCCGCCGACTGGGTGCCCGAGGTCCCGCCCATCGGCACGCCGGTGCACGAGTGCATCACCCGCTGGGACGCCTTCGAGCGCTGGTTCACCCGCCTCCAGGCGGCCGAGCTGGTCGCGCTGGACACCGAGACCGACAGCCTCGACAGCCTGCGGGCCCGCATCGTCGGCCTGTCCTTCAGCGTGCAGCCGGGCGAGGCCTGCTACATCCCCCTGGCCCACGACTACCCCGGCGCGCCCGACCAGCTGCCCCTGGAGGAGGTGCTGGCCCGCCTGCGCCCCTGGCTGGAGGACCCGGCCCGCGCCAAGCTGGGCCAGCACATCAAGTACGACCAGCATGTCTTTGCCAACCACGGCATCACCGTGGCCGGCTATGCGCATGACACCCTGCTGCAGAGCTATGTGCTCGAAGCCCACAAGGCCCACAGCCTGGAGAGCCTGGCCAGCCGCCACCTCAACCGCACGGGCCTGAGCTACGAGCAGGTCGCGGGCAAGGGCGCGCAGCAGATACCCTTCGCCCAGGTCGACCTGGACACCGCCACCCGCTACTCGGGCGAGGACAGCGACATGACGCTGCACGTCCACCAGGTGCTGTGGCCGCAGCTCCAGCACGCGCCGCGGCTGCGCGCGGTCTATGAGGACATCGAGCTGCCGGCCTCGCGCGTGCTGCAGCGCATCGAGCGCCACGGCGTGCTGATCGACAGCGCCCTGCTCGGCCAGCAGAGCCGCGAACTGGCCGAACGCATGCTGGCCCTGGAGGCCAAGGCCTACGAGCTGGCCGGCCAGCCCTTCAACCTCGGCAGCCCCAAGCAGATCGGCGAGATCCTCTTCAACCAGCAGAAGCTGCCGGTGCTCAAGAAGACCGCCAGCGGCGCCCCCTCCACCGACGAGGAGGTGCTGGAGAAGCTGGCCGCCGACCACCCGCTGCCGGCCACCATCCTGGCCCACCGCAGCCTGGCCAAGCTCAAGGGCACCTACACCGACAAGCTGCCCGGCATGGTCAACCCCGCCACCGGCCGCGTGCACACCCACTATGCCCAGGCCGTGGCCGTCACCGGCCGCCTGGCCAGCAGCGACCCCAACCTGCAGAACATCCCCATCCGCACCGCCGAGGGCCGCCGCATCCGCGAGGCCTTCATCGCCCCGCCGGGGCATGTGCTGGTGAGCTGCGACTACTCGCAGATCGAGCTGCGCATCATGGCCCACCTCAGCGGCGACCCGGCCCTGATCCGCGCCTTCGAGCAGGGCCTGGACGTGCACCGCGCCACCGCGTCCGAGGTGTTCGGCCTGCCCGTCGACCAGGTCAGCGCGGAGCAGCGCCGCTACGCCAAGACCATCAACTTCGGCCTCATTTACGGCATGGGCGCCTTCGGCCTGGCCAGCGCCCTGGGCATCGAGCAGAAGGCCGCCAAGGACTACATTGAGCGCTACTTCGACCGCTTCGCCGGCGTCAAGCGCTACATGGACAGCATCCGCGAGCAGGCCCGCGCCCAGGGCTATGTCGAGACCTTCTTCGGCCGCCGCGTGCACCTGCCCGAGATCCGCGGCGGCAACGGCCCGCGCCGCACCGCCGCCGAACGCCAGGCCATCAACGCGCCCATGCAGGGCACCGCGGCCGACCTGATCAAGCTGGCCATGGTGGCCGTGCAGGACCAGCTCGACGCCGAGGGCCGCGCCAGCCGCATGGTCATGCAGGTGCACGACGAACTGGTGCTGGAAGTGCCCGAGGCCGAGCTGGACTGGGTCAGGGCCGAAGTCCCCGCCCGCATGGCCGGCGTCGCGCAACTGGCCGTGCCCCTGCTGGCCGAGCCGGGCGTGGGGCGGAACTGGGACGAGGCGCATTGAGGGGCGGCGGCCGCCCGCTTTCCGCCCGGTCGGGGCCCCGCGGCCCCGGCCTTTCAGGCCTCCGCGCTCATCCAGTTCAGCAGCGCCAGGCGGTCGCCGTCGTCCACCTTGACACCCTCGCGGGCGCAGGCGCTCAGGACGACACCGCAGGTGAGCGCCACCAGGTCGTCGAAGCCGTAGGGCCCGGCCTCAGGCTGGAAGCCGTGGAAGACCAGGGTGCGCAGCAGGCGCAGGCAGGCGTCGCGGCTGAGGGGCAGGTTCAGGCGCTGGCAGTGCTCCAGCATGGCCTGGCTGACCGCGCCCAGGCTGTAGGGCGGCTGCGCCAGGCCGCGGACCAGGCCTTCGATCTGGGCGCGGTAGAGCCCGGGGCCCAGCGGCGGCAGGCCGATGGCGTCGAGCAGGGGGCTGACCCGCGCACGCAGGGTGGCCGCGTCGTCGCGGACCGGGCCGGCGGGCGGGGCCGCCGGGCGCTTGAGGCGGCGGGGGTCGACCAGGGCGTTGAGCTCGCGGTCGATGCGCAGCGGCTCGATGGACAGGCTCTTCAGCAGGGCCAGGAAGGTGCCCTTGCCGGCCCAGTCGCTCAGCGGCAGCTCGGGCACCTGCACGGCCAGGGCCTTGGTCAGGGCGGGCAGCGGCAGGGGCTGCTCGCTGCGCTCCATCTGCCGCCAGACCACCGCCTCGGCCTGGGCGATCAGGCTGTCCTGGGCGCTGGCGGCCAGGTCAGGCTCGCCGTCCTGCACGCCCAGGGCCTCGCGCAGGAAGGCTTCCGAATCGATGATCAGGTCGGCCGAGGCGTCGTAGGACGCCGAGGTGGCGCCGGCCGCGAAGACGGTGGTGCGGCGGTCCTCGCGGCGCAGCTTGCGCAGCACGGGGGTGAAGTCGGCATCGGCGGAGAAGACGATGAACTCGTCGTAGCGGGTCGCCGACTGCAGCACGTCGATGATGTCCAGCACCATGTGGATGTCGGTGCTGGTCTTGCCGGCGGCGGTCATGGGCGGGCAGTCGACGATCTCGAAGCCGGCGCGGCTGAAGCCGATGCGGAAGCGCTTGTAGGGCTCGGGGTTCAGGTAGCAGCGCCGCACCAGGATGCGCCGCTGCGAGCTGCCCTCGGCGCCCGGCGGCCGCGCCAGGGTCTGCACGAGCCAGTCGAGCCAGCGGGTGGGCTGGCGGGCGAAGGCCTCGGCATAGCTCGGGCCCAGCCGGCTGAGGCCGGTGTAGACGTTGTCGAAATCCACGAAGAGGGCAGAGCGCATGGCGGGCGGGGGCAGGGGCGGGGGCTCCGGGCCGCGCGGGCGGCCGGGGCCGGGGAGAGCGGCAGTGTCGGGCATGGCCGCCGGCAGGGGTGGCGGGCGGGCGCGGCGGCCTCCCGGACCGTGGCCGGCGCGGGCCGACAATCCGCGCCGATGACGA
>CAYSQO010000006.1:60745-62873 GCA_964433315.1 uncultured Rubrivivax sp.
GCGGCGGCCTCCCGGACCGTGGCCGGCGCGGGCCGACAATCCGCGCCGATGACGACCGTCCCGCTGTTCACCGCCCTGCTGAACCCGCCGCCCGCGGCTGATGCGCCGCCGCGCGAGCGCTTCCTGCACGTGCTGCGCGCGGTGCTGGCCTCGGGCCAGTTCCGCAAGCTGCTGCTCTCGGCCCCGGTGGGGGCGGCCGGGGACGACCCCGAGGCCGTGGAGCGCCTGACCGTGCGCGCCCTGCTGCTGCGCGGCGAGCCGGCGCTGAGCTTCCTGTGGCGCCACCGCAGCAAGGACGTCACCAAGAACCATGCCCCCGAGGCCGGCCTGGCCGAGCTGGCCGCGCTGCTCGGCACGCGCTTTCGCAACGCCCACCTGCACACCGCCACCGAGGAGCTGCAGTTCGCCGTGAGCCGCAAGGGCCGCGAGAGCCTGCGCCGCAGCCGCATCGAGCCGGCGGACGAGGCGCCGCCCGGGGCCGTCCCGGCGCCCGCGGGCCCCGCCCCGGCGGCCGGCCACGACCAGGCCAAGGTCCGTCCCCTGGCCCTGGGCGACGCCCTCTGGCGCGGCCTGGGCCTGACGCACCTCGTCCACGGCGAGCCGGCCCTGGTGCCCGCCATGGCGCGCAAGTGGAAGCAGATCAACCGCTTCGTCGAGATCCTGGCTGGCGCCGTCGAGGAGGCGGGCCTGCAGGCCCCGGGCCCCGTCCGGGTGGCGGACTTCGGCGCCGGCAAGGGCTACCTCACCTTCGCCGTGCACGACTGGCTGCAGCGCCAGGGCCTGCAGCCCCGCGTCACCGGCCTGGAGCTGCGCGAGGACATGGTGCGCCTGGGCAATGCCCTGATCGCCGACGCGCAGCTGCAGGGCCTGCGCTTCGAGCAGGGCGATGTGCGCAGCCAGCCCGTGCAGCCGCTGGACGTGATGATCGCCCTGCACGCCTGCGACATCGCCACCGACCACGCCCTGCACGTGGGCCTGCGCAGCGGCGCGCGCGTCATCCTCAGCTCGCCCTGCTGCCACAAGGAGCTGCGCCCGCAGATGCAGCTGCCGCCGGTGCTGCGGCCCATGCTGCAGCACGGCATCCACCTCGGCCAGGAGGCCGAGATGGTCACCGACGCCCTGCGCGCCCTGCTGCTGGAGAGCCAGGGCTACCGCACCCAGGTCTTCGAGTTCATCGCCCTGGAGCACACGGCCAAGAACAAGATGATCCTGGCGGTGAAGGCCCGCGGCGCGGCGGCCGCGGCCCTGGCGGCACGCCGGCCCGAGCTGCTGGCGCAGATCGCCGAGATCAAGCGCTTCTACGGCCTGCGCGAGCAGCGCCTGGAGCAGCTGCTCACGGCCTGAGCCGGCGGCGGGCACCCCAGCCGCCCAAGCCCCCGCACCGGCGCCCCGGCGGATCGGCCGCCACACTGCAGGCCATGCCGGCTGCCCCCGTCCAAGTGCTGTGGTTCAAGCGCGACCTGCGCGTGCACGACCATGCGCCGCTGGTCCGTGCCGCGGCGGCCGGCCCGGTGCTCGCCCTCTGGGCCGAGGAGCCCGCGCGCTGGGCGCTGGACGATGCCTCGGTCTTCCACTGGGCCTTCGCCGAGGACAGCCTGCGCGAGCTGGACGCCGCCCTGCACACCCTGGGCGGCGCCCTGTGGCGCTGGCCGGGCGAGGTGGAAGGCGCGCTCGAAGCCCTCCTCGCCCGCCACGGCCGCTTCGCCCTGTGGAGCCACGAGGAGACCGGCAACGCCTGGACCTTCGACCGCGACCGCCGCGTGGCCGCCTGGTGCCGCGCCCAGGGCGTACGCTGGACCGAGCTGCCTTCCAACGGCGTGGTGCGCCGCCTGAAGAGCCGCGATCAGTGGTCGCGCCTGTGGATGGCCCGCATGGGCCCGCCGCCGCTGGATCCCCCCGCGCGCCTGCAAGCCGCGGAGCCGCCGCAGGCCGACGCCGCGCCGCCCGGTGCCGCCGACTTCGGCGGGGCCGCGCCGCCGCCGGCCCGCCAGCGCGGTGGCCGCAGCGAGGGCCTGGCCCTGCTGCACAGCTTCCTGCACGCCCGCGGCCGGCCCTACCGCGCGGCCATGTCGGGGCCGATACTGGGGGCCGAGGCCTGCTCGCGCCTCTCGCCCCATCTGGCCTGGGG
>CAYSQO010000007.1:0-56076 GCA_964433315.1 uncultured Rubrivivax sp.
GGACTGTTAATCCGTAGGTCCCTGGTTCGAGCCCAGGTCGGGGAGCCAAAAAAGCTTGCTTTGCAAGCCACCCAAAAGCCCCAGTCGGCAACGGCTGGGGCTTTTGCTTTGGGGGTCCGACAGAGGCAGCCGGGCTGCGGGATCATGCGCGCCTCGCCGGGCAGCCCGCCCGGCCTTTGCGGATTGATCGCCATGGCCTCGCCCCTCCTGTCCGTCTCGGGTCTAGTCCTCAGCCTGGTCCTGGGCCTGGGTTCCGCGGCACCCGCCGCCGCACAGACCCCGCCTGCGCCCGCGGCCTGCCCGGCGCTGCTCAATCACACGGTGCCGCGCCTGCAGGATGAAGCGCCCCAGAACCTTTGCCAGTACGCCGGCAAGGTGCTGCTGGTGGTGAACACGGCCAGCTACTGCGGCTTCACCTCGCAGTTCGAAGGCCTGGAGGCGCTCAACGCGCGCTACGCCGCGCGGGGCCTGGTGGTGCTGGGCTTTCCGAGCGGCGACTTCCGCCAGGAGGACAAGGACGCGGCCAAGACCTTCGAGGTCTGCCACAACACCTACGGGGTGCGCTTTCCGATGTTCGCCACGGGGCCGGTGCGGGGCGCCGATGCCCAGCCGCTGTTCCGTCAGCTGGCGCAGGCCACGGGCAAGCAACCGAGCTGGAACTTCAACAAGTACCTGGTGGGGCGCGACGGCAAGGCCCTGGCGCACTGGGGCAGCATGACCAGCCCCAGCAGCGAACCCCTGGTCCAGGCGATCGAGAAGGCGCTGGCGGCCGCACGCTGAGGTACCGGGGCACCCGGACACGGCCGTGCGGCAGCCTCACTGCTTCGCGCCCTCGCCCAGGCGGCGACCCAGCGAGACGCCGTAGGGAGCGGCCCGGCCGGCCAGCATCGGATCGGCCGAGGCTTGCACGCCCTGGGGCAGGACCATGGGGTTGAAGGTCAGGGCCAAGCAGTCGCCGCCGGCATCCGGCGCCACGGCGGTGACCTTGAGCTGGCCGAGGTTGACCTTGGCTCGGCCCTCAGGCAGCGGCACGGTGGCGCTGTCCAGGCGGTCGCCGGGCTGGGCCAGCTCCAGGGTGAAGCGGAAGGCCACCTGACCAGCGGCGACGCGGGTGCGCAGCTCGTCGAAGAGGAAGCTCGGGCCCTTGGCCTTGGCCTCGTCGTCGCTCAGGCCCTGCACGCCGCCGACCGGCTCGAAGACCCACTTGCCCCACTGCGTCTCGCCGCGGGCGTTGACGAAGCCGAAGGCGTGCACGCCCCAGTAGTTCTGCGCCGCGAAGCTGGCCGGCACGGGCTGGCTGGCGAAGTACTTGCCTTGCAGCAGCACCTCGGGGTTGGCGTCGGCAAAGGCCTTGACCTTGGCCGGGTCGGCGGCCTTGGTGGCCGGGTCCGGGCGCAGCGATTCGACACGGCCCAGCAGCTGCTCGGGGCTGGAGGCACCGAAGATGGGCGCGTTGATGTTGCCCATCTGCCAGGTCTCGCCGCCGGGCAGGTTGAACTGCAGCGCCATGTTGCGCTGGCCCTTGCCGTTGTCGGCGGCCTTGGGGTTGGCCCCGCCGACCGAGAAGCGCACGATCACCGGCACCGGCTTGCCGCTGAAGGCCGAGGCCGTGGACAGGGCACGGCCCTCGGCGCTGCCAACGAATTCGCCGGTCGCGCAGACGCCCTTGGCGCCCGAGCGGCGGAAGCCCTCGAACTTGCCGTTGGTGGCCTCGAAGGCATCGACCATGCGCACGGGGTCAACCTGGGCCTGGGTGTCCAGGGCCAGACTGGCCAGCAGGCTGGCGGCGAGGTAGGTGGCGGGCTGACGCATGCGGGGGGCTCCGGGGATGGGATGGTGGGCGGATGCTAGGGGCGATCGGGGTCGGGCGCTCACCTGCCTCGCCATGCCCTGACGCAGGCCGCCCGCAGGCCTGCGGGCGCATCCGGGCCTTGCGCAGCCGTGCGGCACGCCGAGTCACACCCAGCCGCCGGCCCCGGACCGGGCACGACGCGACCCGGGCACAGCCGGCCCGGGGCTGCACGCGACGCAACTTCGGGCGGCCCCTGGGGCCAAGCTCCGGACAGCCCCCGGAGCCGGGGCATGGCTCACCCGCCCAGGTCGGCGGCACAGGCCGGCCCGTCACGCGCAGGGCGCGCGGCGGACCGCAGTGCTCAGCGGCGCCTCAGCACCACCGCAAGCTCATGCCCCCGGTTGGGATGGGGTACGGCGGCATAGGGCGGCTTGGGCCACTGCCAGCGCGCCTCAGGCAGCAGGGCACGCATGCCGTGGATGTCGCAGTGGTAGGGCGGCCCCTGGATCAGGCCGCTCGCGAGGGCCTCGGGATGGGGCACCTGCATGAACAGCACGGCCAGCTGCCCGCCCGGGCGCAGCCAGCGGTGCAGCTGCTCGGCATAGGGCTGCCAGTGCTCGGGGTGCAGCGCACAGAGGCAGGTCTGCTCGTAGATGGCGTCGAAGGGGGCCTCGGGCTGATGCTGCAGCACGTCCGCCTGGACGATGCGGGCCTTCAGCCCCTGCTGGGCGCACAGGGCAAGGCTGTGCTCGACGGCGGCAGGGGTGTAGTCCAGCCCGGTCACGTCGAAGCCGCGGCGGGCCAGCTCGGCCACCTCCCAGCCCTTGCCGCAGCCGGGCACGGCGATGCGGCAGGGCTGCAGTTCGCCGCGGTCCAGCCACTCGAGCAGCTGCGGACTGGGGGCGCCGCGGTCCCAGCCAGTCTGCCGGGTCTGGAAGCGGTCCTGCCAGAAATCGGGGGTGGGGCCGGCCATGGCTCAGGCCGCCTCGGCGGGGATGGCGGGGGTGGCCACCTGCACATCGCCGCACTGGGCGCGATGGCGCAGCGCGTGGTCGATGAGGACCAGGGCGAGCAGGGCCTCGGCAATCGGCGTGGCACGGATGCCGACGCAGGGGTCGTGGCGGCCGAAGGTCTCGACCGTGACCGGCTGGCCCGCCAGGTCGATGGACTGGCGCGGGATGCGGATGGAGCTGGTGGGCTTGATGGCGATGGACACCCGCAGGTCCTGCCCGCTGCTGATGCCGCCCAGCACGCCGCCGGCGTGGTTGCTGAGGAAGCCCTGGGGTGTGAGCTCATCGCCGTGCACGCTGCCCGGCTGGGCGACGCAAGCGAAGCCGGCGCCGATCTCCACGCCCTTGACGGCGTTGAGACCCATCATCGCGTGGGCGATGTCGGCGTCGAGCTTGTCGAAGAGCGGCTCACCCCAGCCCGGCGGCACGCCCCGGGCCTCGACGACGATGCGCGCGCCGCAGGAATCGCCGGCCTTGCGCAGCGCGTCCATGTGGGCTTCCAGCGCCTCGATCTGGCTCGTGTTGGGGGCGAAGAAGGGGTTGTTGGGCACGTGCTCCCAGCCCTCGAAGGCGATGTCGATCGGCCCCAGGGCGGCCATGCCGCCACGCAGGCTCACGCCGTGATGCTGGGCCAGCCACTTGCGGGCCACGGCGCCGGCGGCCACCACCGGGGCGGTCAGGCGGGCCGAGCTGCGGCCGCCGCCGCGCGGGTCGCGCAGGCCGTACTTGTGGTGGTAGGTGTAGTCCGCGTGGCCCGGGCGGAAGGTCTGGACGATGTTGCCGTAGTCCTTGCTGCGCTGATCGGTGTTGCGGATCAGCAGGGCGATCGGGGTGCCGGTGGTCAGACCCTCGTAGGTGCCCGACAGGATCTCGACCTGGTCGGCTTCCTGGCGCTGCGTGACATGCCGGCTGGTGCCGGGACGGCGGCGGTCGAGCTCGGGCTGGATGTCCTCGACCGACAGCGGCATGCCAGGCGGGCAGCCGTCGATCACGCAGCCGATGGCCGGACCGTGGCTTTCGCCGAAGGTGGTGACGCGGAAGAGGTGGCCGAGGGTGCTGCCGGACATGATCGGGACGGGTCGCGGGAAAGGGCGCGATTGTCGCCGAGGGGGCGGGCCCGCGCCCGGGCCGGACACGTCCGGGGCCCGGGCGACCGCTCCCGCGGCCGGCCGGGCCGGCCGCTCACTGCTGCTGCTGGGCGGCGGCCTCGTGGTCCGAGGGCCAGTCGCGGATGTAGGCCTTGAGCATGCGGTTCTCGAAGTCCTGGCTGTCGACGACGGCCTTGGCCACGTCGTGGAAGGAGATCACGCCGTGCAGGGCCCGGCCGTCCATGACCGGCAGGTAGCGGGCGTGGCGGCCCAGCATCATGCGGCGGACTTCGTCGATGTCGGTCTCGGGCGTGCAGGTCAGCGGGTGGTCGTCCATCACCGTGCGGACGATGGTGTTGCCAAGCGCGCCGCCGTTGCCGATCAGCGCCTGGATCAGTTCGCGGAAGGTCAGCATGCCGGCCACGTCGCCGTGCTCCATCACCACGAGCGAGCCGATGTCCATCTCCGACATCATCTGGGCCGCCCGCTGGAGGCTGTCGTCGGGGGAGACGGTGTAGAGGGCGGAGCCCTTGACCCGCAGAATTTCGCTGACTTTCACGGTGGTTCTCCTGGGGCGCCGTGCCCGATCGTGTCGGGTCAATATAACCAAGGCCCCAGGGGGCGCAAGGGTCATCCCCCCGGGTTGCCGGCAGGATCTTCCTGGGGCAGCGCGCCCGTGCCGATCAGCTCGGCCAGGCTCAGGCGGTCGAGGCCGGCCGCGCGCCGGAAGGCCGCGCTGGCCTCGCCGCGGCCCAGCAGGGTCTGGGCGATCAGGGGGGCGGCCGGGGTGCGCGCGGGGTCGACGAGCAGCACGTAGCGTGGCGGCTCGGCTTCGTCGAGGCGGGCGATCCAGTCCAGCGTGACCAGCAGGCCCAGCGTGGGCTCGAGCTGCAGCGGGTCCAGGCGCAGCCGGCGCGCCAGCGTGGCGGCATCCAGGCCGTGCGAGGCGGCGGGGCCGCGGGCGGCGTCGAGCAGGCGCAGCACCATCAGGGCCAGCTCGAAGGCCGAGCCCGGCCCCTCGGGCAGGCGCCGCACCCGCATCTGCAGGCTGGGCGCATAGGCGGCGATGACGGCACCGAACAGCACGATCAGCCACACCATGTAGAGCCAGATCAGGAAGATCGGCAGCGCCGCGAAGGCGCCGTACACCCGCGTGTAGCCCGGCACCTGGCCCACGTACCAGCCCAGCAGGCCCTTGGCGACTTCCAGCCCGACGGCGACGAAGGCGCCACCGGCCAGGGCATGGGCCCAGCGCACCGAGGTGTTGGGCACGTAGTGGAAGAGCGCGGCCGCGAAGCCGCCGACCATCAGGAACTCCAGGCCGGCGAGCAGGACGCCGACGCCACCCGCCGGCCGCACCGAGACCCAGTCCTGCCCGGCCGCGATGAGGTAGGACGTCAGCGACAGGCTGATGCCGACCAGCAGCGGCCCCAGGGTGGCCGCGGCCCAGTAGACCAGCACGCGCTGCGCGATGGGCCGGGGCTGGCGCACGCGCCACAGGGCGTTGAGCGTGCGGTCGATGGTGAGCATCAGCGACAGCGCGGTCATCACCAGGATGACCAGGCCCAGGGTGCCCAGGCGGTTGGCCTTGAGGGCGAACTTGGTCAGGTTCTCCAGCACCGGCCCGGCGATGCCCTCGGGCACCAGGCCCTGCAGGAACTGGTTCTCCAGCGCGCGGCGGAAGGGGCCGAAGACCGGAAAGGCGTTGAACAGCGCCAGGGTCACCGTCATCAGCGGCACCAGGGCGATGGTGGTGGTGAAGGTCAGGCTGCTGGCGGTCAGGCCCAGGCGGTCTTCGCGGAAGCGCTGGGCCAGGGTGGCCAGGGTGTCGCGCCAGGGCCAGCGCTGGAGGATCTCGGCCAGCCCGGCCGCGCGTTCGCGCAGGGCCAGCAGACGCAGGGCAAGGGGTGAAGCCATGCTGGCATCATGCCAGCCATGTCCTTCCTCCCTGCCCCCACGCCCCGGGCCGCTGCGCGGAGCCGCGCCGCCGCCCTCGGCCTTCTCCTGGCCCTGATCGCGCTGGGCCTGCTGTGGGAGCTGCTGCTCGCGCCCACCGGCCGCGGCACCCTGGCCATCAAGGTGCTGCCCCTGGTGCTGGCCCTGCCCGGCCTGCTCAAGCAGCGGCTCTACACCTTCCGCTGGCTGAGCCTGGCGGTGTGGCTGTACTTCACCGAAGGGGTGGTGCGCGCCTGGAGCGACCCGGCCCCCAGCCAGGCGCTTGCGGGGCTGGAGATCGTGCTGAGCATCGCGCTGTTCTGCGCCTGTGCGCTGCATGTGCGCCAGCGCCTGGCCCTGGGCCGCGCGCACGCCGCGGCCGCAGCGGCCTGAGCCCGACGGCCATGGCCGTCGATGCAGCGCAAGGGCTGCTGGACCGCCTGCGCCAGCGCCTGGGCCCGGCCCACGTGCTGCGGCCCGGGGAGGCCGACCTCTCGGCCTGGACGGTGGACTGGCGCAAGCGCTACCGCGGCCATCCCCTGGCCCTGGTGCGGCCGGCCGATGCCGCGGAGGTGGCCGCGGTCGTTCGGGCCTGTGCGGCCGCCGGCGTGGCCGTGGTGCCGCAGGGCGGCAACACCGGCCTGGTCGGCGGCGGCGTGCCCGATGCCAGCGGCACGCAGATCCTGCTGAACCTGGGGCGGCTCAACCGCATCCGCCAGATCGACGCGGCCAACCTGACGATGACGGTGGAGGCCGGCTGCATCCTGCAGACTGTGCAGCAGGCCGCGGCCGCCGAGGGCCTGCTCTTCCCCCTGAGCCTGGCGGCCGAAGGCAGCTGCACCCTCGGCGGCAACCTGGCCAGCAATGCCGGCGGCACGGCGGTGCTGCGCTACGGCAACGCGCGCGAGCTCTGCCTGGGCCTGGAGGTCGTCACGCCGCAGGGCGAGCTGTGGTCCGGCCTGGGCGGCCTGCGCAAGGACAACACGGGCTACGACCTGCGCGACCTCTACATCGGCAGCGAAGGCACGCTGGGCATCCTGACCGCGGCCACGCTCAAGCTCTTCCCCGCGCCGGCCGCGCAGACGACCGCGCTGGCCGCCTGCGCCAGCCTGGCCGCGGCCGTGGCCCTACTCGGCCGGGCGCGTGCCGCGCTGGGCGCCGCGCTGACCGGCTTCGAGGTGATGAACGCGGCCGCGCTGGCCCTGGTCGCCCGCCACTTCCCCGCCCTGCCCCGCCCCTTCGCGGGCGGCGCCTGGCCGGCCTGGACGGTGCTGATCGAGCAGTCCGAAGCCGGCAGCCCCGACGAGCCGGGCGAAGCCGCCGCCCGCCGGGCCACCGCACGCTTCGAGGCCCTGCTGGCCGGTGCACTGGAACAGGGGACGATCGACGACGCGGTGGTGGCCGGCAGCCTGGCGCAGTCGCGCAGCCTGTGGGCGCTGCGCGAGCACATCCCGCTGGCCCAGGCCGAGGCGGGGCTGAACATCAAGCACGACATCGCGCTGCCGGTGTCGCGCATCCCGGCCTTCGTCGAGGCCAATGCGCAGGCCCTGGCCGCCGCCTGCCCGGGCAGCATGCTGATCTGCTTCGGCCACCTGGGCGACGGCAACCTGCACCACAACCTGCAGGCGCCGGCCGGTGTCGACGCGCCGGCCTTCCTGCGCGCCCACGAGGCGCAGGTGAACGCCCTGGTGCACGACGCGGTGCAGGCCGCCGGCGGCAGCTTCTCGGCCGAACACGGCATCGGCGCGCTCAAGTGCGAGGAGCTTGGCCGCCGCAAGGATCCGGTCGCCCTGGCCCTGATGCGCCGCCTGAAGCAGGCGCTCGATCCTCAGAACCTGATGAACCCCGGGCGGCTGCTGCCGCCGGGCTGAGCGCAGAAGGTGGCCGCCGGGCGGACGGCGCTGCCTCAGTGGGTGGGGCCCTTAAGGGCCTCGGGGAGGGGCAGGCTGTGGACCTCGATGCCCTCCTCGCGCAGGGCCAGGCGCTCCTCGGCGCTGGTCTGGCCGCGGATGCCGCGCGCCGGACTCTCGCCGTGATGGATGCGGCGGGCCTCGTCGGCAAAGCGCGAGCCGACATCCTCAGTGTGGTCCAGCACATGACGCACGGCGCGCATCCAGAGGGCCTCGACGCTCTGCTGCTCGGGCGTGGGCTGCGGTGACGGGGCCGGCACCGCCGGCGGCGGTGCGGACGCGCCGCGCGGCACGCCCGACAGGTTCAGGCGCGGCGCCGAGGGCCGCTTGTCGACCCGGGGGCTGCCGCAGAGCGGGCACTCGATCAGGCCCCGCGCCTGCTGGTCGGCATGGTCGGCTTCGGAGGCGAACCAGCCCTCGAAGCCGTGGCCGTGCTCGCACTGCAGGTCAAAAACCTTCATGCCGCGGATGATGCGTGATCCGGGCCGGACGGGGCAGCCTGCCAGTTCAAGGCCCAACGGCCGTCGCGCCAATGGCGCAGCCAGAGCATGCCGATCAGGGTCTTGGCGTCGGTCAGCTCGCCGCGGGCAGCCTGGTCCTCCAGGGCCTCCAGGGTGGTGGTCTGCACGTCGAGGAACTCGCCCTCGTCCAGATGCCGTTCGCCCAGGCGGAGCCCGCGCGCGAACCAGACCTCGATGCCCTCGTTGCTGTAGGCGATGGCGTTGTGCAGCAGGCCGGCGCGGGCCCATTCAGCAGCGCGGTAGCCGGTCTCCTCGGCCAGCTCGCGGATCGCGCAGGCCAGCACCGGCTCGCCGGCATCGAGCTTGCCGGCCGGGAACTCGATGAAGGCGCGGTGCAGCGGGTAGCGCCACTGTCGCTCCACCACGAGGCGACCGTCATCGAGCAGCGGCACGATCATCACCGCGCCAGGGTGGACGATGTACTCGCGGGCCGCCTCCTGACCGTCGGGCAGTTGCACGCGATCGCGGCGCACATGCAGGAAGTGGCCGCAGTAGACCTCGCGGCTGTCGAGCGGTTGTTCGCGCAGGTGGGCGTCGGGCGGGAGGCTGTCGGTCATCGCAGGCCCAGGGGTCGGCGGTGGGCGACCCGCGCCCTCAGCCCGGCCGACGCAGCTGGCGCCAGACGAAGCCGGGGAAGGCGAAGGTCAGGAAGAGACAGAGCACGACCGCGTAGAAGGGCCAGCCCTGGGGATGGCGCTGGCCGATCTGCCCCTCCAGGACGAAGCCCAGGGCCGTGGTCAGCGCGCAGAGGATGAGCAGTTCCAGCAGGCGCCAGCCCAGGCCCTTGTCCGCTCGGCGCGGGCCCAGCAGCAGCAGGCGCTGGCTGAGGAAGGGCAGGTTCGCGCCGACCAGGGCCAGCGCGATCAGCAGGTAGACCGCGAGATGGAGCGACATCGTCGGGGGCTCGGTCCGGGGCGGCCGCTCAGGTGGCCAGGGCCATGCGGATGGCGTCGGCACACCAGGCCATCAGGCCCCCGGGCAGCAGGCCGAAGGCCAGCACCAGCAGGGCGTTGAGGCCCAGAACCACGCGGACCTCGGTGGGCAGCAGGGGCAGCTCGCCGGCGGCCGGGCCCGACTCGGCCGGCGCGTCGAAGTACATAACCTTGACGATGCGCAGGTAGTAGTAGGCGCCGATCAGCGACAGCAGCACCGCGACGATGGCCAGGCCGATGTAGAGCGGCACGTTGGTGGACACCAGCGACTGCAGCACGGCCAGCTTGGCGTAGAAGCCCACCGTCGGCGGGATGCCGGCCAGCGAGAACATCACCAGGGCCATGATGCCGGCCATCAGCGGGCTGCGGCGGTTCAGGCCGGCCAGGTCGCTGACCTGTTCGCTCTCGAAGCCGCGGTGGGTCAGCGACAGCAGCACGCCGAAGCCGGCGAGCGTGGTGAGCACATAGGCCACCAGGTAGAACATCGAGGAGCTGTAGCCATTGGCGGCCGACAGGGTGTTGCCGGCGATCAGGGTGGGCGTCAGGCCGAGCAGCATGAAGCCGAGCTGCGAGATCGTCGAATAGGCCAGCAGGCGCTTGAGGTTGTCCTGGGCGATGGCGGCCAGGTTGCCCAGCACCAGCGAGCATACCGACAGCACCATCAGCATCTGCTGCCAGTCCTTGCCGAGACCGATCATGCCCTCGACCAGCAGGCGGATGGTGATGGCGAAGGCGGCCAGCTTGGGCGCGGCGGCGATCATCAGGGTGACGGCCGTCGGTGCGCCCTGGTAGACGTCGGGCACCCACATGTGGAAGGGCACGACACCGAGCTTGAAGGCCAGGCCGGCGACGATGAAGACCACGCCGAAGACCAGCACCTGCGCATTGATCTGGCCGCTGCCGATGGCTTCAAACACCTTGCCGAGCTCCAGCGCGCCGGTCGCGCCGTAGAGCATGGACAGGCCGTAGAGCAGGAAGCCGCTGGCGAGCGCGCCCAGCACGAAATACTTCATGGCCGCCTCGGTGGCCGGCGCATGGTCTCGGCGCAGCGCAACCAGGGCGTACAGGCTCAGCGACATCAGCTCCAGCCCCAGGTAGATCACCAGGAAATGGTTGGCCGAGATCATCACCAGGATGCCGAGCAGCGCGAACAGCGCCAGGGTGTGCAGCTCGCCCTTGAGCATCTCGCGCGAGGCCGCGTAGGGCCGCGCATAGATCAGCGTCACGGCGGTGGCCACGACCGCGAAGAAGGCCAGCAGGTGGCCCATCGGATCGCTCACCACCATGTTGCCGAAGGCGTACTGCGTCTGCCCCTGCTGGAAGCCCAGCAGGTGCAGGGCCGCGACGGCCGCCAGCGCAATCATCGACAGGCCGTGGGTCAGACCACGCCGGGGCGAGCTCACGAAGAGATCGGCCAGGGCGATGAGGCAGGTCATCGCCAGCAGCAGGATCTCGGGGCTCAGGACGGACCAGTTCATCGGGTTCATCGTCGGGGAATCGGGTTCAGGCCGGGGCGGCTCAGGGCAGCTTGGAGACGGCCACGTGACGCAGCAGCTCGGCCACCGACACGTCCATCACGTCGGTGAAGGGCTTGGGGTACAGACCCATCGCCAGCACGGCGAGGGCCAGCACGCCCAGCATCAGGAATTCGCGGGCGTTCAGGTCGCTCAGGCCGCGGACGTCGTCGTTGGCAATGGCGCCGAAGTAGACGCGCTTGACCATCCACAGCGTGTAGGCGGCGCCGAAGATCAGGGTGGTCGCGGCGAGCAGGCCGATCCAGAAATCGACCTTGACCGCGCCGAGGATGACCATCCACTCGCCGACGAAACCGGCGGTGCCCGGCAGGCCGCAGTTGGCCATCGCGAACAGCACGGCGAAGGCCGCGAACTTCGGCATGGTGTTGACCACGCCGCCGTAGCTGGCGATCTCGCGGCTGTGCACGCGGTCGTAGAGCACGCCGATGCACAGGAACATCGCGCCCGAGACGAAGCCGTGGCTGACCATCTGCACGATGCCGCCGGCCATGGCCAGGGGATCGAAGAGGAAGAAGCCCAGGGTCACGAAGCCCATGTGCGCGATCGACGAGTAGGCGACCAGCTTCTTCATGTCGCCCTGCACCAGGGCCACGACGCCGATGTAGAGCACGGCCACCAGGCTCAGGCCGATGATCAGGCCGGCCCAGGCCTGGCTGGCGTCGGGCGTGATGGGCAGCGAAAAGCGCAGGAAGCCGTAGGCACCGAGCTTCAGCATGATCGCGGCCAGCACCACGGAGCCGCCGGTGGGCGCCTCGACGTGGGCGTCGGGCAGCCAGGTGTGCACCGGCCACATCGGCACCTTCACCGCGAAGGCCGCGAAGAAGGCGAAGAACAGCAGGGTCTGCGCGTCCATCGGCAGCGGCAGCTTGTGCCAGTCGAGGATCGCGAAGCTGCCGCCCGACTTGTAGTACAGGTAGATCAGCGCCACCAGCATCAGCAGCGAGCCGAGCAGGGTGTAGAGGAAGAACTTGAAGGCGGCATAGACGCGGCGCGGGCCGCCCCAGACGCCGATCACGATGTACATCGGGATCAGCGTGGCCTCAAAGAACACGTAGAACAGCAGGCCGTCGAGCGCGGTGAACACGCCGATCAGCAGGCCCGAGAGGATCAGGAAGGCGCCGAGGTACTGATGCGGCCGATCCTCGACCACCTCCCAGGCCGCGATCACGACGATCACGGTGATGAAGGCGGTCAGCGGCACGAACCACATCGACAGGCCGTCGATGCCGAGGTGGTAGCGCACGTTGAAGCGCGCGATCCACGGCAGGTTCTCGACGAACTGCATGGCCGCCGTGGAGGTGTCGAAGCCGGTGAGCACCGGCAGCGTCACCAGCAGGCCGGCGAGGGCCCCGACCAGCGCGAGCCAGCGCGCGACATGCGCCTGGGCCTGGCGGCCGAAGGCGAGCAGGAGGACGCCGAAGGCGATCGGGGTCCAGATGGCAATCGAGAGGGTTCCCATGTTCTTCTTCGTGTTGCCCGCTCAGCGCCCGAAACGCACGAACCAGGTCAGCAGGACGAACACGCCGACGATCATCACCAGCGCGTAGTGGTAGATGAAACCGGTCTGGAGCGTGCGAACCCGCTGCGCGATCCAGCCGACCAGACGGGCGGGGCCGTTGACGAGCAAGCCGTCGATGAAGGCCACGTCACCGCCCTTCCACAGGCTGCGACCCAGGCCCCGGGCACCTGCCGCGAAGACCTTCTCGTTGATCGCATCCATGTAGTACTTGTTCTCCAGCACCCGGCGCAGCGCGCCGAGGCGGGCATCGAAGGCCGCCGGAATGGCCGGCAGCTTCAGGTAAAAGACCCAGGCCGTCACCACCCCGCCCAGCGCCAGCCAGAAGGGCAGCGTCTGCAGGCCGTGCAGGGCCATGCCCAGGGCGCCGTGGAAGTGGTGCGCCATCTCGGCCAGGGCCGGGTGGCGGGTGGCGTCGATGGTGATCGCGTCGGCCAGGAAGCTGCCGAAGAGCATCGGCTCGATGGCGAGATAGCCGATCACGACCGAGGGGATCGCCAGCAGCACCAGCGGCAGGGTCACGACCCAGGGCGACTCGTGGGGCACGTGCGGCTCGTGGTGGCCGTGCGCGTCGTCGTGGTGGTCATGCTCGCCCGGGAAGGGCTTGTGGTGGAAGTGCTCCTTGCCGTGGAAGACCAGGAAGTACATCCGGAAGCTGTAGAAGGCGGTGACGAAGACGCCGGCGATGACGGCGAACTGCGCGAAGCCCGCAGCCGGCAGGCGGCTGGCCTCGACGGCCAGGATGATGCTGTCCTTCGAGTAGAAGCCCGAGAACAGCGGCGTGCCGATCAGCGCGAGCGAGCCCAGCAGCGAGGTGATCCAGGTGATCGGCATGCGCTTCCACAGGCCACCCATGTTGCGGATGTCCTGGTCATGGTGCATGCCGATGATGACCGAGCCGGCGCCGAGGAACAGCAGGGCCTTGAAGAAGGCGTGGGTCATCAGGTGGAAGACCGCCACCGAGTAGGCCGAGGCGCCGAGCGCCACCGTCATGTAGCCGAGCTGGGACAGCGTCGAGTACGCAACCACGCGCTTGATGTCGTTCTGGATGATGCCGAGGAAGCCCATGAACAGGGCCGTGATCGAGCCGATCACCATCACGAAGTTGAGCGCGGTGTCGCTCAGCTCGAACAGCGGCGAGAAGCGCGCGACCATGAAGATGCCGGCCGTCACCATGGTGGCGGCGTGGATCAGCGCGGAGATCGGCGTCGGGCCCTCCATCGAGTCGGGCAGCCACACGTGCAGGGGGAACTGCGCGCTCTTGCCCATGGCGCCGATGAACAGGCAGATGCAGGCCACGCTCAGCAGCGCCCAGTCGGTGCCCGGGAAGGCCAGCGCGGCGAGCTCGTCCTTCTTGGCGAACACCTCGGTGTAGTTCAGCGAGCCGGTGTAGGCCAGCAGCAGGCCGATGCCGAGGATGAAGCCGAAGTCGCCGACGCGGTTGACCAGGAAGGCCTTCATGTTGGCGAAGATCGCCGTCGGCTTGGTGAACCAGAAGCCGATCAGCAGGTAGCTGACCAGGCCCACCGCTTCCCAGCCGAAGAAGAGCTGGAGCATGTTGTTGCTCATCACCAGCATCAGCATGCTGAAGGTGAACAGCGAGATGTAGGAGAAGAAACGCTGGTAGCCCGGGTCCTCCTCCATGTAGCCGATGGTGTAGATGTGGACCATCAGCGACACGAAGGTCACCACGCACATCATCATCGCGGTGAGCCCGTCGACCAGGAAGCCGACTTCCATGACCAGCTTGCCCAGGGTCATCCACTGGTAGATGGTCTGGTTGTAGCGGGCGCCGTCGAAGGCGACGAGCTTGAACACCCAGGCCGAGATCAGGAAGGCGATCGCGACGCCGAGGATGGTCGCGACATGGGCGCCGCGGCGGCCGATGGTCTTGCCGAACAGGCCGGCGAGCACGGCACCGGCCAGCGGGGCCAGCGGCACCGCGAGGAGCATCGAGGTGGAGAGTTGGGACATCGTGGTCGAGGCTTCGTGGGCGGGGTCAGGGACTCAGCCCTTGAGCGTGTCCAGCTCGTTGACGTCGATCGTCGAGCGGTTGCGGAACAGCACGACGAGGATGGCCAAGCCGATGGCCGACTCGGCGGCGGCGACGGTCAGGATGAAGAACACGAAGACCTGGCCGGCCATGTCGCCGAGGAAGTGCGAGAAGGCGACGAAGTTCAGATTGACCGCCAGCAGCATCAGCTCGATGGCCATCAGCAGCACGATCAGGTTCTTGCGGTTCAGGAAGATGCCAATCACCGACAGGGCGAACAGCATCGCACCCAGCGAAAGGTAGTGGCCGAGGGTGAGGGTCATCGTGCGGCTCCTTCGGGGCCGGAGGCCGGGGCGTCGGACGGCGGCGTCGCCACGGTCGGGGCCACCTTCAGGATGCTGAGGCGGTCGGCCTTCTTCACGCGGACCTGCTGGCCGGGGTTCAGGTAGCGGCTGTCCTTGCGGCGACGCAGCGTCAGCGCGATGGCGGCGATGATGGCCACCAGCAGCAGCACGGCCGCGATCTGCAGGGGATAGAGGTAGTCGGTGTAGATGGCCAGGCCGAGCAGCTTGGTGTTGCCCATCGTCAGGGCCTCGGCCGTGGGTGCCGGCGCATCGCTGAGGCGGAAGCCGCCCAGCAGCACGGCCGCCATCTCGAAGGCGATCACCACGCCCACCCCGGCGGCCAGCGGCACGTGCTTCCAGAAGCCGGCCCGGCTGCGGTCGAGGTTGGCGTCGAGCATCATCACGACGAAGAGGAAGAGCACCATCACCGCGCCGACGTAGACCAGCACGAGGGTGATCGCGAGGAACTCGGCCTCCAGCAGCATCCAGACGCAGGACGCGTTGAAGAAGGCCAGCACCAGGTAGAGCGCGGCGTGGACCGAGCTGCGGGCGGTGATGACGCGGAAGGCTGCGAACAGCAGCACGGCCGCGAAGAGGTAGAAGAGCGCGGTGGGGATCGTCATGGCAGGGCGGCGGCGGGCCTCGTCTTCAGCGGTAAGGCGCGTCCGCGGCCTTGTTGGCGGCGATCACGGGCTCGTAGCGGTCACCGACCGCCAGCAGCATGTCCTTGGTGAAGTACAGGTCGCCGCGCTTTTCGCCGTGGTATTCGAAGATGTGCGTCTCGACGATCGAGTCGACCGGGCAGCTCTCCTCGCAGAAGCCGCAGAAGATGCACTTGGTCAGGTCGATGTCGTAGCGCGTGGTGCGGCGGCTGCCGTCCTCGCGCACATCAGACTCGATGGTGATGGCCATGGCCGGGCAGACCGCTTCGCAGAGCTTGCAGGCGATGCAGCGCTCCTCGCCGTTCTCGTAGCGGCGCAGGGCGTGCAGGCCCCGGAAGCGCGGGCTCTGCGGGGTCTTCTCTTCGGGGAACTGAACGGTGATGGTCGGCGACAGGAAATGCTTGCCGGTCAGCTTCAGGCCCTTGAACAGCTCCAGCAGCAGGAAGCTGCCGAAGAATTCCTTGATCGATGCGAGGGTGCTCATGGGGTTGCCGCCCTTACTTCCAGATGTTCCACGGCGACTGCATCCACAGGCCGACGACGACCAGCCAGACCAGGGTCACGGGGATGAAGATCTTCCAGCCCAGACGCATGATCTGGTCGTAGCGGAAGCGCGGGAAGGTGGCGCGGACCCACAGGAACATCGTCACGACGACGAAGGTCTTCAGGCCCAGCCAGATCCAGCCCGGGATGGCGTTGAAGAAGGCGCTGTCGATCGGGGGCAGCCAGCCGCCCAGGAAGAGCGTGACCGACAGGATCGACACCAGGATCATGTTCGCGTACTCGGCCAGGAAGAACATCGCGAACGACATCCCGGAGTACTCGATCATGTGGCCGGCCACGATCTCCGATTCGCCTTCCACCACGTCGAAGGGGTGGCGATTCGTCTCGGCCAGGCCGGAGATGAAGTAGACGATGAAGATGGGGAAGAGCGGCAGCCAGTTCCAGCTCAGGAAGTTGAGGCCCATGTCGGCGAACTGGCCGACGTCCTGCTTCAGCACGATCTGGCTGATGTTCAGCGAGCCCGAGATCATCAGCACGATCACCAGGGCGAAGCCCATCGCGATCTCGTAGCTGACCATCTGCGCCGAGGCCCGCATGGCACCGAGGAAGGCGTACTTCGAGTTCGAGGCCCAGCCGGCGATGATCACGCCATAGACCTCGAGCGACATGATCGCCATCAGGTACAGCAGGCCGGCATTGATGTTGGCCAGCGCCACTTCCGGGCCGAAGGGCACGACCGCCCAGGCCGCCAGCGCCGGCATGATGGTCATGATCGGGCCGAGGAAGAACAGGCCCTTGTTGGCCGCCGTCGGGATGATGATCTCCTTGAAGATCAGCTTCACCGCATCGGCGATCGGGGTCAGCAGGCCGAAGGGGCCGACCCGGTTGGGACCCGGACGGATCTGCGACCAGCCGATGGCCTTGCGCTCCCACAGCGTGAGGTAGGCCACGCAACCCATCAGGGGCAGCAGCAGCGCGACGATCTTGATCAGGGTCCAGACGACCGGCCACGCGCCCCCGAGGAGCGAGCTGCCGGTGCTTTGCATGAGTTCGAGCATGGTGGGGTGCCTTTCCTCAAGCCTTCTCGACGCGGACCGTGCCGCTCATCGCGCCCAGGGCGGCGGTGTCGGCGTGGCCTGCGGGCAGGCGGACGCAGGCATCGGCCAGCGTGGCTTCGCGTTCGGCGGGCAGCACGACGCGGGCAGCCCCCTGGATGACCCGGACCGAGGCGCCGTCCTGCAGACCGAGCGCGGCCCAGGTGGCAGAGGACAGGCCGACGCGCGGGGCGCGGCCATCGGCCGTGGCCTGCAGCGCAGGTGCGCGGCGGACCAGGCTGTCGCTGGCGTAGATCGGCACCTCGGGCAGGCGCTGCAGACCGCCATCGGCCAGCGGGCCGGTGCCGATGCTGGCCGGCAGCGGCTGGGCGTTGCTGAGGCGGGCGGCCAGGGTCGCCAGGTCGCCGAGGGCGGCGGCCTTGACCTCGTCGCTGCTCTCGGCGTCGAAGCCCGGCAGGCCCAGCATCGTGCCGAGCACGCGCAGCACCTTCCAGGCCGGACGGGTCTCGGCCAGGGGCTTGACCACGCCATGGAAGCCCTGCACGCGACC
Source organism: uncultured Rubrivivax sp. (assembly GCA_964433315.1). Lineage (GTDB taxonomy): Bacteria > Pseudomonadota > Gammaproteobacteria > Burkholderiales > Burkholderiaceae_C > Aquariibacter. The sequence continues at coordinate 17,348 of CAYSQO010000007.1, forward strand.
TTCGGCGTTCACGAAGGTGCCGGAGGTCTCGCTGAAGGGGGCGATGGGCAGCAGCACGTCGGCGAACTCGGTGTTCGCGTCGGCGAAGGGCGAGAAGGACACGACCATCTGCGCGGCCGACAGCGCGGCACGGGCCGCGGCGGCATCGGCGCCGTCGAGCACCGGCTCGGTGTTGAGCAGCAGCAGGGCCTTGCGGGGCGCGTGGCCGAGCATGGCGGCAGCCGACAGGCCGTCCGCAGCGGGCTGCGCACCGACCAGCTGGGCGCCGACGCTGTTGGCCGCCTCGCCGAGCAGACCGAGCTTGGCGCCGGTGCGGTCGGCGATCCAGCGGGCCAGGCCCAGCAGCGCAGCCGCTTGCGGGTGCTGGGTGGCCGCGTTGCCGAGCAGCACGGCCTTGCGCTGGCCCGACAGCAGGCTGGCCGCCACGGCCTGGGCCTGGGCGCAGGGGCTGACGGCAAAGGGCGCGCTCACGCCCTGAGCCTGGGCGATGGCGGCGGCCACGCCGGCCAGGGCCTGAGCCCAGTCCGAGGGGGCAGCGACCCAGCGGCTGGCGCTGGGCAGGGCCCAGTCCTCGGCCACGCCGTTCAGGCCATGGATGGCGGCGCCGCGCACGGCGGCATGGCGCAGGCGCAGGGCGAAGAGCGGGTGATCCTTGCGCAGGAAGGAGCCGACGACGAAGGCGGTGTCGAGGCTCGACAGCTCGGCGATCGGCAGGCCCAGCCAACGGGCCTGGCCGGCCGGCGCGGCCAGCGCGGCATCGCTCTGGCGCAGGCGGTGGTCGATGTTGTCGCTGCCCAGGCCGCGCACCAGCTGGGCCAGCAGGTGCAGTTCCTCGACGGTGGCATGCGGGCTGGCCAGGGCGCCGATCGCGGCGGCGCCGTGCTCGGCCTTCACGCCCTTGAGACCGTTGGCGACGTACTCGAGCGCGGTGGTCCAGTCGGTGGCCAGCCACTCGCCGCCCTGCTTGATCATCGGCTGCTTCAGGCGGGACGGGCTGTTCAGGGCCTCGTAGCTGAAGCGGTCGCGGTCGGCGATCCAGCACTCGTTGACGGCGTCGTTCTCCAGCGGCAGCACGCGCAGCACCTGGCCGGCCTTGACCTGCACGACGAGGTTGGCGCCGGTGCTGTCATGCGGACTCACGCTCTTGCGGCGCGACAGCTCCCAAGTGCGGGCGCTGTAGCGGAAGGGCTTGCTGGTGAGCGCACCGACCGGGCAGAGGTCGATCATGTTGCCCGAGAGCTCGCTGTCGACGGTGCCGCCGCTGAGCGTGGTGATCTCGCTGTGCTCGCCGCGATGGATCATGCCCAGCTCCATCACGCCGGCCACTTCCTGGCCGAAGCGGACGCAGCGGGTGCAGTGGATGCAGCGGCTCATCTCCTCCATGGAGATCAGCGGACCGACGTCCTTGCGGAAGACCACGCGCTTTTCTTCCTCGTAGCGCGAGGCCGACTTGCCGTAGCCCACCGCCAGGTCCTGCAGCTGGCATTCGCCGCCCTGGTCGCAGATCGGGCAGTCCAGCGGATGGTTGATCAGCAGGAACTCCATGACCGACTGCTGGGCCTTGACGGCCTTGTCGCTCTTGGTGCGGACGATCATGCCCTGGGTGACCGGGGTCGCGCAGGCCGGCATGGGCTTGGGCGCCTTCTCGATCTCCACCAGGCACATGCGGCAGTTGGCCGCCACGGACAGCTTCTTGTGGTAGCAGAAGTGCGGGATGTAGGTGCCGTTGCGTTCGGCCGCCTGGATCACCATGCTGCCTTCGGCCACCTCGACCTTGCGGCCGTCGAGTTCGATTTCAACCATGTTCTTGGTGCGATGCGCCGCGGTCGACTCAGGCCGGCACGGAGACCTGGCAGGTCTTGTGCTCGATGTGGTACGCGAACTCGTCGCGGAAGTGCTTCAGCATCGCGCGGACCGGCATGGCCGCCGCGTCGCCGAGCGCGCAGATCGTGCGGCCCATGATGTTCTCGGCCACGTTGTCCAGCATGGCCAGGTCCTCGGGCCGGCCTTCGCCGTGCTCGATGCGCTGGACCATGCGCCACAGCCAGCCCGTGCCTTCGCGGCAGGGCGTGCACTGGCCGCAGCTCTCATGCTGGTAGAAGTAGGACAGGCGCAGCAGGCTCTTGACCATGCAGCGGGTCTCGTCCATCACGATGACCGCGCCCGAGCCCAGCATCGAGCCGGCCTTGGCGATGGAGTCATAGTCCATCGTGCAGTCCATCATGATGTGCGCCGGCAGCACCGGGGCCGAGGAGCCCCCGGGGATCACGGCCTTGAGCTTCTTGCCGCCCTTGACGCCGCCAGCCAGCTCCAGCAGCTTGCTGAAGGGGGTGCCCATCGGCACCTCGTAGTTGCCGGGGCGCTCGACGTCACCGACCATCGAGAAGATCTTGGTGCCGCCGTTGTTGGGCTTGCCGACCTTGAGGTAGGCCTCGCCGCCGTGGCGGACGATCCAGGGCACGGCCGCGAAGGTCTCGGTGTTGTTGATCGTGGTGGGCTTGCCGTAGAGGCCGAAGCTCGCCGGGAAAGGCGGCTTGAAGCGCGGCTGGCCCTTCTTGCCTTCCAACGATTCCAGCAGCGCAGTCTCTTCGCCGCAGATGTAGGCGCCGAAGCCGTGGTGGGCGTGCAGCTGGAAGCTGTGGCTGCTGCCGAGGATGTTGCTGCCCAGGAAGCCGGCCGCGCGGGCTTCTTCCAGCGCGGCCTCGAAGCGCTCGTAGACCTCGAAGATCTCGCCGTGGATGTAGTTGTAGCCGACGCTGATGCCCATCGCGTAGGCCGCGATCGCCATGCCTTCGATCACGGCATGGGGGTTGAACATCAGGATGTCGCGGTCCTTGCAGGTGCCCGGCTCACCCTCGTCGGAGTTGCAGACGAGGTACTTCTGCACCGGCAGGGCGCGTGGCATGAAGCTCCACTTCAGGCCGGTCGGGAAGCCCGCGCCGCCGCGGCCGCGCAGGCCACTGGCCTTGACCTCGGCGATCAGCTGCTCGGGGGTCATGGGCTCGCCCTGCGTGCCGTCGGGCAGCAGGCCGGTGAGGATGCGGCGCAGCGCGACATAGCCGCCGCGGGCCACGTAGTCCTGCAGATGCCAGTTCGCGCCATCCAGGCCGGCATAGATCTGCGGCTCGATGTGGCGACCGTGGAAGCAGGTTTCCAGGCCGGTGGCCTTGAACTTGGACAGGTCCAGCGTGCTCATCAGGGGGCCCTCTTCACTGACCGGCCTTGGCGGTGGCCGCCTCGGCCGCGCACATCGCCAGCAGCTCGTCCAGGCGCTCCTCGCGCATGAAGCTGAGCATCTCGCGGTCGTTGACCAGCATCACCGGCGCGTCGGCGCAAGCGCCCAGGCATTCACTGGGCTGCACGGTGAACACGCCGTCGGCCGTGCTGCCGTAGGGCTCGACGCCCAGGCGCTTGCAGACGTGGTCCAGCGCGGTCTGCCCCTCGCGCAGCTGGCAGGGCAGATTGGTGCAGACGTTGAGCTTGTAGCGGCCCACCGGCTGCTGGTTGTACATGTTGTAGAAGGTCGTGACCTCGTGCACCGCGATCGGCGCCATGCCGAGCACGGCGGCCAGCGCCACCTCGGCCTCCTGGCTCACGTGGCCCTGCTCCTGCTGGATGATGGACAGGCAGGCCATCACGGCCGACTGGCGCTGCTCGGGCGGGTACTTGGCGGCCTCGCGCTCGAAGCGGGCCAGCGTGGCATCACTGAAAAAGCTCATCGCGCTCGTCTCGTGCAGGGTCAGCGGTCGATCTCGCCGAACACGATGTCCATCGTGCCGATCACGGCCACGGCATCGGCGATCATGTGGCCGCGCGACATTTCGTCCATCGCCGCGAGGTGGGCGAAGCCGGGGGCGCGGATCTTCAGGCGGTAGGGCTTGTTGGCGCTGTCGCTGACCAGGTAGATGCCGAACTCGCCCTTGGGGTGCTCAACGGCGGCATAGGCCTCGCCTTCGGGCACGTGGAAGCCTTCGGTGAAGAGCTTGAAGTGGTGGATCAGCTCTTCCATCGAGCTTTTCATCTCGACCCGCGACGGCGGTGCCACCTTGTGGTTGCCGGTGATGACCGGGCCCGCACCCTTTGCCGAGTCGGCGCGCAGCCACGCCGCGCACTGCTGGATGATGCGGTTGGACTGGCGCATCTCCTCGATGCGGACCAGGTAGCGGTCGTAGCAGTCGCCGGTCTTGCCGACCGGGATGTCGAAGTCCATGCGGTCGTAGACATCGTAGGGCTGCTGCTTGCGCAGGTCCCAGGCGATGCCCGAACCACGCAGCATCGCGCCGGTGAAGCCCAGGTTCAGCGCGCGCTCGGGCGTGACCACGCCGATGCCGACGGTGCGCTGCTTCCAGATGCGGTTGTCGGTCAGCAGGGTCTCGTACTCGTCCACCAGGGCCGGGAAGCGGCGGGTGAAGTCGTCGATGAAGTCCAGCAGCGAACCCTGGCGGTTCTCGTTCAGGCGGGCAATGGTCTTCGCGTTGCGGACCTTGCTGGCCTGGTACTGGGGCATCACGTCCGGCAGGTCGCGGTAGACGCCGCCCGGGCGGAAGTAGGCCGCGTGCATGCGCGCACCCGACACCGCCTCGTACATGTCGAACAGGTCCTCGCGCTCGCGGAAGCAGTAGATGAGGATGTTCATCGCGCCGCAGTCGAGACCGTGGCAGCCCAGCCAGAGCAGGTGGTTGAGCAGCCGGGTGATCTCGCTGAACATCACGCGGATGTACTGCGCGCGCTCGGGCACCTCGATGCCCATGAGCTTCTCGATGGCCAGGCAGTAGGCGTGCTCGTTGCACATCATCGAGACGTAGTCCAGCCGGTCCATGTAGGGCAGCGACTGGATGTAGGTCTTCGACTCGGCCAGCTTCTCGGTGGCGCGGTGCAGCAGGCCGATGTGGGGGTCGGCGCGCTGGATGACTTCGCCGTCGAGCTCGAGCACCAGCCGCAGCACGCCGTGCGCCGCCGGGTGCTGGGGACCGAAGTTCAGCGTGTAGTTCTTGATCTCAGCCATGGTCGTGCCGGGTCCGTTCAGTGCAGGCCGCCGTACTTGTCCTCGCGGACGATGCGGGGCGTGATCTCGCGCAGCTCGATGCTCACCGGCTGGTAGATCACGCGCTGCTGCTCGGGGTCGTAGCGCATCTCGACGTGACCGTGGGTCGGGAAATCCTTGCGGAAGGGGTGGCCGATGAAGCCGTAGTCCGTGAGGATGCGACGCAGGTCCTCGTGGCCGTCGAAGACGATGCCGTAGAGGTCGAAGGCCTCGCGCTCGAACCAGTTGGCCGAGGACCAGATGCCATTGAGCGAGGCGACCAGCGGCAGGTCGTCATCGGGGCAGAACACGCGCAGGCGCACGCGCTGGTTCAGGCTGACCGACAGCAGGTGCACGACGACGGCGTAGCGCGGGCCTTCGGCCAGCGGCGAGGCGCCGTCCTTGTACTGCGAGTAGTCCATGCCGCAGAGGTCGATGAGCTGCTCGAAGCGCAGGGCCGGCGCGTCGCGCAGCAGGCCGGCGGCTTCCAGCAGGCGGGCGGCCGGCACGGTGATGGTGACTTCGCCGCGGTCGGAGACGATCGAGCTCAGGCGGTCGCCGAGCACCGACTTCAGCGCGTCCTGCAGCGTGTCCAGGGTGGGATGAGACATGGTGGACAGGGCCTCAGCGGGCGATGGTGTTCTCGCGGCGGATCTTGGCCTGCAGCTGCAGGATGCCGTAGAGCAGCGCCTCGGCCGTCGGCGGGCAGCCCGGCACGTAGACATCGACCGGCACGATGCGGTCGCAGCCGCGCACGACGCTGTAGCTGTAGTGGTAGTAGCCGCCGCCGTTGGCGCAGCTGCCCATCGACAGCACCCAGCGCGGCTCGGCCATCTGGTCGTAGACCTTGCGCAGCGCCGGCGCCATCTTGTTGCACAGGGTGCCGGCCACGATCATCAGATCGCTCTGCCGCGGACTGGGCCGGAAGAGCATGCCGAAGCGGTCGATGTCGTAGCGTGCCGCACCGGCATGCATCATCTCCACCGCACAGCATGCGAGGCCGAAGGTCATCGGCCACAGGGAACCCGTCTTCGACCAGTTGATCAGCTTGTCGACCGAGGTGGTGACAAAGCCTTCTTTCAGAACGCCTTCGATGCCCATGACTGCTCCGCGTATCGCCTCAACGTCCTGCTGCGCTCATTCCCAGTCCAGGGCACCCTTCTTCCACTCGTAGGCGAAGCCCACGACGAGGATGCCCAGGAAGATCATCATGGCCCAGAAGCCTGACGCACCGATTTCTGCCAGCGAGACCGCCCAGGGAAAGAGGAAGGCGATCTCGAGGTCGAACAGGATGAAGAGGATGGCCACCAGGTAGTAGCGCACGTCGAACTTCATCCGCGCGTCTTCGAAAGCCTCGAAGCCGCATTCGTAGGGGCTGTTCTTGGCCGCGCCAGGGCGGCGCGGGCCGAGCAGGAAACCGAGCACCTGGGGGGCCACGCCCACGCCCACGCCGACCAGGATGAAGAGGATGACCGGGAGGTACTCTTGAAGGTCCATGGTCGTGAGCTCGCGTCGGCTTGCTGTCAGGTGGTCGGGTCGAAGCGCACAAAACAAAGCGCGCTGGCACCGCACGAACCCCCGTGGGGGTCTTTGCTGCACTCTCAGCGCGCCTGCTCTGCCCGGCCCGGTTGCCCGGACCTGCCGCGGCGTGACCGCGGGGCTCTCTCTGCGTCAATCTTGTTCTTGGTGCCGACGGCGAGACTCGAACTCGCACAGCTTTCGCCACTACCCCCTCAAGATAGCGTGTCTACCAATTTCACCACGTCGGCCCGAGGCTTCTTTTCGAAGCGCTTGGAAGCTGCTCGGCTGGCTTGAGGATCGCTCGCTGAACAGCCTTGAATCTTACCGTGAAAACCCGTGGATTCGGCTGCGCCCGAGAGGCCTTGTCGGTCAATTGACACAGGCCCCACGGACGCGGCGCGCGCCCCTGGGGTCGGCCTCAGCGGGAGGCCGCCGGGCTGGCCGGCAGAGGCGCCACGCTGGCCGCCGGGGCTGCGCCCGGGATGGCGTCGGCCGCGGCGCTGGCCGCGGGGGCCACGCGCTCCAGCACGCTCGCGCCGGAGCCGCCCGAGCCGGGGTTGCCGGTGTAGGCCAGGGCCAGGGTCGAGGCGAAGAAGACCGCGGCCAGGATGGCCGTGGTGCGCGAGAGGAAGTTCGCGCTGCCGGTGGCGCCGAACAGGCTGCCGGATGCGCCCCCGCCGAAGGACGCTCCCATGTCGGCGCCCTTGCCGTGCTGCATGAGCACGAGGCCGATCATCGCCAGCGCCGACAGCAGCTGGGCGACGAGGAGCAGGGACATCAGGAATTGCATGATCGGAAATCTCCAGGAATCAGTCGGACGCCTCAGGCCGCCGCACGGCAGATGGCGAGGAAGTCCTCGGCCTTCAGGGCGGCGCCGCCGATCAGGCCGCCGTCGATGTCGGCCTGGGCGAAGAGGATCTTGGCGTTGTCGGGCTTGACGCTGCCGCCATACAGCAGGCGCATCTGGCCGGCACGCGGCGAGGCCGCGGCCAGCTGCGCGCGCAGCAGCGCGTGCACGGCCTGCGCCTGTTCGGGGCTGGCGGTCAGGCCGGTGCCGATGGCCCAGACGGGCTCGTAGGCGACGACCATCTCGCCGACGCAGGGCCCCAGGGTGTGGATCACGGCCGAGAGCTGGCGCTTGACCACGGCCTCGGTCTCGCCGGCCTCGCGCTGGGCCAGGGTCTCGCCGACGCAGACGATGGGCGTGATGCCCTTGGCCAGCGCGACCTTGGCCTTGTCGGCCACGAGCTGGTCGGCCTCGCCGTGGTACTGGCGGCGCTCCGAGTGACCGACGATCACGTAGCGGCTGCCGAAATCGGCCAGCATGGCGGCGCTGACCTCGCCGGTGTAGGCGCCCTGCGCATGCACCGAGACGTCCTGCGCACCCCAGCCGATCGGGCTGCGCGCCAGGCGCTCGGCCGCCTGGGCCAGGTAGGGAAAGGGCACGCAGACGGCCGCCTCGGCGGGCAGCGGGCCGGCCGCCTTGAGGGCTTCGAGCAGCTGCTCGTTGACGGCATGGCTGCCGTGCATCTTCCAGTTGCCGACCACGAGGGGCTGTCGGGTTTCGCTCATCGGGAGGTCCTCGAAAGGTTCAAAGAATTCAGGCGGCGGCGCCGGACCAGTCCAGCACGATCTTGCCGATGTGCGCGCTGGATTCCATCAGGGCATGGGCCTCGGCCGCGGCGGACGCCGGCAGCACGCGGTGCACGACCGGACGGATGCGGCCGGCCTCGATCAGCGGCCACACGCGGGCCTGCAGCGCAGCCGCGACGCGGGCCTTGAACTCGACCGTGCGCGGACGCAGGGTGGAGCCGGTCAGGGTGAGGCGGCGGCGCTGCAGGCGGCCGACATCCAGGGTCGCCTTGCTGCCGCCCTGCAGCGAGATGACCGACAGGCGGCCGTCCTCGGCCAGGCAGCGCAGGCCACGCTCGATGTAGTCGCCGGCCACCATGTCCAGGATCACGTCGACGCCGCGGCCCCCGGTCAGGCGCAGGGTCTCGTCGACGAAGTCCTGGGTCTTGTAGACGATGGCCGCGTCGGCCCCCAGGGCCACGCAGGCGGCGGCCTTGACGGCATCGCCCACGGTGACGAAGACGGTCGCGCCCAGGGCCTTGGCGATCTGGATGGCCGTCACGCCGATGCCGCTGCTGCCGCCGTGGATCAGGATCGTCTCGCCGGGCTGCAGGGCGGCCCGCTCGATGGCGTTGATCCAGACGGTGAAGCAGGTCTCGGGCAGGCTGGCCGCCTCGATCAGGCTCAGGCCCGCCGGCACCGGCAGCACCTGGCCGGCCGGCGCCACGGCGTAGCGGGCGTAGCCGCCGCCGTGGGTCAGCGCGCACACGGCCTGGCCCAGACGCAGGCCGCGTGCGGCCAGCGCTTCGGGGTCGCCGCCCACCACGCGGCCGGCCACCTCCAGACCGGGCAGGTCGGAGGCGCCCGGCGGCGGCGGGTAGAGGCCCTTGCGCTGCAGCACGTCCGGGCGGTTCACGCCCGAGGCGGCGACCTCGATCAGCAGCTCGCCTGCCTGCGGCTGCGGCAGGCTACGCTGCACGGGCGTCAGCACCTCCGGCCCGCCCGGCTCGCGGATGGCCAGGGCCGGCATCTGCGTGGGCAGCGTCATCGGCGCGTCGTTCATGGGAGTCGGCACGGCGGGGCCCGGACGGCGGGCGAACCGCAAGATGCGGTCGCCCCCGGGCCGGGCGATCAGCTCTGGAAGTCGCCGCCTTCGGAAGCCGGCGCGGCCTCGGCCGGACGCTCGCCACCGCGATCGCCACGGTCCCCGCGGTCGCTACGCTCGCGGCGCGGGCCGCGGTCGCCACGGCCATCGCGGTCGAAGCGGTCACGGCGGGGACGGTCCTCGAAGCTGGGCTCGACATAGCCTTCCGGCTTCTCGAGCAGGGCCTTGAGCGAGAGCTTGATGCGGCCCTTCTCGTCGGTCTCCAGCACCTTGACCTTGATGATGTCGCCTTCCTTGACGAAGTCCTCAACCCGCTCGACGCGCTGATGCGCGATCTGGCTGATGTGCAGCAGGCCGTCCTTGCCCGGCAGGATGTTGACCAGGGCGCCGAAGTCCAGGATCTTGGTGACCGGACCCTCGTAGACCTTGCCGACCTCGGCCTCGGCGGTGATCTCCTCGATACGCTTCTTGGCGTACTCGGCGCGCTCGCCGTCGGTCGAGGCGATGGTGATCGTGCCGTCCTCGGCGATGTCGATCGTCGTGCCGGTCTCCTCGGTCAGCGCGCGGATGGTGGCGCCGCCCTTGCCGATCACGTCGCGGATCTTCTCCGGATTGATCTTCATGGTGTAGAGGCGCGGGGCGAACTGCGAGACCTCGGTGTTCGCGCCGGCCACGGCTTCGGTCATCTTGCCGAGGATGTGCAGGCGGGCTTCCTTGGCCTGGGCCAGGGCGACCTGCATGATCTCCTGGGTAATGCCCTGGATCTTGATGTCCATCTGCAGGGCGGTCACGCCGGCGGTGGTGCCGGCCACCTTGAAGTCCATGTCGCCGAGGTGGTCCTCGTCACCCAGGATGTCGGTCAGCACGGCGAAGCGGTTGCCGTCCTTGATCAGGCCCATGGCGATGCCGGCCACGTGCGCCTTCAGCGGCACGCCGGCATCCATCAGCGCCAGGCAGCCGCCGCAGACGGAGGCCATCGACGAGGAGCCGTTGGACTCGGTGATCTCCGAGACCACGCGCATCGCGTAGGCGAACTCGTCCTTGGCCGGCAGCACCGGCACCAGGGCGCGCTTGGCCAGGCGGCCGTGGCCGATCTCGCGGCGCTTGGGGCTGCCGACACGACCCGTCTCGCCGGTGGCGAAGGGGGGCATGTTGTAGTGCAGCATGAAGCGGTCCTCGAACTCGCCGGCCAGGGCGTCGATGCGCTGGGCGTCGCGGTCGGTGCCGAGGGTTGCGACCACCAGGGCCTGGGTCTCGCCGCGGGTGAACAGGGCCGAGCCGTGGGTGCGCGGCAGCAGGCCGGTGCGGATCTCGATGGGGCGCACGGTGCGGGTGTCGCGGCCGTCGATGCGCGGCTCGCCGGCCAGGATCTGGCCGCGCACGATGCGGGCCTCGATGTCGAACAGCAGGCCGTCGACCTTGACCTTGTCGAACTCGACGCCCTCGGCCTTCAGCGCGGCGAAGACGCCGGCGTTGGCTTCGCGGCAGGCCTGGGTGCGGGCCTGCTTGGAGCGGATCTGGTAGGCCGCGCGCAGCGGGCCTTCGGCCAGGGCCGTGACCTTGGCGATGAAGGCCTCGTCCTTGGCCGGCGGCTGCCAGTCCCAGGCCGGCTTGCCGGCGTCGCGGACCAGCTCGTTGATCGCGGCGATCGCGACCTTGCCCTGGGTGTGGCCGAAGACCACGCCGCCGAGCATCACCTCTTCGCTGAGTTGGTCGGCTTCCGACTCGACCATCAGCACGGCGGCCTCGGTGCCGGCGACGACCAGGTCCATCTTGGACTCGGCCATCTGGGCCTTGCTCGGGTTGAGCACGTACTCGCCGTTCAGGTAGCCAACGCGGGCCGCGCCGATCGGGCCGTTGAAGGGGATGCCGCTGATGGCCAGCGCGGCGCTGGAGCCGATCAGAGCCGGGATGTCGGCGGCGACTTCCGGGTTCAGCGACACGACGTGGACGATGACCTGCACTTCATTGAAGAAGCCGTCCGGAAACAGGGGACGCAGCGGGCGGTCGATCAGGCGGCTGGTGAGGGTCTCCAGCTCGCTGGGGCGGCCTTCGCGCTTGAAGAAGCTGCCGGGGATCTTGCCGGCGGCGTAGGTCTTCTCGACGTAGTCGACGGTCAGGGGGAAGAAGTCCTGGCCCGGCTTGGCCTCGGCCTTGGCGACCACGGTGGCGAGCACCACGGTGCCGTCGACGCTCACGAGCACGGCACCGCCGGACTGGCGGGCGATCTCGCCGGTCTCGAGCGTGACGTCATGCTGGCCCCAGCGGAAGGTCTTGCTGACTTTGTTGAACATGGACATGCGGGTCTCCTGGAGGAATGGGGCGGCGGCATGCGCGCCCCGGGCTCCGGTTCAGGGTCGGTCAGCGGGATGCCATTCCAGCGGGGCAGGTGCGGGGGGGCATCGGGCCCCTGCCCTGCTGGAATGACACAGCGTCGCTCACGATCGGCCCCGTGGCCGGGAATTTTTCGAGCTCTTGAAACGCCAAGAGCCTGTGCTGGGGGAGACCAGACAGGCTCTTGGCGTCAGGGCAGGCTTACTTGCGCAGGCCCAGCTTCTGGATCAGCGCGGTGTAGCGGTCGGCGTCCTTGGCCTTCAGGTAGTCCAGCAGCTTGCGGCGGCGGCTGACCATGCGCAGCAGACCGCGGCGGCCGTGGTGGTCCTTGGCGTGGGTCTTGAAGTGCGGGGTCAGGTGGTTGATGCGCGCGGTGAGCAGCGCGACCTGGACTTCGGGGGAGCCGGTGTCGGCCGCGCCACGGGCGTTGGCGGCGACGATGTCGGTCTTGTTGATTTCGGACATGGGCAGAACTTTCGTTTCGATGGAAGCCGCCCTGCCCGGCCGGCCCTGGAAGGGAGGCCGGTGCAGACTGCGGTTTCCGTGGGACTTGCGGAACACGGGTGAAACCGACCCGTGCCGTGCGCGCTGAGTGCTAACCCGGAACGCGAAGTGTCCCGGCAAAGCCCGTCGAGTATAGCCGCCCGGGCGCGGTCGGGCCCGGGGACCGGCGCGGTCTCGCGCCTCAGGCCGCCCGGGGGTCGGGCGGGGGGTCGATCGCGGCCAGCGGCCAGCGCGGCAGCACGTCGAAGGCCCCCGCCGGCTGGGGCCGGGCCCGGCCGGCGGCCACCCGCATCGCGGCGGCCAGGGCGATCATCGCGCCGTTGTCGGTGCACAGGTGCAGCTCGGGGTAGTGCACGCGCAGGCCACGCCGCGCCGCAGCGGCGTCCAGCTCGGCGCGCAGGCTGCGGTTGGCGCCGACCCCGCCGGCCACCACCAGGCGGCGCAGGCCGCTGGCCTTGAGCGCGGCGAGGGCCTTCTTCACCAGCACCTCGACGATGGCCGCCTGGGTCGAGGCCGCCAGATCGGCCCGCGCCTGGGCCGGGAGCCCGTCGGGGCCCGCGGCGGCCTCCAGCTTGCGCAGCGTGGTCAGCACGGCCGTCTTCAGGCCGGCGAAGGAGAAGTCGAGCGTGCCGCTGTGCAGCAGCGGGCGCGGCAGCGCGAAGGCCGCCGGGTCGCCCTGCGTGGCCAGTGCCGCGAGGGCGGGACCGCCGGGGTAGCCCAGGCCCAGCAGCTTGGCGGACTTGTCGAAGGCCTCGCCGGCCGCGTCGTCGATGGTCTCGCCCAGCAACGCGTAGTCGCCCACGCCGTCGACCCGCATCAGCTGGGTGTGGCCGCCCGAGACGAGCAGGGCGATGAAGGGGAAGCTCGGCGGGTCGGCCGAGAGGAAGGGCGACAGCAGATGCCCCTCCAGGTGATGCACGCCGAGCACCGGCTTGCCCAGGGCCAGGCCCAGCGCGCAGGCGGTGGCCGAGCCGACCAGCAGCGCCCCGGCCAGGCCGGGGCCGCGGGTGTAGGCGATCAGGTCCAGATCGGCCAGACGGGCCTCGGCCCGCTGCAGCACCTCGCGGGCCAGCGGCAGCACGCGGCGGATGTGGTCGCGCGAAGCCAGCTCGGGCACCACGCCGCCATAGGCCTGGTGCATGGCGATCTGGCTGTGCAGCGCGTCGGCGCGCAGCTGCGCCCGCCCTCCGGCGTCAAGTTCGACCAGGGCCACGCCGGTCTCGTCACAGGAGGATTCAAAGCCCAGGATGCGCATCGGACCAGTGTATCGACCGCCCCGTCGGCCACCGGGCCTGGCACGTCTGATGCAAAGCTCCGGGCGGCTGCGCGCTCCGCGTGGCCTGCGATCTCCTCTGCAGGGCAAGTCCCTTTGTCCCCGCCGGTTGCCATGCCGGCGGGGCATTTTTTTGCCCGGCGGGCGCCGGGGCGGGGCTCAGCGCACCGGGCCAAGGCGGCCGCGCGCCGCCAGGCCCAGGATCAGTGCACCCAGCAGCACCATCGGCAGGCACAGCCACTGGCCCATGCTCAGGCCCAGGCTCAGCAGGCCGAGGTGGGCGTCGGGCTCGCGGAAGGCCTCGGCGATGAAGCGGAAGATGCCGTAGCCCAGCAGGAAGGCCCCGGCCACCTGCCCGGGCCGGCGCGGCCCGCGGCTGTAGAGCCAGAGCAACGCGAAGAGCAGCAGGCCCTCCATCGCGAACTGATAAAGCTGCGAGGGATGGCGGGCGATCGCCAGGCCCGACTGCGGAAACACCATGGCCCAGGGCAGGCTCGGGTCGGCGGCGCGGCCCCAGAGCTCGCCGTTGATGAAGTTGCCCAGGCGACCGGCCGCCAGGCCGACGGGCACGCAGGGCGCCACCAGATCGGCCACGTCCCAGAAGGGCCGGCCGCGGCGGCGGGCGTAGACGAAGAGCGCGGCGATCACGCCGATCAGCCCGCCGTGGAAGGCCATGCCGCCCTGCCAGACGGCGAAGACCTCCAGCGGATGCTGCAGGAAATGCAGGGGCTTGTAGAACAGCACATAGCCCAGGCGGCCGCCGAGGATGACGCCGAGCACGCCGAAGAAGAGCAGGTCCTCGATCTCGGCCGGCTGCCAGCCCGCGGCGGCGAAGCGGGGCCGGCGCGCCTGCGCGCGGCCGAGCAGCACAAAGAGGCCGAAGGCGGCCAGGTAGGTCAGGCCGTACCAGTGCACGGCCAGCGGGCCGACCTGGACGGCGATGGGATCGAACTGCGGATGGACCAGCATGGCGGGGGACGGCGGACGGACCGCAGGCACTCGGAAGGCGCCGAACCATAGCGCAAGCCGGTGTCAGTCACCCGGCGGCGGCGTCTCGGCAGCCGCCAGCGCCGCGCGAACATGCGCGACGAAGCGCTGCGTGGCCGCCGGGGCCTCGCGCGGCCAGACCATCTCGGCCAGGCCCTGCGGCGGCGCATGCCGCGCATCGAGCCGGCGGTAGACCACGCCCGGCCGCTGCAGCGTGGTGATCGAGGCCGGCACCCAGGCCAGGCCCAGGCCGGCCGAGACCAGGTTGACGATGGTCTGCATCTGGATGGCCTCCTGCGCGATGGCCGGCGCGCGGCCCTGCCCGTGCGTCCAGGCCAGGATGGCGTCGTGCAGCGAGGGCGCGATGCTGCGCGGGAAGATGACCAGCGGCTCGGCGGCCACGGCCTGGGGGTCCAGCGTGGCGGCCTGGGCCAGGGGATGGGCCTCGGGCAGGGCCAGCAGCAGCGGCTCGTCGAGCACCGGCAGGGCCTCGAAGCCCGGCGGGGCGGCCGGCCCGACCCCGCGGGCGCGCAGCAGGAAGCCGCAGTCCAGCGTCCCCTCGCGCAGCGCGGCCTGCTGCACATCGCCGGTGGCCTCGCGCAGCTCCACCTGCAGGCCGGGGTGGGTGGCCCGGAAGCTGCGCAACCAGCCCGGCAGCGGCCCGAAGCCCAGGGTGGACACGAAGCCCAGGCGCAGCCGCCCGCGCTCGCCACGGCCGCTGGCGCGGGCGCGCTCGACCAGGTCCTGCCCGGCGGCCAGCCACTGGCGCACCGGCTCGACCAGGGCCTCGCCGGCCGGGCTGAGCGCCACGCTGCGGCGGCTGCGCAGGAAAAGCGGCGTGCCCAGCCGCGCTTCGAGCTGCTGGATGGCCACCGTCAGCGGCGGCTGCGTCATGTGCAGCCGGGCGGCCGCACGGCCGTAGTGCAGGGTCTCGGCCAGGACCAGGAACTGGCGCCAGGCGCGGGCCTCGATCGGCGGCTCATTCATTCGGACAGCGTATCAAAAGTCCATGAATGATCGATTGGACAGCCTGTCCCGGCCGCCGGGATACTCGGCGCCACCCCTCCTCCAGCCCGCCGGCGCCCCAGCGCGCCCTGCACGCCATGAGCTTCAACCGCCGCTCCAAGAACATCACCGAAGGCGTCGCCCGCGCGCCCAACCGCTCCATGTACTACGGCATGGGCTACCAGGAGACCGACTTCGGCAAGCCGATGATCGGCGTGGCCAACGGCCACAGCACGATCACGCCCTGCAACTCCGGCCTGCAGAAGCTGGCCGACGCCGCCGTGATCGGCCTGAAGGAAGCCGGCGCCAACCCGCAGCTCTTCGGCACGCCCACCATCAGCGACGGCATGGCCATGGGCACCGAGGGCATGAAGTACTCGCTGGTCAGCCGCGAGGTCATCGCCGACTGCGTCGAGACCTGCGTCGGCGGCCAGTGGATGGACGGCGTGCTGGTCATCGGCGGCTGCGACAAGAACATGCCCGGCGGCATGATGGGCATGCTGCGCGCCAACGTGCCGGCGCTCTACATCTACGGCGGCACCATCCTGCCGGGCAAGTACAAGGGCCAGGACCTCAACATCGTCAGCGTCTTCGAGGCGGTCGGCCAGTTCAGCGCCGGCAAGATGAGCGAGGAGGATTTCTGCCAGATCGAGCGCCGCGCCATCCCCGGCAGCGGCAGCTGCGGCGGCATGTACACGGCCAACACCATGTCCTCGTCCTTCGAGGCCCTGGGCATGTCCCTGCCCTACTCCTCGACCATGGCCAATGTCGAGGACGAGGTGCTCGACAACGTCAAGCACGCCGCGAAGGTGCTGGTCGAGGCGGTCAAGGCCGACCTCAAGCCGCGCGACATCGTCACCAAGCAGGCCATCGAGAACGCGATCGCCGTGATCATGGCCACCGGCGGCTCCACCAACGCCGTGCTGCACTACCTGGCCATCGCGCATGCGGCCGGCGTGGACTTCCAGCTCGACGACGTCGAGCGCCTGCGCCGCAAGGTGCCGGTGATCTGCGACCTCAAGCCCAGCGGCAAGTACCTGGCCATCGACCTGCACCGCGCCGGCGGCATCCCAGCCGTGATGAAGGAGCTGCACAAGGCCGGCCTGCTGCACGGCGAGGCCCTGACCATCACCGGCCAGACGGTGGCCGAGGTGCTGGCCGACGTGCCCGATCTGTCGCCCGACCAGGACGTGATCCGCCCCGTCAGCCAGCCCATCTACGCCGAAGGCCACCTGGCCATCCTCAAGGGCAACCTCAGCCCCGAGGGCGCGGTCGCCAAGATCACCGGCCTGAAGAACCCGGTCATCACCGGCCCGGCGCGCGTCTTCGACGACGAGCAGTCGGCCCTGGCCGCCATCATGGCCGGCAAGATCCAGGCGGGCGACGTGATGGTGCTGCGCTACCTCGGCCCCCAGGGCGGCCCGGGCATGCCGGAGATGCTGGCGCCCACCGGCGCGCTGATCGGCCAGGGCCTGGGCGAAAGCGTGGGCCTGATCACCGACGGCCGCTTCAGCGGCGGCACCTGGGGCATGGTGGTCGGCCATGTCGCCCCCGAGGCCTATGCCGGCGGCACCATCGCCCTGGTGCAGGAGGGCGACTCGATCACCATCGACGCGCACAAGCTGCTGCTGCAGCTGAACGTGCCGGAGGAGGAGCTCGTCCGGCGCAAGGCCGCCTGGGTCAAGCCCGCGCCGCGCTACACCCGCGGCGTGCTGGCCAAGTTCGCGAAGAACGCCTCCAGCGCCAGCACCGGCGCGGTGCTGGATCGCTTCGAGGACTGAGGCAGCCTCAAGGGGAGCCGGGCGGCCCGCGGCGCCCGGCGCCGAGGCCCAGGGCCTCGCGCTGCTGCTGCCGGCGCTTGGCCCGGCGGGCCGTCTCCCGGGCCATGGCCTGGCGGGCCGTGCGGCCGCTGCGGTCGGACAAGGTCCACACGAGGGCCGCCACAGCGAAAGGCGCCAGCGCCCAGGGCCAGGCCAGCGCCTGCAGGGCGCTCCATCCCAGGACTTTGCCCAGGGACAAACCCAGGCCTAGCAGCATCCACCCCATGCGGGACACCCCGTGTCATCCCCGGCACGGCTCCCGGGGCGTCCGGTCAACCGGACGACATAAACTCCGTTGAGTAAGTCTCTCTCCCTGCCATCCTGGCTTTTCCAGAAAGGAAACCATGAAAGCCCTGCGTCTTCCCCTGATCCTGTCGGCCCTGGTCCTCGCCGCGCCGGCCACCTTCGCCAGCCAGGAACTGGCCCAGAAGCGCTCCTGCCTCGCTTGCCACGCCGTCGACAAGAAGCTGGTTGGCCCGGCCTTCAAGGACATCGCTGCCAAGTACGCGGCCGACAAGGATGCCGCCGCCAAGCTGATCACCAAGATCCAGAAGGGTGGCGTGGGCTCCTGGGGCCAGATCCCGATGCCGGCCAACCCGCAGGTGACCGACGCGGAAGCCAAGGAGCTGGTGACCTGGGTGCTGAACCAGAAGTGATCCACCGCTCGCCCCGGCACCGAGCCGGGGCAGGATGGAAACCAAACGGCCCTTCGGGGCCGTTTTTCATGCGCGTCCGGTGGACGCGCGGCGCTCAGCGCAGGCCGTTGCGCGCAGCCAGCTCCAGCCACAGCCCGGCATGGTCGGCCTCGGCGTGGCCGTGGTCGATCGCCTCGGCGTAGAGCTGGGCGAAGAGGGCCGTGATCGGCAGCTCGGTGCCCTCACCGGCCGCCGTGGCCAGGGCATTGCGCAGGTCCTTGAGCTGCACGGTCATCGCGGCACGCTTGGCGAAATCGCGCTGCACCATGCGCTGGCCGTGCACTTCCAGGATGCGGCTGTCGGCGAAGCCGCCCCGCAGGGCCTCGCGCACCCGGGCCGGATCGGCCCCGCCACGCTCGGCCAGGATCAGGGCCTCGGCCACCGCACCGATGGTGATGCCGACGATCATTTGGTTGGCCAGCTTGGCGAGCTGGCCGGTGCCGGTCGGCCCGACATGGGTCGCACGGCCCAGGGCGGTGAAGACAGGCTGCGCGCGCTCGAAATCGGCCGGACTGCCCCCGGCCATGATGGCCAGCGTGCCGGCCTCGGCCCCCAGCGTGCCACCGGAGACCGGCGCATCGAGCGCCCCCACCCCGCG
The DNA here is from genome assembly GCA_964433315.1 of uncultured Rubrivivax sp. Lineage (GTDB taxonomy): Bacteria > Pseudomonadota > Gammaproteobacteria > Burkholderiales > Burkholderiaceae_C > Aquariibacter. Next base: position 35,785 of record CAYSQO010000007.1, read on the forward strand.
CGCGGCCAGCCAGGCGGCATGCTCGCGCGCCTCGGCCGGCTGGATGGAGCTCATGTCGACGAAGAGGGCGCCGGGCTGCATCGCGTCCAGCACGCCGCCGTCCTGCAGCAGGGCGCGCACGACCTGCCCGTCGGCCAGCATGGTGATGACGAGATCGGCCCGCGCCACCGCCCGGGCCGCCGTGTCGGCGGCCTGCGCCCCCGCCTCGACCAGGGGGCGGGCCTTGTCGGGGCTGCGGTTCCAAACGGTCAGCGACCAGCCGGCCGCCAGCAGGCGCAGGGCCATGGGACGACCCATCAGGCCGGTGCCGAGCAGGGCGATGTTCATCTTCGGGACAGGGGCAAGGAAGGTGGACGCGGGGTCGGCGGCGCGACCCTTGGCCTGTCCAGTTTAGGGGCCCGCCCTGGCCGGCCGCGAGGGGCAGTCGTGCGCGTGCTGCAGACCGCGGCAGGCCGAGGCGGACGGACCCAGGCGAGCGCCGGAACAAGGGCGCCGCGGGGGGGCTGCTTCGGGCTTCGGCCCGCGGAAGGGCGCGGTGCAATCGGCCCGATCCCTGGGGCCGCCCCTCCCGCGTGCACGGCCCGCGCCCATCCTGCCGAGGCTGCCTTTGAACCCGCACACCCTGTTTCCATCCGCGGATCCGCGGCGACCCGTCCGGCCTGCGGCCAGTGAGCTTCAGCGGCTCGGGCCCTTCCACCTGCTGCGGCGCATCGGCTCGGACCGCCACACCCAGCTCTGGCAGGTCCAGGGCGGCGCGGACGCGTCGGCGGAGGCGCCGGGCCTGCTGCTGCTGCCGGTGGCTGCGGCGGACGGCCCCGCCGCGCCGCCACCGGCCGCGGCACGCCTGTCCGCACTCGACCCGACCGGCCTGCTGCGCGGCCAGCGCGTGGACCTGGGCCCGGCCGGCAACGGCTGCCACCTCGCCGCGGTGCCGGGCATCACCCTGCTGGAACGCCTCGGACCCGGGGGCGGCCCGGCACCAGACCCCGCAGCCTGGGTCGGCTGGATGGCCGAGCTGCTGGAGCATCTGGCCACCCTGCACGAGGCCGGCCTGCGGCCGCCCGGGCTGAGCGCGCACACGGTGCTGGTCGAGCCGGGCGGCCGCATCCGCCTGATCGGGGTGGAGCTCGCCCGCGAGATGGACCCGCGCGGCGAGGGCCGCCGCGAGGACCTGCTGCTGGCCGGACTGCTGCTGCACCGCGGCCTGGCCGGCCGCTGGGCCCTGGACGAACCCGACCTGCCGCGTGCCGCGCAGCGGCTGGAGCGCGAGATCGTCCGCCTTGGCTGGGCGCTGCCCCAGCCGCTGCCCGCCGCGCTGCGGGCCCTGGCCAACCGCGCGATCGACCATGACCCCGCGCGCCGCTACCTCAGTGCCCGGAGCCTGGCACGCGCGCTGCGCGGCTGGCTCGACAGCCACCGCGCCGAGCGTCCCGACCCCCTGCAGCGCCTGCTGGACCAGATCCCCACCGCCGGCACCCTGCCGGCGCGGGCCGACCTGCCCGAGCACCTGGCCGCGCTGAACCGGCTGGAAGGCCAGCGCATCGACGCCTGGATCGTCTGCCTCTTCGACGAACCGGCCCTGGCCTTCGAACTGCTGCGCGGGCTGGGCGCGGTGGAGCTGGCCGGCCAGGTGCAGCCCGACGAGGTGGCCACCCTGCGCCGCGCGGTGCAGCTGGTCGGCCTGAGCGGCGTGCGCCAGGCTGCGCAGGGCCTGCGGCCCTGGCCCGGCGTGCTCGACCCGGCTTGCGCGCCGGGCCTGGCCCGGCGCCTGGCCCGGGCCAGCCGGGCCGCCCACCTGGCCGAGCGCCTCTGCCCGGCCGACCATGACGGCGAGGCAGCGGGCCTGCTGGCCCTGCTGCAGGCCCTGGGCGAGCTGCTGCTGGCCTACCACTTCCCCGAGGAACAGCGCCAGATCGAAGCCCTGACCCAGTCCCAGGCCCCGCTGCCGGCGGGCCTGCGGCCGCTCACGCCCGAGGCTGCGGCCCAGGCCGTGCTCGGGGCCAGCCCGCAGGCGCTGGCCCAGGGCCTGGCCCGCCACTGGGGCCTGGACGAAGGGCTGCAGCATGCGATGCAGGCCCTGCCGACCGACCGCCCGGTGCGGGCCCCCGAGACCCGGCTGGAAACCCTGCGCTGTGCCGCCAGCGCCGCCGGGGAGCTGGCCGCCGGCCTGCCCCCCCACGGGGTCGAGCTGCGCTACCAGCGCGCCCTGGGCTGGACACGCGGCGAGGCCGCGCAGGCGGTCGCGGCGCTCAACGTCGCGCACTGAGCCCCGCGCACCGGGCTCGACACGCCGCGCGGCCGGCGGCCGGGGACCGGCCATGAAAAAGGCCCGCCAGAGGCGGGCCTTGCGCAGCCGGTCGGACGGAGCCTTCGCCCCGCCCGGCCGCGGACTCAGTTGTTCTCGGACAGCTGGTCGAGGATGGCCGGGTTCTCCAGGGTCGAGGTGTCCTGGGTGATGGCCTCGCCCTTGGCGATCGAGCGCAGCAGGCGGCGCATGATCTTGCCGGAGCGGGTCTTGGGCAGGTTGTCGCCGAAGCGGATGTCCTTGGGCTTGGCGATCGGGCCGATCTCCTTGCCCACGTGGTCGCGCAGGATCTTGGCGATGGCCTTGGCCTCGTCGCCGGTCGGGCGGGGACGCTTGAGCACGACGAAGGCGCAGATGGCCTCGCCGGTGGTGTCGTCCGGACGGCCGACCACGGCGGCCTCGGCCACCAGCTCGGTGTGGCTGACCAGGGCCGACTCGATCTCCATCGTGCCCATGCGGTGGCCCGACACGTTCAGCACGTCGTCGATGCGGCCGGTGATGGTGAAGTAGCCGGTCTTGGCGTCGCGGATCGCGCCGTCGCCCGCCAGGTAGTAGCCCTTGAGCTCGGACGGGTAGTAGCTCTTGACGAAGCGCTCGTTGTCGCCCCAGATGGTGCGGATCATCGAGGGCCAGGGCTTCTTCACGACCAGGATGCCGCCCGAGCCGTTGGGCACGTCGGCGCCGGTCTCGTCGACGATGGCGGTGGTGATGCCCGGGAAGGGCAGCGTGCACGAACCCGGCACCAGGGGCGTGGCGCCCGGCAGCGGGGTGATCATGTGGCCGCCGGTCTCGGTCTGCCAGAAGGTGTCGACGATCGGGCAGCGGCCGCCGCCGACGTGATGGTGGTACCACTCCCAGGCGGCCGGGTTGATCGGCTCGCCGACCGAGCCCAGGATGCGCAGGCTCGACAGGTCGTAGCTCTTCGGGTGGACGGCGTCGTTGCTCTCGGCGGCCTTGATCAGGCTGCGGATGGCGGTCGGCGCGGTGTAGAAGACCGAGACCTTGTGGTCCTGAATCATCTTCCAGAAGCGGCCGGCGTCCGGGTAGGTGGGCACGCCCTCGAAGACGATCTCGGTGCCGCCCAGGGCCAGCGGGCCGTAGGTGATGTAGCTGTGGCCGGTGACCCAGCCGATGTCGGCCGTGCACCAGAAGACGTCGTCAGCCTTGAGGTCGAAGGTCCACTTGGTGGTCAGCGCCGCATGCAGCAGGTAGCCGCCGCTGCTGTGCTGCACGCCCTTGGGCTTGCCGGTGGAGCCGGAGGTGTAGAGCAGGAAGAGCGGGTGCTCGGCCTCGACCCACTCGGGCTCGCAGGTGGTGGGCTGGCTATCGACGACGTCGCTCATCCACTGGTCGCGGCCGGCGACCAGGTTGATGGCGGTGGTGCCGCGCTTGACGACCAGCACGTTCTTGATGGACTCGCAGCCGCCCATCGCGATGGCTTCGTCGACGATGCTCTTCAGGGCCAGCTGCTTGCCGCCGCGCACCTGGCAGTCGGCGGTGATGACGGCCACGGCGCCGGTGTCGTTGATGCGGTCGCGCAGCGACTGGGCCGAGAAGCCGCCGAAGACGACCGAGTGGATCGCGCCGATGCGGGCGCAGGCCTGCATGGCCGCGACGCCGTCGATCGACATGGCGATGTAGATGACGACGCGGTCGCCCTTCTTGATGCCCAGGCTGCGCAGGCCGTTGGCGATCTGGCTGACCTTGGCCAGCAGCTGGCTGTAGGTGACCTTGGTCACTTCGCCGCCGTCGGCCTCGAAGATGATGGCGGTCTTGTCGCCCAGGCCGCGCTCGACGTTGCGGTCGAGGCAGTTGTAGGACACATTCAGCGTGCCGTCGGCGAACCACTTGAAGAAGGGCGCGTTGCTCTCGTCGAGCGTCTGCGTGAAGGGCTTCTTCCAGGTGATCAGCTCGCGGGCGAGGCGGCCCCAGTAGGCGCCGTAGTCCGCTTCGGCTTCCTTGCACAGGGCCTCGTAGGCGGCAAAGCCCGAAACATGGGCGTTCGCGATCAGGTCGGCCGGCGGGTTGTAGATCGTGGGGCTGGTCTCTGACATGGTGTCTCTCTCCTCGGACGGGGGCGGCGCGGACTGTGGCGCCGGGGTCTTACGATGGTCTGACGGTCCCTGGCCGGGGTGTCACGGCGGTATCCAATCGCACTGCCTAGAATCCGCGGCTTCCGGCAGATGGAAAACCCCCGACAAACCCCTGAAGGACGCGTGGTGACACGCGATTTTGTTCCGAGATGAGCCAAGCCCCCCTGTCCCAAGCTGGCAAGCCGGCCCACAAACTGCCGGCCCTGCCGAACCTGATCTTCGCGAGCCGCTGGCTGCAGCTGCCGCTCTACCTGGGCCTGATCCTGGCGCAGGGCGTCTACGTCGTGCACTTCTGGGTCGAACTGGTGCACCTGATCGAGGCGGCGCTGGGCAACCCGGACGCGCTCGGCAAGCTGGTCTCCAGCATCGGCTACAAGGCCGATGCCCCGGTGGCGGCGCTGAACGAGACGATCATCATGCTGGTCGTCCTCGCGCTAATCGACGTGGTGATGATCAGCAACCTGCTGATCATGGTGATCGTCGGCGGCTACGAGACCTTCGTCTCGCGCATGAACCTCGAGGGTCACCCCGACCAGCCCGAGTGGCTCAGCCATGTGAACGCCTCGGTGCTGAAGGTGAAGCTGGCCACCGCCATCATCGGCATCAGCTCCATCCACCTGCTCAAGACCTTCATCAACGCGGGCAACTACACCGACAAGGTGCTGATGTGGCAGACGATCATCCACATCGCCTTCCTGTTCTCGGCCCTGGCCATCGCACTGGCCGACCGGATCATGCACCCGCCCGGCGGCGACGCGGCGGCCCACTGAGCCCGCTGGGTCGACTCGCCCGCCCCGCCCTCCGGATGCGCCTGCGCCTAACCCCGGCCGCCGCCCGGGCCCTGCTGCTGCCGGGCCTGCTGGGCCTAGCCGGCAACGCGCAGGCGGCCGGCCTGGACGGCGCCGCGCTCGGGCCGCTGTGGGGTCTGCCCTTCGCGGGCATGCTGCTGTCGATCGCCCTGGCCCCGCTGCTGGCGCCGGACTTCTGGCACCACCACCAGGGCAAGGTCGCGGGCTTCTGGGCCCTGCTCTTCCTGCTTCCGCTGACCCTGACGCACGGCGCCGGCACGACCGGCGGGGTGCTGGCCCACACCCTGCTGGCCGAGTACCTGCCCTTCGTCATCCTGCTGGGCACGCTGTTCACGGTGGCCGGCGGCATCTACGTGCGCGGCAACCTGCACGGCAGCCCGGGGCTCAACACCGCCCTGCTCGCCCTCGGAGCCGCCCTGGCCAGCGTGATGGGCACGACCGGCGCGTCGATGCTGATGATCCATCCGCTGATCCGCGCCAACGACAACCGCCGCCACACGGTGCATGTCGTCATCTTCTTCATCTTCATCGTCAGCAATGCCGGCGGCTCGCTGACCCCGCTGGGCGACCCGCCGCTCTTCCTCGGCTTCCTGAAGGGCGTCGACTTCTTCTGGACGCTGCAGCACCTGCTGCCGGAGACGCTCTTCCTGGTCGGCAGCCTGCTGGGCCTGTTCTACCTGATCGACCGCCACTGGTACGCGAAGGAGGGCGTGCTGCCGCGCGACCCGACCCCCGACGACCACCGCTTCGGCCTGGACGGCCGCATCAACCTGCTGCTGCTGGCCGGCGTGGTCGGCCTGGTGCTGATGAGCGGGACCTGGCAGCCCGGCCTGGCCTTCGAGCTGGCGGGCACCGAGGTGGGCCTGCCGCAGCTGCTGCGCGACACCGGCCTGATCCTGCTGAGCCTGCTGTCGCTCAAGCTGACCCCGGCCGCGGTGCGTGCCGGCAACCAGTTCAGCTGGGGGCCGATGCTGGAGGTGGCCAAGCTCTTCATCGGCATCTTCCTGACCATGGTGCCGGTGCTGGCCATGCTGAAGGCCGGCGAGGCGGGGGCCTTCGCCGCCGTGGCGCGCGCCGTCACCGGCCCCGACGGCGCGCCCCTGCCCTGGGCCTACTTCGGGTTCAGCGGCGGGCTCAGCTCCTTCCTGGACAACGCCCCGACCTACCTGGTGTTCTTCAACCTGGCCGGGGGCGACCCGGCGGTGCTGATGAACGCCCTGGCGCCGACCCTGGCCGCCATCTCGGCCGGCTCGGTCTTCATGGGCGCCAACAGCTACATCGGCAACGCGCCGAACTTCATGGTCAAGGCCATCGCCGAGCAGCGCGGCATCCGCATGCCCAGCTTCTTCGGCTACATGGCGTGGTCGGGGGCGGTGCTGCTGCCGCTGTTCGCGCTGATGGCCCTGATCTGGTTCCGCTGAAGCGCCACGCACGCCGCGACCGTCAGCCCGGCGCAGGTCGGGCTGCCTACACTTTCCGATTCACCCCCTCGTGACCCGAGCCGCCGCCATGACCACGATCCGCCACGACGATCTCGTCGAATCCGTCGCCGCCGCCCTGCAGTACATCAGCTACTACCACCCGGCGGACTACATCGAGCACCTGGCCCGCGCCTACCAGCGCGAGGCCTCGCCGGCCGCCAAGGACGCCATCGCCCAGATCCTGACCAACTCGAAGATGTGCGCCGAAGGCCGGCGCCCGATCTGCCAGGACACCGGCATCGTCAACGTCTTCCTGAAGATCGGCATGGACGTGCGCTGGGACGGCTTCAAGGGCTCGATCGAGGACGCCGTCAACGAAGGCGTGCGCCGCGGCTACCTGAACGCCGACAACACCCTGCGCGCCTCGGTGCTCAACGACCCCCTCTTCGAGCGCAAGAACACCAAGGACAACACGCCGGCCGTCATCCACATGAGCGTGGTGCCGGGCGACACGGTGGACGTGACGGTCGCCGCCAAGGGCGGCGGCAGCGAGAACAAGAGCAAGTTCGTCATGATGAACCCCAGCGACAACCTGGTCGACTGGGTGCTCAAGACCGTGCCGACCATGGGCGCCGGCTGGTGCCCGCCGGGCATGCTGGGCATCGGCGTCGGCGGCACGGCCGAGAAGGCCATGCTGCTGGCCAAGGAGTCGCTGATGGAGCCGATCGACATGTTCGACCTGCTCGCCCGCGGCCCGCAGAACAAGCTGGAAGAGCTGCGCATCGAGCTCTATGAGAAGGTCAATGCCCTGGGCATCGGCGCCCAGGGCCTGGGCGGCCTGACCACGGTGCTCGACATCAAGATCGCCACCTACCCGACCCATGCGGCCAGCAAGCCGGTGGCGATGATCCCGAACTGCGCGGCCACCCGCCATGCGCACTTCGTGCTGGACGGCAGCGGCCCGGCCTACATCGACCCGCCCAGCCTGGACCTCTGGCCCGACGTGAAGTGGGCGCCCGACTACAACAAGAGCCGGCGTGTCGACCTGAACACGCTCAGCAAGGAAGAAGTCGCCAGCTGGAAGCCGGGCGACACCCTGCTGCTCAACGGCAAGATGCTCACCGGCCGCGACGCCGCGCACAAGCGCATCGCCGACATGCTGGCCAAGGGCGAGAAGCTGCCGGTGGACTTCAGCAACCGCGTCATCTACTACGTCGGCCCGGTCGACCCGGTGCGCGACGAGGTGGTCGGCCCGGCTGGCCCCACCACCGCCACCCGCATGGACAAGTTCACCGAGATGATGCTGGCCGAGACCGGCCTGATCGCCATGGTGGGCAAGGCCGAGCGCGGCCCGGTCGCGATCGAGGCGATCAAGAAGCACCAGAGCGCCTACCTGATGGCCGTGGGCGGCAGCGCCTACCTGGTCAGCAAGGCCATCAAGGCCGCCACCGTGGTGGGCTTCGCCGACCTCGGCATGGAAGCCATCTACGAGTTCGACGTGGTCGACATGCCCGTGACCGTGGCCGTGGATGCCGGCGGCACCAGCGCCCACATCACCGGCCCCAAGGCCTGGCAGGAGAAGATCGCCAGCGGCGAGTTCAAGGGCATCGCGGTCGCGGCGGGCTGAGGCCGGGGCATCACGACAAAGGCCCGGGGGCTCGCGCCCCCGGGCCTTTTTTCATGGCGCGCCGACCGGCTGCCGTGCCGGTCGGCGAGGCAGCCTCAGTGCGCCGCGCCGCCGCGGATCAGGTGGTCGAAGGCACCCAGGGCCGCCTTCGCCCCGTCGCCGGCGGCGATGACGATCTGCTTGTAGGGCACGGTCGTCGCATCGCCCGCAGCGAAGACGCCGGGCACCGAGGTGGCGCCGCGCGGGTCCACGATGATCTCGCCGTGGCGGCTCAGCTCCACCGTGCCCTTGAGCCATTCGGTGTTGGGCACCAGGCCGATCTGCACGAAGACGCCGGCCAGCTCCACGGTGTGGCTCGCACCGGTGCCGCGGTCGGTGTAGCTCAGGCCGGTGACTTTCTTGCCGTCGCCGTGGATCTCGGTGGTCTGGGCGTGCTTGACGATGGCCACGTTGGGCAGGCTCTCGAGCTTGCGCACCAGCACGGCATCGGCCTTGAGCTGGTCGGCGAACTCGACCAGGGTCACGTGCTCGACCAGGCCGGCCAGGTCGATGGCCGCCTCGACGCCCGAGTTGCCGCCGCCGATCACCGCGACCCGCTTGCCCTTGAACAGCGGGCCGTCGCAGTGCGGGCAGTAGGCCACGCCGCGGTTGCGGTACTCGGACTCGCCGGGCACGTTCACATTGCGCCAGCGCGCGCCGGTGGAGAGGATGAGGCTGCGCGCCTTCAGCTCGGCGCCGTTGGCCAGCTTCACGCCGATCAGGCCGCCCGGCTCGGCAGCTGGGCTCAGCTGCTCGACGCGCTGGCCGTTCATGATCTCGACGTCGTAGGCGCGCACATGCTGTTCCAGCGCGGCGGCGAACTTCGGGCCGTCGGTCTCCAGCACCGAGATGTAGTTCTCGATGGCCAGGGTGTCCAGGGTCTGGCCGCCGAAGCGCTCGGCCACCACGCCAGTGCGGATGCCCTTGCGCGCCGCGTACACGGCGGCCGCCGCGCCGGCCGGGCCGCCGCCCACCACCAGCACCTCGTAGGGCGCCTGCTGGCTGAGCTGGGCCGCCTCGCGGGCCGCCGCGCCGGTGTCGACCTTGGCCAGGATCTCCTCCAGGCCCATGCGGCCGCTGCCGAAGGGCTGGCCGTTGAGCAGCACGGTCGGCACCGCCATGACCTGGCGCTCTTCCATCTCGGCCTGGAAGAGCGCGCCGTCGACCACCACCGTGCGCACCCTGGGATTGAGCACGGCCATCAGCGTCAGCGCCTGCACGACGTCCGGGCAGTTGTGGCAGGACAGGGACATGAAGACTTCGAAGCGGAAGTCGCCGTCCAGCGCGCGGATCTGCTCGATCACCTCGGGCTCGACCTTGGGCGGATGGCCGCCCACCCACAGCAGGGCCAGCACCAGGGAGGTGAACTCGTGGCCCATGGGCACGGCGGCGAACTCGACGCCCATGTCGTGGCCGATGCGATTCAGGCGGAAGGAGGGCTTGCGCGCAGCCTGGCCGTCCTGGCGCAGGCTGATCTTGTCCGACAGGGCGGCGATCTCCTCGACCAGCTCGCGCATCTCCTGCGCACCGGCGCTGTCATCCAGGCTGGCCACGATCTCGAACGGCTGCGTGACCCGTTCGAGGTAGGCCTGAAGCTGAGCGGTCAGTTGGGCGTCCAACATCGTGGTTCTCCTTGAAGACCCGCGCCACGAGCGACAGGGTCGTTGAGCATTCGGAAACGGCAAGCCCGGCCGAGCGCCCCGGGAGGGGCACCGGGCCGGGCTTGGGGGGCCGCGGGATCCCGCGGCCGCTTGCGTCAGGCCCGAAGCCGGGGGCTTGGGGCTTGGCCGAGGCGGGCCCCCTGCACAGGCAGGGGGCGCAGCCGCGTCAGATCTTGCCGACGAGGTCCAGCGAAGGCGTCAGGGTCTTGGCGCCTTCCTTCCACTTGGCCGGGCAGACCTGGCCGGGGTTGGCGGCGGTGTACTGGGCGGCCTTGAGCTTGCGCAGGGTCTCGGCCACGTCGCGGGCGATCTCGTTGCTGTGCACCTCGGCGGTCTTGATCACGCCTTCCGGGTTGATCACGAAGGTGCCGCGGTAGGCCAGGCCGTCTTCCGGGATCAGCACGTCGAAGGCCTTGCTCAGCACGTGGGCGGGGTCGCCGACCAGCGGGAACTTGGCCTTGCCGACGGCCGGCGAGGTCTCGTGCCACACCTTGTGCGAGAAGTGCGTGTCGGTCGTGACGATGTAGACCTCGGCGCCGGCGGCCTGGAAGGCGGCGTAGTTCTCGGCAGCGTCCTCGATCTCGGTCGGGCAGTTGAAGGTGAAGGCCGCCGGCATGAAGATCAGGACCGACCACTTGCCCTTGAGGCTTTCCTCGGTCACGGTGATGAACTTGCCGTTGTGGAAGGCCTGGGTCTTGAAGGGCTGGACTTGGGTGTTGATCAGGGACATGACAGTTTCCTGGGGAGTGGGAGGATGCGGGCCCGGACGACCCAACGGACTGAATGCTAGCTGCGCCGCATCATTGCCGCGATGGATAGAAGAAAAAGCGGCGATTGAAACGGGCAATCACCCCCGCCGGCCCCTCCCCTGCCCCGGCACACCTCAGGGTGCCGGCGCGGGCGGGCCGTCTAGCTCCAGGGTGACGCGCATGAGCTCGTCGTCCTCGGGATCGCGCACCGCGCGAAAGCCCAGCTGGCCCAGCAGCTTGAGCATGCCGCGGTTCTCGCGCAGCACCTCGCCCACGATGCGCCGGGTGCCGCGGCTGCGCACGTAGTCGATGATGCGCAGCATCAGCAGCCGGCCCAGGCCCGTGCCCTTGAGCTCGGAGCGGATGACGATGGCGTATTCGGCCGCCTGGTTGTCCGGGTCGGTGATGGCGCGCACCACGCCCAGGGTCTGGGCCTTGGCGGGGTCGGGGTCGGTGCTGGCGATGAAGGCCATCTCCCGGGCGTAGTCGATCTGCGTCATGCGCGCCAGCTCGACATGCGCGAAGGCGCTGCGCCGCGTGCTGAAGAAGCGCATGCGGCGGTCGGTCGGGTCCAGGCTCTGGATGAAGGCGCTGTGCGCGGCCTCGTCCTCGGGCCGGATCGGCCGCACGACGAGCTTGCGGCCGCGCCAGACCACCGTCTGCACCCAGGCGCTGGGGTAGGGCCGGATCGCGAAGTGCTCGCGCCCGCCGGGGCCGGCGGCGGCGATGCGCACCCGCACATCCACCGCCAGCGCGCCGTCGGCATCGGCCAGCACCGGGTTCAGGTCCAGCTCGGCGATCGCCGGCAGCTCGGCCACCAGGCGGGCCACGGCGATCAGGGTGTCGTAGACCGCCTCCAGCCGGGCCGGCGGATGGTCGCGGAAGCCGGCCAGCAGCCGCGCCACGCGGGTGCGCCGCACCAGGTCGGCGGCCAGCGCGCGGTTGAGCGGCGGCAGCGCCACGGCACGGTCGGCCAGCACCTCGACGGCCGTGCCGCCGGCGCCGAAGAGCAGCACCGGGCCGAACAGCGGGTCGATGCTGGCGCCGACGATCAGCTCCCGCGCATGCGGGCGCCGCACCATGGCCTGCACGGTCAGCGCGTCGATGCGCGCCTGCGGCGCCCGCGCCCGCACCCGGCCGAGCAGCGCGGCCACCGCGGCCTCCAGCTCCTGCGGGTCGTGCAGGCCCAGCACCACGCCGCCGACATCGGACTTGTGGACGATGTCGCGCGAGGCGATCTTCAGCACCACCGGATAGCCGATGGACTGCGCGGCCGCCAGCACCGCCGCCGCCTCGGGCGCGACGCGGCGGGTGGCCACCACCTCGACCCCGTAGGCCTTGAGCAGGGCCATGGCCTCCTCGTCGTCGAGCAGCTCGCGGCCCTCGGCCAGGGCGCGGTCGATCACCGCCTGCGCGCGCTCGCGCTGCGGCGCGGCGATCTGCACCAGGCCCGGCGTCTCCATCAGCGCCGCCTGGTTCTCGCGCCAGGTGCGCAGCATAGCCAGGGCGCGCACCGCGTCCTCGGGCGTCGCGTGGTCGGGGATGCCGGCGGCGGTGAAGCGCGAGCGCGCCTCGTCCATCGCCGCGCCGCCCAGCCAGCAGCCCAGCACCCGGCCGGGGTGGCGGCGCGCCACCGGCAGCAGGGTCTCGGCCAGCGCGGTGCAGTCGATGCCGGCCGCCGGGGCATGCAGCATCAGCACCGAGCCGGTCTCGGGGTCGTCGAGCAGCGCCTCCAGGGCCTCGGCCTGGCGGGCGGCCGTCGCGTCGGCCCCCAGGTCGACCGGGTTGCCCGGCGTCGCCCCCGGCGGCAGCAGCGGCGCCAGCCGGGCCTGCAGCGCGGCATCCAGCGCATGCAGCGGCACGCCGTGGTGCTCGGCCGCGTCGGCGGCGATCACGCCGGCGCCACCGCCGTTGGTCAGCACGGTCAGGCGCTCGCGCAGGTGGCCGTGCAGCTGCGACAGGGTCTGCGCGGCCAGGAAGAGCTCCTGCAGCGTGTCCACCCGCAGCATGCCGGCGCGGCGGATGGCGGCGTCGAAGACGATGTCCGCCCCGCTGAGCTGGCCGGTGTGCGACACCGCCGCCAGCTGCCCGCCCGGGCTGCGGCCGGCCTTGACCACGATCACCGGCTTGCCGCGCGAGGCCGCCCGCGCGGCCGACATGAACTTGCGCGGCTGGTCGATGGATTCCAGGTACAGCAGGATGGCCCGGGTCCGGCCCTCGATCGCGAACTGGTCCAGCAGGTCGGCCGCATCCACGTCCATGCGCTCGCCGATGGACACCAGGTGCGAGAAGCCGAAGTTGCGCGACTTGGCCCAGTCCAGCATCGCGCTGACCAGGGTGCCGGACTGCGAGATGAAGGCGATGTGCCCCGGCAGCGCCTGGGTGTGCGCGGCGCTGGCGTTCAGGCCCAGGGCCGGCGACTGCAGGCCCAGGCCGTTGGGACCGAGCAGGCGCAGCTGGTGCGGCCGCGCCGCCTCCAGCGCGGCCTGGCGCTGGGCCGGGCTGGGGTTGCCGCCACTGACGATCACCGCCCGGGTGCCGCGCGCCCCGAGGGCGCGCACCCAGTCGGCCAGGGCGTCCGGCGGGGTACACAGCAGGGCCAGGTCCAGGCCCTCGGGCAGCTCCTCCAGGCGGCTGGGCAGGGGCTGGCCGTCGAGCAGGCCACCGGCCGGATCCAGGGCCAGGCAGGGGCCGCGGAAGCCGCCGCTGCGCAGGTTGCGCCACAGGCTGCGGGCGTGGCGGGTCTCGGGGCCGCGATCGGCCGGCGCGGCATCGGCCAGCGGCCCGATCAGCAGCACCGAGCGGGGGTGGAGCAGCTTGTCGAGGTTGCGGATGGTCATGGTGCGGGCGGGGGATCGGGGCCCGGGTCGGCAGCTTGCCCGCACGGCAAGGCCCGGGCATGACGGGGGCTGTCGCCGCCACCCCGCAAGGACTGCGCCCGGCCCGTACGGGCCGCGGGGAGGGCCTCGGCGGTGCTCAGGCCGGGGCGCGGTCCTTCAGTCGAAGCGGCCTGCCCGCAGCCACTTGGTGGCCACCCATTTCTCGCCTTCGAGCACCGGCGCGCCGCCGTGCAGGGTCTGGGTGGCGGGATGCGGCCGGTCGTAGCTGAAGAAGACGGCGTGGCCGCGGCGCGGCGCGACCTGCAGCTTCACGTCGGGGAAGGTGGTCGCGCCGCCGCGGGTCGGCGTGTTCAGGTACATGACCACGGTGGCCAGGCGCTGGCCGCCGCGCTTGAGGATGCTGGGCGTGCCGGGCTGGGCGGGGTCGAAGTAGTCGTAGTGCGGCTTGTACTGCGCACCCGGGGCGTAGCGCAGCACCTGCAGGCCCTCGCCGCGCTCGACGGGCCAGCGCAGCAGGGCGGCCAGCCGCGCCTCGACGCGGGCGCAGACCGGATGCTCGCCACGGCCGAAGAACATGCCCTCGCTGGTGCGCGCGGCATTGACCTCGCTGTCGCCGGTGGCCACGTCGACGGTGTGCGAGCGCGCCAGGCGGTCGCGGGCCCGGGCGATGATCTCCTCGCACTCGGCCGCGTCGAGCAGGTTCTCGAAGACGACGATGCGCGGCTGGCGCATCGCCACCACCACGCCCACCTCGCGGTCGCCGGCCCAGAGGCTGGGCGGCTCGTCCTCCAGCGCCGGCTCGGGCAGCGCGCCGGGCGTGCCGCTGAAGCCGGGGCCGGGGCGGCCGGCGGTCTCGGCCGTCGCGGCCGGGGCGGGGGCCGGCGTCGGCGCCTCGGCCAGCTGCTTCAGGCCGACGACCACCGCCGCGCCCAGCACGGCCTTGAGCGCCTCGCGCGCGGTCTCGGGCTGCCAGCCCGTCTTCTCCATCGCCGCCTGCAGGGTGGCGATGCCGTGGCCCGCGGCGGCCTGTTCGGCGATCCAGCGGCGGATGGCAGGGGTCAGGGGCTGCTTCATCGTGGATCCGGCGCGGGGCGGGCGCGCGGGCTTCAGGCCGCGCTGCGGCGGCGGAAGACGAGGCGCGCCTCGTCGCTGGCGGCGGGGTCGAAGGCATAGCCCTCGTCGGCGAAGTCACGCAGCGCGTCCAGGCCGGTGGCGCGACTGCGGATGGCGTGGCGGGCCATCAGGCCGCGCGCGCGCTTGGCGTAGAAGCTGACGATCTTCCAGCCGGCCGGCTTCCATTCCTCGAACACGCAGCGCACCACGCGGGCCTTCAGGGCCTTGCGCGGCACGGCCTTGAAGTACTCCTCCGAGGCCAGGTTCACCACCAGGGGATGCGGGTCGTCGGCCAGCTGGCGGTCCAGGGCCTCGGCCAGGCGCGTGCCCCACCAGGCATAGAGATCCTTGCCGCGCGGGTTGGCCAGGCGGGTGCCCATCTCCAGGCGGTAGGGCTGCAGGCGGTCCAGCGGCCGCAGCAGGCCGTAGAGGCCCGAGAGGATGACCAGGTGCTGCTGGGCCCAGGCCAGGTCTTCGGCCCCGAGGCTGGCCGCCTGCAGGCCCTCGTAGACATCGCCGTTGAAGGCCAGCACGGCGGCCTTGCTGTTGGCGGCGGTGAAGCGCGGCGACCAGGCGCCGAAGCGGCCGACGTTGAGCGCCGCCAGCGGCTCGCTGAGGTCCATCAGCGCGGCGACCTGGGCGGCGTCCAGCGGCCGCAGCAGCTCGATCAGCGCGGCCGCCTCGGCGCGGAAGGCCGGCAGGGTGTGGGCCAGGCCGGCCGGCTCAGGGGTCTCGTAATCCAGGGATTTGGCGGGGGAAAGCAGCAGCAGCATGGAAGGTCCGGGTCCGATGGGGCGAAAGGCTACCACCGGCCCCCGGCGCGGGGCGGCGGCGCCGGGCGTGGCCCCGCAGGCGCGTGGCATCCTCGCGCCCATGGCCCCTCCCCCCTCCCCTGCCCTGCCGGCCGACATGGCGCCCTGCCCCTGCGACCTCGGCGCCGGCGGCCGCCGCTATGCCGACTGCTGCGGCCGCTACCACGGCGCCGGCTGCGGCCAGGCGCCCGACGCGGCCAGCCTCATGCGCTCGCGCTACAGCGCCTTCGTGCTCGGCCGCCACGCGGAGCTGCTGGCCACCTGGCACCCCGACACCCGGCCGGCCACGCTGGAGGCCGATCCCCCCGGCCTGCGCTGGCTGGGCCTGAGCGTCAAGGCCGCGCGCAGCACGGGGCCCGAGGCGGCCGAGGTGGAGTTCATCGCCCGCAGCAAGCTCGGCGGCCGAGCCCACCGGCTGCACGAGCGCAGCCGCTTCCTGCGGGTCGACGGCCGCTGGCTCTACCTCGACGGCACGGACCCGGCGAACGGCGGCCCGGCCGGCGCGGCATGACCCCGGCCGGCTGCGACGTCGCCGACGCCGCCCCGCTGCCCGTGCTGCATGACGACGGCGACTGGCTGGCCGTGCACAAGCCGGCCGGCCTGCTGGTGCACCGCAGCCCGCTGGACGCCGCCAACACCGACACCGTGCAGCGCCGGCTGAAGGCCCAGCTCGGCGCCTGGCTGCTGCCGGTGCACCGCCTGGACCGCGGTACCTCCGGCGTGCTGCTGCTGGCGCGCACGCCGGCCGGGGTGCGTGCCGCGCAGGCGCCCTTCCTGGACGGCCGGGTGCGCAAGCACTACCTGGGCTTCGTGCGCGGCTGGCCGGCCGGGCCGCAGGCCGTCGACCACCCCCTGCGGCCCGAGGACAGCAGCCCCGACGCCCCCGCCCAGCCGGCCTGGACCGCCTTCGCGCCCCTGGCCCGGCTGGCGGTGGACGGCGGCGCCGACCCGCGCCACCCGCAGAGCCGCTATGCCCTGGTCGCCGCCTGGCCGCGCAGCGGGCGGCGCCACCAGATCCGCCGCCACCTGAAGCACCTGGCCCACCCCCTGGTCGGCGACGCCACCCACGGCAAGGGCGGGCACAACCGCTGGTGGGCGGACGCCCTCGGCCGGCCGCGGCTGTGGCTGCACGCCCAGGCCCTGGGCCTGCCGCATCCGGACGGCGGCTGGCTGCAGCTGGCCTCGCCGCTGGACGCGCCCTGGAACGCCGACTGGCAGGCCCTGGCCGCCTGGCCCGGCTGGCAGACGCCCTGGCCGGACGCCGCCTGGGCCCGCCGGCCGCCCGAACTGCCGGCCCGCCTGGCGGCCGAGGCCCGCGCCTGGGCGGGCGAAGGGTCGGCAGGCTCCGACCCAGCCGGCGCGGCCGACACGGCCGACACGGCCGAGGCGGCCTCGGCGGATGCGGCCTCAGCCGCTGCGGCGGATGCCGCCCCGGCCCGGCCCGCATCGACCACCGCCACCGCCGTCCGCCCCGGCGGACGCCCGCCGCGATGACGCCCCCGCTCGGCCCGCGCGGCGCCGCCCTCAGCCTGGCCGGCAGCATGCTGCTGGTCGGCGCCTACGTGAGCGCCGCGCCCCTGCTGCTGGCCTGGTTCCCGCTGGCCGTGCTGGCCAGCCTGCGCTTCCTGCTGGCCGGCCTGCTGATGCTGCCCTGGCTGCGCCGGCCGACCGGGGCGCCGACACTGAGCGGCAGCGAGCACCGCCTGCTCTTCGTGCAGGCCCTGTTCGGCAATGTGCTGTTCACCGTGCTGATGCTCGAGGGCGTGGCGCGCGGGGGCGCCCTGCTGGCCGGCTCGGTGATGGCCGCGCTGCCGGCCACGGTGGCCCTGCTGGCCTGGGCCCTGCTGGGCGAGCGGCCGGGGCCGCGCACCGGGCTGGCCGTGGCCCTGGGCGGGGCCGGCATCGCCCTGCTGGCCTGGCTGCGGCATGGCGCGCCCGACGGCACGGTCGACCCCTGGGGCCTGCCCCTGCTGCTGGGCGCGCTGGGCTGCGAGGCGCTGCAGGCCGTGCTGGGCAAGCGCCTGAGCGGCCGCCACGCGCCGCGCTTCGTCACCGCCGGCATCAACCTGTGGTGCCTGGCCCTGAGCCTGCCGATGGGCCTGGCCGCCCTGCCCGCCTGGCCGGCGGCCGCCGTGCCGGCCGGCGCCTGGGCCGGCCTGCTGGCCTATGCCCTGATGGCCAGCGTGCTGGCCGTGTGGCTGTGGATGCGCGGCCTGAGCGTGCTGCCCGCCAGCACCGCCGGCCTCTTCACCGTGCTGCTGCCGCTGAGCGCGGCCGCGGTGGGCCTGCTGGTCGGCGGCGAACGTGCCGGGCCGGGTCATGCCCTGGCCTATGCCCTGGCCCTGGGCGGCCTGCTGCTGGGGGTGCTGCCGCCGCGCACGCGCGGCCGGCTCGGTGCCTGAGCCTGCGCCACCGACCGGCCGACTGCAGCCAGGCCCAGCCTCAGCGCCCCGCGCGCTGCACCAGCGCGACCCCGGCCGCCGTGAGCGCCGTGCCGAGCAGCACGTCCACGCCCAGGGCCTCGCCGAACAGCGCGGCGGCCATCAGGGCGGTGGTCGGCGGCACCAGGTAGAGCCAGCTCGTCACGGCCGCCGCCTCGCCACGCTGGATCATCAGGTAGAGCAGGCTGCTGGCGCCCAGGGTGAGGCCCAGCACCGACCAGGCCAGCGCGCCCACCATCTCCGGGTGCCAGTCGATCGGGGCGGTCTCCCGCAAGGCCAGGGGCAGGGTCACCGCCAGCGCGGCCAGCATCTGCACGAAACCCGCGGTGCGCGCATCGCAGGGCGCGACGAAACGCTTCTGGTACAGCGTGCCCGCCGTGATCGAGGCCAGGGCGAGCAGGGCCAGCAGCAGGTTGGGGCCAGTCACCTCGCCCTGCCCCAGCTTGCGGCCCACCACCAGCGCCAGACCGGCCAGGCCCAGGGCCAGACCGGCCCACTGCAGCGGCGCCACCCGGCCCGCGCCGGCCGACGTGCCGCGCCCGGCCAGCCACAGCGCGGTCAGCACCGGCTGCAGGCCGACGATCAGCGCCACCGCGCCCGCCCCCAGCCCCAGCCGCACCGCCGACCACACCCCGCCCAGGTAGCCCGCCTGCATCAGCAGGCCCGTCACCGCCAGATGCCCCCAGGCCACCCGGCCCTGCGGCCAGCGCGCCGCGCTCAGCCCGATCCAGGCGCCGAAGCAGGCGATCGACAGCACGTAGCGCCAGGCCAGGAAGCCCATCGGCGGGGCGTGCGGCATGCCATAGCGCGCGACGATGAAGCCCGTGCTCCAGATCAGCACGAACACCGCAGGCACGAGGCGCCACAGGGCGCCCGGGGCAGCAGGACGCATCCCGCCTCAGCGCGCCTTGGCGCGGATCTCCGGCAGCGCCTTCTGCAGGTAATAGACCATCGACCAGATCGTCAGCGCCGCCGCCGCCAGGATCAGCAGCGTGCCCCAGAAGCGCGTGTCGATCACCCCGAACAGCCGCCCGTCGAAGAGCAGGAAGGGGATCGCCACCATCTGCACCGTCGTCTTCAGCTTGCCCAGCATGTGCACCGCCACGCTGCCGGAGGCGCCGATCTGCGCCATCCACTCGCGCAGGGCCGAGATCGCGATCTCCCGCCCGATGATGACCAGCGCCACCAGCGCATGCAGCCGCCCCAGGTGCACCAGCACCAGCAGCGCCGCGCAGACCAGGAACTTGTCCGCCACCGGATCCAGAAAGGCCCCGAAGGACGAGGTCAGGTTCATCCGCCGCGCCAGCCAGCCATCGGCCCAGTCCGTCAGCGCCACCACGATGAACAGCCCGGTCGCCCAGACGTTCTGCGTGCCCGCCTCGATCGGCAGGTAGAACAGGCCCACGATCAGCGGGATGGCGACGATGCGCGCCCAGGTCAGGGCGGTGGGCAGGTTGAAGAACATGGGGGGATTGTGGCGGGTCCGGCCGGGGCGGGCTGCGGCGGCCGGGCGGGGGCCATCGGACAGCTGCGCGCCCTCACCCCTCCAACTGCCCCCAGGCCTTCTCCAGCCGCTTGACGCTGACGGGCTGCGGGGTGCGCAGCTCCTGGGCGAAGAGGCTGATGCGCAGTTCCTCCAGCAGCCAGCGGTAGTCCTGCAGGCGGGCGTCGGTGGCGCCCTTGCGTTCGGCCAGGCGGCGCCAGAGGCGCTGCTCCAGGGGGCGCAGCTCGGCGAGCTTCTGGGCGTCGCGCGGGGGGTCGGCGCGGCACTTGTCCAGGCGCAGCTGCACGCCCTTGAGGTAGCGCGGCAGGTGCTGCAGGGCCGTCCAGGGGTGGTCGTCGAGGAAACGCTTGCCCACGAGGCGGCCGAGCTGGGTGGCGGCGTCCTCGGCCAGGTCCTTGGGGGGGTTGCGGTCCTTGAGCTTGCGCAGGGCCAGGGCGTGTTCCTGCAGGATGGTCAGGCCGAGGCGGGCCACTTCCTGGGCGATGAGCACCAGGCGCGGCCGGCCCTCGGCCAGGCGGGCGGTGAAGCCGGCGGCGTCGGTGGGCAGGGGGTCGGCCAGGAAGGCGCGGTCGATGGCCAGGCCGAGCAGCATGGCCTTGAGCTCATCGGCTGAGCCCAGGGGCATGTAGGCCACGCCCATCTCGACCAAGCCAGGCAGCTGGCGCTCCAGGGCGCGCAGCGGCTCCTTGAGCTGCAGGGCAAAGAGGCGGCGCAGGCCCTTGCGGTGGGCGGCGGCGGCGGTTTCGGGCTCGTCGAAGACGGCGATCTCGACGTGGCTGGCCTTGTCGATGAGGGCGGGGAAGCCGATCAGCGTCTGGCCGCCGCGGCCGGGCTCCTGCAGCTCCATGAGCTCGGGCAGGGTGCCGAAGGTCCAGGCG
>CAYSQO010000008.1:0-49749 GCA_964433315.1 uncultured Rubrivivax sp.
GCCGGCGGCTGGATGGGCTTCGAGGACTACATGGCCCGCGCGCTCTACACCCCCGGCCTGGGCTACTACAGCCGCGGCGACCGCCAGTTCGGCTGGCTGGCCGCCGACGGCAGCGACTTCGTCACCGCGCCCGAGCTGAGCCCGCACTTCGGCCGCGCCCTGGCCACCCAGGTGGCCGAGGCCCTGGCCGCCACCGGCGTCGACGAGGTCTGGGAGTTCGGCGCCGGCTCCGGCGCCCTGGCCGCCCAGCTGCTCGAGGGCCTGCAGGCCCTGGGTGCGACCCCGCGCCGCTACACCGTCGTCGACCTCTCCGGCACCCTGCGCGCGCGCCAGCAGGCCACCCTGGCCGAGCGCGTGCCGGGCCTGGCCGATCGCGTGGTCTGGGCCGAGGCCCTGCCGGCCGTGATGGCGGGCGTGGTGGTCGCCAACGAGCTGCTCGACGCCCTGCCCGTGGCCCTGCTGCACTGGGACGGCGCGCAGTGGCTGGAGCGCGGCGTCGCCCTGGCGCGCGACGCCGGGCCGACCGAGCCGGAGGCGCCCCCCGCCCCCGGCCACCCGACCGAGCCCGCCGCCGCCGAGGCCACGCCGCGCTTCGTCTGGGCCGACCGCCCCACCGCGCTGCGCCCGCCCCTGTCGGAAGCCCACCCCGGCTTCCCGCCCGGCGCCACCGTCGAGCTGGCCCGCCAGGCCACGGCCTGGATCGCCAGCCTGGGCGAGCGCCTGCAGCGCGGCGCGGCCTTCCTGATCGACTACGGCTTTCCCGAGGCCGAGTTCTTCCACCCCCAGCGCCATACCGGCACGCTGATGTGCCACCGCGCCCACCGGGCCGACCCGGACCCGCTCGAGGCCCCGGGCGACAAGGACATCACTGCGCACGTGGACTTCACCGCCGTCGCCCTGGCCGCGCAGGACGCCGGCTTCGAGGTGCTGGGCTACACCAGCCAGGCGCGCTTCCTGATCAACTGCGGCCTGCTCGACGGCCTGCCCGCGGGCGCCGAGCTGCCGGCCCTGGCCGCCCGCGCGGCCGCCGCGCGGCTGGTCAACGAGCACGAGATGGGCGAGCTGTTCAAGGTCATCGGCCTGGTCAAGGCGCCGCCGGGGCCGGTCTTCGACGCGCGCGGCTTCCGCAGCGGCGACCGCAGCCACCGCTTGTGAGGCCCGCCGGGAAGGCTTGACATGCTGCGCTGGCTGATCGTCACCGTGCTGGCCCTGCTGCTCTTCCAGGGCCTGCAGCCCTGGCTGCACAAGCTGGGCCTGGGCCGCCTGCCCGGCGACCTGCAGTGGCGCTGGAAGGGCAAGGTCTGGCACCTGCCGCTGGCCAGTTGCGCCCTGCTGAGCCTGATCGCCATGGGCCTGGGCAAGCTGCTGTGAGCCGCCGGGCCCGGCGGGGCCGCTGTGGCGCCCCGCCCACGCCGCGCGACCGGCCTTGCGCGGCCGGCCGGAGATCTGGCTAGAATGCGCGGCTTTGGCGCTTTAGCTCAGTCGGTTAGAGCGACGGAATCATAATCCGCAGGTCCGGGGTTCGAGTCCCTGAAGCGCCACCAGATCGTCCCCAAGCCCCTGGCCGGTTCCACCGCCCAGGGGCTTGTGTTTTGGGGCGACACCCGCCCTGACCCCGTCCCGCCATGGCCGCCAAGTCCCTGATTCCGCTGCACGAGCGGGCCGGCTTCGATGCGCTGATCGACGTGCGCTCGCCGTCGGAGTACGCGCTCGACCACCTGCCGGGCGCGGTCAACTGCCCGGTGCTCGACGATGCCGAGCGGGCGCGGGTGGGCACGCTCTACGTGCAGCAGTCGGCCTTCGAGGCGCGCAAGGTGGGTGCGGCGCAGGTCGCGCGGCGCATCGCCGGGTGGGTCGAGGCCCTCTGGTCGCAGCAGGGCAAGGACTGGCGGCCGCTGGTCTATTGCTGGCGCGGCGGCATGCGCAGCGGCAGCGCGGTCACGGTGATGCGCATGATCGGCTGGGACGCCGGCCAGCTGCAGGGCGGCTACAAGGCCTGGCGCGCGCATGTCATCCAGGTGCTGGTCGAGCGGATGCCGCGGCTGCGGTTGCAGGTGCTCTCGGGCCCCACCGGCAGCGGCAAGACGCGGCTGCTGGGGGCGCTGGCCGCCGAAGGCGCGCAGGTGATCGACCTGGAAGCCCTGGCCGGCCACCGCGGCTCGGTGCTCGGCGGCCTGCCCGACCGGGTCCAGCCCAGCCAGAAGGCCTTCGAGACGCGGCTGGCCGATCTCGTCGAGCGCCTGGACCCGGCCCGCCCGGTGTTTGCCGAGGCCGAGAGCCGGCGCATCGGCCGCCTCGCCCTGCCCGACCCGGTGCTGGAGGCCCTGCGCGCCGCCCCGGTGACCGAGCTGCTCACGCCGCGCGCCACCCGCTGTGCGCTGCTGCTGCAGGACTACGCGGGGCTGGTCGCCGATCCGCCCGGGCTGCAGGCCCGGCTGGCCCAGCTGCAGGGCCGGGTGCCGAACGCCGAGCTCGCGCGCTGGCAGCAGCTGGCCGCCGCGGGCCCCGCCGCCGAGCTGGCCGAAGCCCTGCTGGCCGGGCACTACGACCCGCTCTACGCGCAGTCGCAGCGCCGCGAGCTGCGGCGGCTGGGCACGGCCGAGACGCTGCCGCTCGATCCCCTGGACCCGCAGGAGCTGCTTGCCGCCGCCCGCAGGCTGCGCCGCCGCTGCGGCGACTGAGCCCCCCGCCTGCCGCAGCCCGCGTGGCGGCGGCAGACGGGGCCGAGCCCCCCTCCAACCCCGCCCTCCGATGTCGACCCCGTCCCCCACCCCGGCCGGCGTGCCGCGCCTGACCTCGCTCTCCCACGGCGGCGGCTGCGGCTGCAAGATCGCGCCGGGCGTGCTGTCCGAGATCCTCCGGGGCACGGCCGCGATGCCGATGCCACCCGAGCTGCTGGTCGGCATCGAGACCGCCGACGATGCCGCCGTCTACAAGCTCAACGACGAGCAGGCCCTGATCGCGACGACGGACTTCTTCATGCCCATCGTCGACGACCCCTACGACTTCGGCCGCATCGCCGCGACCAACGCCATCAGCGATGTCTACGCCATGGGCGGCCGACCCATCCTGGCCCTGGCCCTGGTCGGCATGCCCATCAACGTGCTGCCGGTCGAGGTGATCGGCCGCATCCTGGACGGCGGCCAGTCGGCCTGCCGCGCCGCGGGCATTCCCATCGCCGGAGGCCACACCATCGACTCGGTCGAGCCCATCTACGGCCTGGTGGCCCTGGGCCTGGTCCACCCGGAGCGGGTCAAGCGCAATGCCGATGCCCAGGTCGGCGACCGCCTGGTCCTGGGCAAGCCGCTGGGCGTGGGCGTGATGTCCGCCGCCCTGAAGAAGGAGCGTCTGGACGCCGCGGGCTACGCCCGGATGATCGCCAGCACCACCCAGCTCAACACCCCCGGCCCGGACCTGGCCACCCTCGACGGCGTGCACGCGCTGACCGACGTCACCGGCTTCGGCCTGGCCGGCCACGGCCTGGAGCTGGCCCGCGGCGCCGGCGCCAGCCTGCGCCTCGACTGGGCGCGGGTGCCCCTGCTGCCCGGCGTGCGCGAGCTGGCCGCCCAGGGCTTCGTCACCGGCGCGTCCGGCCGCAACTGGGCCGGCTACGGCGCGCAGGTCGGCCTGGGCGCCGGGCGGGACGCGATCGACCAGGCCCTGCTCACCGACCCGCAGACCAGCGGCGGCCTGCTGGTGAGCTGCACGCCCGAGGCGGTGGACGCCGTGCTGGCCGTCTTCCACGCCCACGGCTTTGCCGCCGCGGCGGAGATCGGCGAGATCGTCGCCGCCGGGCGCGAGGGGCCGCGGCTGATCGTGGACTGAGGGCGCGCGCTCATTCGCCCGCGCCGCCGCGCCGCGCGGCCTTGCGCTCGCCCTGCTGGCGCTTGGCGTCCAGGCGGCGGCGCACCGAGGCGCGGGTGGGCCGGGTGGCCACCCGGGGCGCCGGCGGCCGGGCCGCGGCATCGACCAGGGCCTGCAGCCGGGCCAGGGCCTCGGCCTGGTTGCGCAGCAGGCTGCGCTCGGTCTGGGCCTTGATGACCAGCACGCCGTCGCGGCTCAGGCGCTGGTCGGCGCGGGCCAGCAGCCGGGCCTTGACCGGCTCGGGCAGGCTGGAGGCCGCCACGTCGAAGCGCAGCTGCACCGCATTCGAGACCTTGTTGACGTTCTGTCCCCCCGGGCCCTGGGCGCGCAGGGGCGTCCATTCCAGCTCGGCCGGGTCGATGAGGATGCGGCTCATCGCAGGCGCGACGCGACTTCAGGCACCGCCGGTGGACGAGGGCTGGCGGGTCTCGTCGAAGCGACGCTGCAGCTCCTGGCGCAGCTGGCGGCGGACCTTGGCGGCCTCGAAGCGGCGCAGGGCCTCGGGCGATTCCAGGGTCAGCGGCGGCACCTTCTGCGGCTTGCCGGTGTCGTCGAGCGCGACCATGGTGAAGAAGCAGCTGTTCACGTGGCGGACGGTCTCGGTGCGGATGGCCTCGGCGACGACCTTGATGCCGACCTCCATCGAGCTGGTGCCGGTGTGGTTGACCGAGGCCAGGAAGGTCACCAACTCGCCGACGTGGATGGGCTCGCGGAAGATGACCTGGTCGACCGAGAGCGTGACCACGTAGCTGCCGGCGTAGCGGCTCGCGCAGGCGTAGGCGACCTGGTCGAGCAGGCGCAGGATCTGGCCGCCGTGGACCTTGCCGGAGAAGTTCGCCATGTCGGGCGTCATCAGCACGGTCATCGAGAGGTGGGGCGAGCTCATCGGCAGGTCTCCATGCGGGGCGGGGCGCCCAGTGCAAGCAAGTGCCGATCCGGGCGGCGGCGGCTGCGGCCCGGGCCGCAGCGGCGCGGATTGTCGGGGGGCCGGCCCAGCCCGGCGCCGTGGCCCCGGAGGCTCAGCCCCGGCTCAAGCCGGGGGGGTGTCCCCGGCGGCGTCCAGCGCCAGCACGGGCACGCGCGGCGACACCGCGCACATCAGCTCGTAGCCGATCGTGCCGCAGGCCTGGGCCACCTCGTCGATGGGCAGGCGGCTGCCCTGCGGGCCCTCGCCCCAGAGCGTGACTTCGGCCCCGACCTCGGCCGGGCGGCCGGCGGCGCGCAGCGGGCTCAGGTCGACGGCCAGCATGTCCATGGACACCCGGCCGACGGTGCGGGTGCGCAGGCCGTCGACGAGCACCGGCGTGCCGCATTCGGTGTCGCCCGGGGCATGGCGCGGGTAGCCGTCGGCGTAGCCGCAGGCGGCGATGCCGATGCGCATGGCCTGGCGCGCGCGGTAGCGGCTGCCGTAGCCGACGGTGTCCCCGGGCTGCAGGTCCTGCACGGCGATCAGGCGGGTGCGCAGGGTCTGGGCCGGACGCAGGCCCCATTGCGCGGCGGTGCGGCGCGGGTGGTCGGGCGCGCCGCCGTAGAGCATGACGCCGGCACGGATCCAGTCGGCAGCCAGCGGCGTGTCGGCGGCGTCGCCGGGCTCCAGCACCGGGCCGCCGGCCAGGGCCGCGGCATCGCGCAGCGGCGTGCGGGCATGGCGCAGGGTGGCCGCGCTGTTGGCCAGGCTGCGCTCGCCGGGCAGGCCGGCGGTGGCGTCCAGCCAGCGCGCGCAAGCCGCGGCGATGCCGCGCGGCGCCCGGCCGGCCGGATCGGCCGGGCGGCCGCTGTCGAAGGCGCCGCCGGCATCGGCGTCGGCGAAGTGGCTGATCAGCGAGATCTCCTCGACCTGCGGCAGCGCGTCCAGCCGCGCCCAGGCCCCGCGCAGGGCCTGCGGGGCGAAGCCCAGGCGGTTCATGCCGCTGTTGAGCTTGAGGAAGACGCGCTGCGGCACGTCGGTCTTGTGCGCGGCCAGCCAGTCGATCTGCGCCTCGCGGTGGATCACGTGCCACAGGCCCAGGCGCGAGACGGTCTCCAGGTCGCGCGGCTCGAAGGCCCCCTCCAGCAGCAGGATGGGCCCGCGCCAGCCCAGGGCGCGCAGGCGCTCGGCCTCGGCCAGGTCGAGCAGCGCGAAGCCGTCGGCCCCGCGCAGGGCCGGGTAGACCCGCTCGATCCCGTGGCCGTAGGCCTCGGCCTTGACGACGGCCAGCACCCGGGCGTCGGGGGCGTGGGCGCGGGCGCGGGCCAGGTTGTGGCGCAGGGCGTCGAGATGGATCAGGGCCTGGATCGGGCGGGGCATGACGGCAGCAAGGGCAGGTCGGGCTGCGCCGGCCCGCGGCCGGCGCAGCCCGGAGTGTGGCGCCTGGCACGCGGCCGCGGGCCGGCCCCGGGGACGGCGCTGCACGCAGGTCCGGGTCAAGGATCGCGTGCTATAACCCGCCGCCCCCGAGCGAGACAGGGCAGGTTCCGGGCCGCTGGCGCGATTCGCCGAGCGCGATCCCGGAGGAGCCCTTCCCCACCGAACGAGCAGTCCCAGGCGCATGAAGCGCGGCTTCCACACCATCATGTCGGCGCAGTTTTTCAGCTCGCTGGCGGACAACGCGCTTTTCGTCGCCGCCGTCGAGCTGCTGCGCAGCGGAGGCGCCCCCGAGTGGCAGCGTGCGGCGCTGGTGCCGATGTTTGCGCTGTTCTACGTGGTGCTCGCGCCCTTCGTCGGCGCCTTCGCCGACGCGGTGCCCAAGGGCCGGGTCATGTTCGTGTCCAACACGATCAAGGTGGTGGGCTGCCTGGCCATGCTCTTCGGCACCCACCCGCTGGCGGCCTACGCCATCGTCGGCCTGGGCGCGGCGGCTTACTCGCCGGCCAAGTACGGCATCCTCACCGAGCTGCTGCCGCCCTCGCAGCTGGTGCAGGCCAATGGCTGGATCGAGGGCCTGACGATCGCCTCGATCATCCTCGGCGTGGTGCTGGGCGGGCAGCTGATCGGCCCGGTCATCGCGCCGCAGCTGCTCGGCCTGGGCCTGCCGGGCCTCACCGAACCAGCGCAGGCGGCCATCGCCACGCTGGTGGTGCTGTACGTGATCGCCGCGGTCTTCAACCTCTTCATCCCGCGCACGGGTGCGGCGCTGCTGCCGATGGACGGCCCGCTGGCCCTGCTGCGCGACTTCGTCGGCTGCAACGCCCGGCTCTGGAGCGACAAGCTGGGCCAGATCTCCCTGGCCACCACCACGCTGTTCTGGGGCGTGAGCGGCAACCTGCGCTACATCGTGCTGGCCTGGGCCGCGGCGGCCCTGGGCTACGGCACCACCGAGGCGGCCAGCCTGGTCGGCGTGGTGGCCATCGGCACTGCCGTCGGCGCGGTGGCGGCCTCGATGCGCATGCGGCTGGAAGATGCCACCCGCACCCTGCCGCTGGGCATCGGGATGGGCCTACTGATGATCGTGCTGATCTTCATCCGCGACGCCTGGGTGGCCGCGCCCTTCCTGCTGGTGCTGGGGGCGCTGGGCGGCTTCCTGGTCGTGCCGATGAATGCGCTGCTGCAGCACCGCGGCCACAACCTGATGGGGGCCGGGCGCTCGATCGCGGTGCAGAACTTCAACGAGCAGGCCTGCATCCTCGGCCTGGGCGCGGCCTACACCGGCATGACGACGCTCGGCCTGTCGGCCTTCGGGGCGATCACGATCTTCGGCCTGGCCGTGGCCGGCGCGATGGCCCTGATCCGCCGCTGGCACCAGCGCAACGGCGTGCTGCACCGCGAGGAGCTGGAGCGCCTGCTGCAGATCGCGCGCAGCGACTGCCACTGAGCGGCCGGGCAATGTCGGCCGCCTTCTCGGGCCGAGGCTGGGCCGTGGCCGCCCTGGTCTTCAACGCGACGGTCTGGGGCCTGTCCTGGTGGCCGCTGCGGCAGCTGCAGGCTGCCGGCCTGCACGCGCTGTGGGCCACCGGCGCGGTCTTCCTGATCGCCGTGCTGCTGCTGGCCTGGCGCGAGCCGCGCGCCCTGGGCGAGGTGCTGCGCAGCCGGCCCCTGATGGCGCTGCTGCTGGCTGCGGGCCTCACGAACGCCTGCTTCAACTGGGCGGTCAGCATCGGCGAGGTGCTGCGCGTCGTGCTGCTCTTCTACCTGATGCCGCTCTGGGCGGTGGGCCTGGGCTGGGCCCTGCTCGGCGAGAAGCCGACCGCGCGCGACCTGCTGCGCGTGCTGCTGGCCCTGGGCGGCGCCGTGCTGGTGCTGCTGCCCGAGGGCGGGACGGTGCCGCAGGCCGGGGCGCCCGCGGCCCTGGGCCTGCCGGAGCTGCTGGGCGTGGCCGGCGGCTTCGGCTTCGCGCTGAACAATGTGCTGCTGCGGCGCGAGGCCGCCGCCACGCCGGCCGCACGCGGCATGGCCATGTTCCTGGGCGGCCTGCTGGTGGGCAGCGGCCTGGCCCTGGCGCTGGGCCTGCTCGGCCAGGTGCCGGCCCCGCCGGCGCCCTGGCCGCTGCCGGGCTGGCTGCCGCTGGCCCTGCTGCTGGCGCTGGCCTTCAGCGCCTCGAACATGGCGTTGCAGCACGGCGCGGCACGCCTGCCGGCCAGCGTCACGGCGGTGATCATGCTCAGCGAGGTGCCGATCGCGGCCCTCTCGTCCGTGGCCCTGGGCGAGCAGGCGCTCAGCCCCGGCCTGCTGGCCGGCGGCGGCCTGATCCTGCTGGCGGCGCTGCTGTCGATCGGGCCGGCGGCGCCGGCCGAGCCGGCAGCCTGAGCCCCCGGCTCAGCCGCGGCGGGCGGCGTTGAGCGTGTCGCGCGTGGCCAGGGCCTCGCGGCGGGCAGCCTCGGCGAAGTCGGCCCCGGCACTGGCGTAGAGCACCGCGCGCGAAGAGTTCACGATGATCGGCGCGGTGCTGCCTCCCTCGGGGGTGCCACGCCAGGCGGCGCGCACCGTGGCCGCGGCGTCGCCGCCCTGCGCCCCGACCCCGGGGATGAGCAGCGGCAGCGTCGGCGCCAGTGCGCGCACGCGGGCCAGCTCCTCGGGCCAGGTCGCGCCGACGACCAGGCCGAGCTGGCCGTTGGTGTTCCAGCGGGTCTCGGCCACCGCGGCCAGGTGCTCGTAGAGCCGCGGCTGGCCCGGCAGGTCGGCCAGGCGCTGGGCCTGCCAGTCGGCCCCGCCCGGGTTGGACGTGCGGCACAGCAGGAACACGCCCTTGCCGGGCCGGCGCAGGTAGGGCTCGACGGTGTCGAAGCCCATGAAGGGCGAGACGGTGACGGCGTCGGCCTGGTAGCGGTCGAAGGCCTCGCGGGCGTACTGCTCGGCGGTGGCGCCGATGTCGCCGCGCTTGGCGTCGAGGATGACGGGCACATCGGGCGCGGTGCGCGCGAGGTAGGCCATCAGGCGTTCGAGCTGGTCTTCGGCCCGGTGCGCGGCGAAGTAGGCGATCTGCGGCTTGTAGGCCAGCACCAGGTCCTTGGTGGCGTCGACGATGCGGGCGCAGAAGTCGAAGATGCGGCCCGCGTCGCCCGTCCAGGGGGCGGGGAACTTGGCGGGATCGGGATCGAGGCCGACGCACAGCAGGCTGTCGGCCCGGCGCTCGGCGGCGCGCAGGCGGTCGAGGAAAGACATGCCGCAATGGTAAGGGGCCCCCGCGGGGGCCCCTTGCAGCGGCCGGCCGGACCCGCCGCGGGCCCGGCATCCCCGCTCGGCTTACTTGCCGGCGGCCTCGGTCAGGCGCCGGCCGAGCGACACGCCGTAGGGCGCGGCGCGGGCGTTGAGCACCGGGTCGGCCGAGGGTGCGATGCCCTTGGGCAGCACGACGGGGTTGAAGGTCATGCGCTCGCAGGCGCCGGCGCCATCGGCCTCGACCTTGTCGATCACCAGCTGGCCGGCCGGCAGCAGCAGGCGGCTGTCGGGCCAGGTCTCGGTCGGGTTGGTGAGGTTGTCGCCGGCCTCGGCGAGCTGCACCTTGAAGTCGAAGACCACCGGGCCGGCGGCCACGCGCTTGCGCAGCTCCTCGGCCAGGAAGTTGTCGGGCAGGGCCTTGAGCTGCTCGTCGCTCAGGCCCTCGAAGCCCTTGACCGGCACGAACTGCCAGCGCACGTGGCGGTTCACGCCCTGGGCGTCGCTGAAGACGAAGGCATTGGTGCTCCAGTAGGGCGTGGCGCCGTAGCTGGCCGGCACCGGGTTCCTGGCGAAGTAGGCGCCCTGCTTGGTGGTGTCCGGGTTGGCGTCGTTGAAGGCCTTGAGCTTGGCCGGATCGGGCTTGCCGGTGGCCGGGTCGGCGGTGCGGGCCTCCAGGAAGGGCACGAACTGCTCGGGCCGGCTGACGAAGAAGACCGGCGCCGAGACATTGGCCATCTGCCACTGCTCGCCGTTGGCCAGGTCCAGGGCCACGGCCAGGCCGCGGGCCGACTTGCCCTTGTCGCTGGCGCGCGGATTGCCGCCGCCCACCGAGAAGCGGATCACCGCCGGCACCTTGTCGCCCTGGAAGACGGCGGCCGTCGACAGCGTGCGGCCCACGGTGTTGCCGACGAAATGGCCGGTGGCGCAGACGCCCTTGGCGAAGGAGCGGCGTGCGCCCGGCTGCTTGCCGGCCACGCCCTCGAGGGCGTTGACCTGGGCTTCGGCCATCGAGACCTGCGCCTGGGCAGGCAGGGTGGACAGGCCGGCCAGCACGGCAGCCGCGGCGAGACCGAGGAGGGAGGGGGTCGAGGTCATGGGGAAGTCCTTGTTCGGGCGATCGGGGCGGGAGGGTGGCACGGCGGGCGGCGGCGCCCCCGACGGGGCCCGCCGCAGCCGCCGCGCGGTGCGCAGAGACGGCCGGACCGCCTCATGCAGGGTGGTCGCGGCAGGCGGGGTCGCCTTACAGTGCCCGGGCAGCGGGCCGGGCCTCTGCCTGGGCAGGATGCCGGGTCCGCATGACAGCCGTCAGGGTCGGCCGCGGTCATGGCCGATCACGAACAGGAGGTGGGTGATGCCGGTCATCGTGGTGGCCAATCCCAAGGGCGGCGTGGGCAAGTCGACGGTGTCGACCAACCTGGCCGGCTACCTGGCCCGGCAGGGCCATGCGGTGATGCTCGGCGACGCCGACCGCCAGCAGTCCTCGGCGGCCTGGCTGGCCCAGCGACCGGCCGAGCTGCCGCCCATCCGCGGCTGGGCGCTGACGGAGCACGAAGACATCGTGCGCCCCCCCAAGGGCACCACCCACCTGGTGCTGGACACCCCGGCCGGGCTGCACGGCAAGCGGCTGGACGCGGTGATGAAGCTGGCCGACCGGGTGCTGGTGCCGCTGCAGGCCAGCCTCTTCGACATCCGCGCCAGCGCCAGCTTCCTCGCCGAGCTGCAGGCCCGCCGCAAACACGCGAAGGTGCCCCTGGCCGTGCTGGGCAACCGCGTGCGCGAGCCCACCCATGCCGCCCGGCAGCTGGAGGACTTCCTCGGCCAGCTCGGGGTGCCGGTGCTGGGCCCGCTGCGCGAGACCCAGAACTACGTGCAGCTGGCCGCCCATGGCCTGACGCTCTGGGACGTCGCCCCGGCGCGGGTCGAGAAGGACCTCGCGCAGTGGCAGCCGGTGCTGGACTGGCTGATGCGGGATTGAGCGTCGGGCCCGGCCCCCCGAATCCGGGCCGCACCCCTCCAACGAGGGAGAAAGCTCGGCTAGCATCGCGACCATTCGATCCGCATCAGCGGACCAAAAAAGTCACAGGGATGGAGGGTTTCGACGATGCGGGTGTTGCTGATTGACGACCATCCCCTGGTCCTGTCCGGCATGAAGGCGCTCATCGAGAGCCTCCACCCGGGCTCGACCGTGGTCGAGGCCGACAGCGCGGCCGCCGCCCGGGCCCTGCTGGCCGAGACCGCCGAGCACGATCTGGTGCTGCTCGACCTGCAGCTCGGCGACGCCGACGGCTTCGACCTGCTGGCCGAGCTGCGCGAGCAGCATCCGGCCCTTCCGGTGGTGGTGATCTCGGGCGCGAGCGGCAACCAGGACGTCATCCGCGCCATCGACCTCGGCGCGATGGGCTTCGTGTCCAAGCGGGCCAGCACCGAGGAGCTGACCGCCGCGCTGCTGCTGGTCATGTCCGGGGGCATCTACGTGCCGCCGATGAGCGCCGAGGCGGCCACCGCCGGAGCGGCCGCCAGCCTGGGTGTGTCGACCGGCGGCGAGCCGATGCCGGCCCAGGTCTCGCTGGCCGAGCTGGGCCTGACCCCGCGCCAGACCGACGTGCTCGCACTGCTGCTGCAGGGCAAGCCGAACAAGGTCATCGCGCGCGAGCTGAACCTGTCGGTCGAGACCATCAAGGACCATGTCGCCGCGGTGCTGCGCGCGCTGGGCGTGAACACGCGCACCCAGGCCGTGCTGGCGGTCGGCCAGATGTCGGTCCAGGGCAGCTTCCTGCCCGGCTGGCGGCGCCCGCAGCGCAGCCCGGCGGCGGTGGCCCAAGACGTCAAATGAGCGCGGCGACCGACGTCGCCGGTCTGCCCCTTCCCAGCCACGACGACGCCTTCCTCAGCGACGCGCGCCTGCTGCCCGACAAGGTGGCCGCGCTGTACGCGCAGGTCGCGGTCTCGCTGTTCGGCAACCTGCTGGGGGCGCTGGTCGTGGTCGCGGTCTTCCTGCCGAGCGCGCCGCCGCTGGCGGTCTGGGGCTGGGGGGCGATCTTCACCGGGGTCTGGCTGAGCCGCCTGCTGCTGCGGGGCCGCTACGGCCGCCTGGACCCGGTGGCGCGCGAGGCCGAGGCCGCGCTGTGGCTGCAGCGGTGGAACGCGAGCGTGGTGGCCTCGGGCATCGTCTGGGGCCTGGCGCCCTGGCTGCTGTACGGCCACGGCTCGGCGCTGTCGCAGACGGCGCTGATCATCATCGTCTACAGCTACGCGGTGGGCTCGATCACGCTGCTCGCGCCGCAGTTCCGCGTCTTCGCCGGCTTCATCATGCTGGCCCTGCTGCCGCTGATCGCACGGGTCGCCATCGACCCCAACCACGGCGGCCCGGTGCTGGCGGGGGTGCTCGGCCTGGCCTTCGCGATGACGGCCACCCTGGGCCGGGTCTACCGGGCGACCTTCGAGCGGACGATCCGCCTGAAGGTGCGGACCGAGGCCCTGGCCGAGCAGCTGCAGACCGAGAAGGCCGTGGCCGAGCAGGCTCGCCGCGCTGCCGAGACGGCCAGCCGCGCCAAGACCCAGTTCCTGGCCGCCGCCAGCCACGACCTGCGCCAACCGCTGCATGCCCTGGGCCTGTTCGCCGAGGCCCTGCGCGCCCGCACCCGCGACCAGCACGAGGTGCTGAGTCTGGTCAACAGCATCAACAGCTCGGTCGAGGCGCTGGAGACCCTGTTCGGCGAGCTGCTGGACCTCAGCAAGATCGACTCGGGCATCGTCGAGCCGGTGCCCGCCCACCACGCCTGCGCGCAGCTCTTCGCGCGGCTGCGGCTGCAGTACGCACCCATCGCCTTCGAGAAGGGCCTGGACCTGCGCTTCCGCGGCCTGGAGCACGCCTTCTTCGCCGACCCGGTGCTGGTCGACCGCATCGTGCGCAACCTGCTGGCCAACGCCATCCGCTACACCCGCGACGGGGGCGTGCTGGTGGCCGCCCGGCGACGCGGCGCGCAGGTGCTGATCGAGGTCTGGGACAGCGGGGTCGGCATCACGCCAGCCGAGCAGGAGCGGATCTTCGACGAGTTCTACCAGGCCCCGGGCCGGCCAGCCCTGGCGCCGCAGGAGCGCAAGGGCCTCGGCCTGGGCCTGGCCATCGTGCGGCGGCTGGCACGGCTGATGGACGCGCCGGTCACGCTGCGCTCCTGGCCGGGCCGGGGCTCGGTCTTTCGGCTGACGCTGCCGGCCGGCCGCCTGCCCCGCAGCACGCCGGCCGCGACGCCGCCGGGCCGCGGGCCCGAGCTGACCCTGGCCGGACGCCGCATCCTGGTCGTGGAGGACGAGGCCGCGGTCCGCGACGGCCTGCGCGTGCTGCTGACAGGCTGGCAGGCCGAGGTCGATGCCGTCGACAGCCTGGCCGCGCTGGAGGCCTGGCTGGCCCTGGGCGCAGCGGGGCGCCCGCGCCTGGACCTGGTGCTGGTCGACTACCGGCTGCCCGATGGCAACGGCCTGCAGGCCCTCAAGCGCCTGCGGGCCCAGCCCGGCCTGGGCGAGCTGCCCGCCCTGATGATCACCGGCAGCACGCTGGGCGGGCACGAGGCACAGGCCGAGGCCCTGGGCTTCCACCTGCTCACCAAGCCCGTCACGCCGCAGCGGCTGCGGGCGATGATCAGCTTCAAGCTGGGCCGGCGGGCCGGGCCGCCCCGGGTGAACCCCGGGGAACCGAGCGCGGCCGGGGCCATCCCAGCCGGGGCATGAAGGCCACGCTCCACCCCAGCCCCTCGTGCGACGGCCGTCCGTCGAGGCCGTCGCGGCCCCGGACGGGCGGCCGGAGCCTGCGGGCCTGGGCGGGGGCGGCGCTGCTGGCCTTCGCCACGGCGGCCCAGGCGGCCAGCGGCCTGGCCCTGATCACCAACCAGGGCAGCCACGATGTCTCGGTGATCGACCTGGCCACGCTGCGAGTGCAGGCCACGGTGCCGGTGGGCCAGGGGCCGGCCGGCATCGCCGTCAGCCCGCAGGGCGACCGCGCCTATGTCAGCAACCCCGGCAGCGACGAAGTCGTGGCCCTCGATCTGCGCACCCTGCAGGTCGCGGCGCGGGTCCGGGCCGGCGGGGGCGCGGTCGGCATCGCCGTCAGCCCCGACGGCGACAGCGTCTACCTGGCCGACTGGTTCGGCGGGCGGCTGCTTGTGCTGGAGGCCTCGACCCTGGCCGAGCGCTGGGCCCTGCCGCTGGGCCGCGCACCGGCCGGCGTGGCGGTGCACCCGGACGGGCACAGCGTCTACGTGGTGGAGCGCGACGAGGACCGCCTGAGCGTGATCGATCCGGTCCGCCGCAGCGTGCGGGCCCGGGCCGCGGTGGGGGCCCACCCCTTCGCGCTGACGCATGACCCGCAGCGCGAACGGCTCTACGTGCTCAATGTCTACGGCGACAGCGTGAGCGTGCTCGACGCGCGCAGCCTGGCGACGCTGGGCACGGTGAACGTCGGCAAGCGGCCCTACAGTGCCGCGCTGGCCGACGGCGGACGGCGGCTCTACGTGAGCAACCAGGGCAGCGACTCGGTGAGCGTCATCGACCCGGACACCCTGCGCGTGGTCGACACCCTGCCCGGCTTCGGCTACCCCGAGGGGGTGGCCACGCTGGGCACGCAGGTGCTGGTCGTGAATTGGATGGATGACAATGTGACGGTGCTCGACGGTGCAAGCGGCAAGACGCTTGCGACGCTGCCCGTCGGCAGCAACCCGCGCGGCTTCGGCGCCTTCACCGGCGTGCCGCGCGCCGGGCCCGATCCGACCCCGACCCTGACCCCACGGTGAAGCAAGGCGCCCTCCGAGCGTCGCACCCTTCCCTTCCTTCCCTCCCAGGAGACAAGATGAGGTTTTCCCGCCGCCTGGCCTGCGCCGCTGTCGCGCTGGCCTTCGCGCCCACGATCGCCCTGGCCCACGGCCCGACGCGACAGAAGGCCACCGAGGTCCTCACCATCGATGCCCCGCCGGCCGCCGTCTGGGCCCTGATCAAGGACTTCGGCGCGCTCAGCAAGTGGCACCCCGCCGTGGCCGAGAGCCCGGCGGACAAGGGCAACGAGGTCGGCTCGGTGCGCCAGCTCAAGCTCAAGAACGGCGGGGCGCTGACCGAGACCCTCGAGGCCTACAGCGCCGAGAAGATGAGCTACAGCTACCGCGCCAAGGACGGCGGCGCGCTGCCGGTGACCAACTACACCTCGACGATCACCGTGATGGACGAGGGCGGCAAGGCCAAGGTCCAGTGGCGCGGCGCCTTCTACCGCGGCTACCCCAACAACGATCCGCCGCCGGACCAGAACGACGAGGCCGCGGTCAAGGCCATCACCGGCGTCTACCAGTCCGGCCTGCAGAACCTCAAGGCCCTGGCCGAGAAGAAGTGAAGCCCCTCCGCCCACCGCTCCAGGCGGGCGGGAACGCATGAAAAAAGGCTGCCCGCGGGCAGCCTTTTTGCTGGGCGCGACCGGGGCGCCGCTCAGAAGATCAGCAGGCTGAGGCCGTAGAAGATCGCCGCGATCAGGGCCGAGGCCGGGATGGTGAAGATCCAGGCCCAGACGATGGTGCCCGCCAGGCCCCAGCGCACCGCCGACATGCGCCGGGTGGACCCCACGCCGACGATGGCGCCGGTGATGGTGTGCGTGGTCGAGACCGGGATGCCGAGGAAGGACGCCAGGAAGAGCGTGATCGCCCCGCCGGTCTCGGCGCAGAAACCGCCGACCGGCTTGAGCTTGGTCAGGCGCTGACCCATGGTCTTGACGATGCGCCAGCCGCCGAACATGGTGCCGGCCGCGATGGCGATGTAGCAGGACCAGATCACCCACCAGGGCGGCGCCGCATCGGTGCTGGCCGCGTAGCCGCTGGCGATCAGCAGCATCCAGATGATGCCGATGGTCTTCTGCGCGTCGTTGCCGCCGTGGCCCAGGCTGTAGAGGCCGGCCGAGACCAGCTGCAGGCGGCGGAACCAGCGGTCGATCTTCAGCGGCGTCTTGCCGCGGAAGATCCAGGCCACCGCCACCATCAGCAGCGAGCCCAGCAGGAAGCCCAGGAAGGGCGACACGAAGATGAAGGCCACCGTGCGGCCGATACCGGTGGCGATCAGCACCGAGGGCCCGGCCTTGGCCAGCGTCGCGCCGACGATGCCGCCGATCAGCGCATGCGAGCTCGACGAGGGGATGCCGAAGTACCAGGTGATGACGTTCCAGGCGATCGCGCCGATCAGCGCGCCGAACACCACGTGCTGGTCGATCACCCCGGGCTGCACGATGCCCTTGCCGACCGTCGCCGCC
Organism: uncultured Rubrivivax sp.; assembly: GCA_964433315.1. Classification (GTDB taxonomy): domain Bacteria; phylum Pseudomonadota; class Gammaproteobacteria; order Burkholderiales; family Burkholderiaceae_C; genus Aquariibacter. The sequence continues at coordinate 16,716 of CAYSQO010000008.1, forward strand.
ACCGCGAGGTGGAAGATGAAGATGGCGACGAAGTTGAAGAAGGCGGCGAAGACCACCGCGTGCTGCGGCTTGAGCACGCCGGTGGACACGACGGTGGCGATGGAGTTCGCCGCGTCGTGGAAGCCGTTCATGAAGTCGAAGCCGATGGCCAGCAGGACCAGCAGCGCGACGACCCAGAAGCCGATCTCGACCTCACCCATGACTCGCCCCGGCGCCGATCACGAGTTCTCGAGGACGATGCCCTCGATCTGCTTGGCCACGTCCTTGCACAGGTCGGTGATGGTCTCGAGCATCTCGTAGACGGCCTTCATCTTGATCAGCTCGCGCACGTCCTGCTCCTCGCGGAAGAGGCGGCTCATTGCGGTGCGCATGACCTTGTCGGCCTCGGATTCGAGCTGGTCGATCTCCTTGCAGGTCTTGCGGGCGGCCTCCACCGCCGTGGGCTGGCTCAGCTTGGGCAGCAGGCTGACCGCGTGCTGCACCCGCTCGCAGCAGCGCGCCGAGAGCTGGCCGAGCTGCAGGGCCTCGTCGTTGACGCGGCGCACGTCGTAGAGGCTCATGGTCTCGGCGGCGTCCTGCATCAGGTCGACGATGTCGTCCATCGCATTGATCAGGCCGTGGATCTGGTCGCGGTCCAGCGGCGTGATGAAGGTGGTGTGCAGCAGGCGGTTGACCTCGGCCGTCACGCGGTCGGCGTCATGCTCGGCCTCGTCGACCAGGGCGGCCTGATGCTCGCGCTCCGTCAGGTTGCCGTAACCCTCCAGCATGCGCTGGAAGGCCCGCGCACCGGCCACCACATGGGTGCCGTGCTCGTTGAACAGTTCGAAGAAATTGCCCTCGCGGGGCAGCAGCTTGCCGAAGACCATGGACGCCGTCCGATCGAGAGGGAGACACGCAAAAACGCCCCGTCGGGCGGGGCGCTCGCATTGTCACATTTCCGTCATGCGTCCCGGCCGGGCCGGGTGGCCGCGCCGCAACTCAGGACGATCGGAAGATGAAGTACACCGCGCCCACCATGCACAGGCCGGCCCACAGGTAGTCCAGCTTCAGCGGCTCGCGCAGGTAGAAGACGGCGAAGGGCACGAAGACCGACAGGGTGATCACCTCCTGCACGATCTTGAGCTGGCCGACGCTGAACTGCGTGGCGCCGATGCGGTTGGCCGGCACCATCAGCAGGTACTCGAAGAAGGCGATGCCCCAGCTGACCCCCACGGCCACGATCCAGGGCTTGCCGCCCAGGGTCTTGAGGTGGCCGTACCAGGCGAAGGTCATGAAGACATTGCTGACCAGCAGCAGGCCGACGGTCTGCCAGGCGACAGGCAGCTGCTGCAGGGTGGCCAGCATGGGGATCCCTCTCAGGCCAGGCGGGCATGCTGGCCGCGCAGGCGGGCCAGGGTCTCGACGAAGCCGGCGAGGCGGGCGCGCTCCTGCTCGACCACGGCCGCCGGGGCGCGGGCCACGAAGCTCTCGTTGCCCAGCTTGGCCTCGGCCTTGACGATCTCGCCTTCCAGGCGGGTGATCTCCTTGCCCAGGCGGGCGCGCTCGGCCTCGACATCCACCTCCACGTGCAGCGCGAAGCGCAGGCCGCCGCCCGGCTCGACCCCCACCGGGGCGCTGGCGGTGGCGGCCTCGAAGGCGGCCGGCTCGGCCAGGCGCTGCACCTCGGCCAGCTTGGCCAGGGCCTTGAGCAGCGGGGCCGCCGCCTCGGCAAAGGCCAGCGCGGCGGGCTCGCCATGCACCAGCAGGGGCACGCGCTCGGCCGGCGAGAGGTTCATCTCGCTGCGCAGCTGGCGGGCCGCGCCGACCAGGGCCTTGAGCCGGCCGACCCAGGCATCGGCCGCCGGGTCCACCTTCTCCAGCTGGGCCTTGGGGTAGGCCGCGGTCACCAGGCTGGCGTCGGAGCCCGCCACCTTGCGGCCGGCCACCGGGGCCACGGCCTCCCACAGCTCGGCGGTGATGAAGGGGGTGATGGGGTGCAGCAGGCGCAGCACCGTCTCCAGCACGCGGATCAGGGTGCGGCGGGTGGCACGCTGCTGGGCCGCATCGCCCACCTGGATCTGCACCTTCGCGATCTCCAGGTACCAGTCGCAGTACTCGTCCCACACGAAGCTGTAGAGCGACTGCGCGACCTGGTCGAGCCGGTAGTCGGCGAAGCCCTGGGCGACCGCGGCCTCGCAGCGCTGCAGCTCGCCGACGATCCAGCGGTCGGCGGCGGAGAAGTCGAGGTAGCCGCCCGGCACGCATTCGTTCGCGCCGTGCTCGGCCAGGCCGCAGTCCTGGCCCTCGCAGTTCATCAGCACGAAGCGGGTGGCGTTCCAGAGCTTGTTGCAGAAGTTTCGGTAGCCCTCGCAGCGCTTGCTGTCGAAGTTGACCGAGCGGCCCAGCGTGGCCATGGCCGCGAAGGTGAAGCGCAGCGCATCGGCGCCGTAGGCGGGGATGCCCTCGGGGAACTCCTTCTCGGTGGCCTTGCGCACCTTGGGCGCGGTCTCGGGCTTGCGCAGGCCCTGGGTGCGCTTGTCCAGCAGCGGGGCCAGGGCGATGCCGTCGATCAGGTCCACCGGGTCCAGCACATTGCCCTCGGACTTGCTCATCTTCTTGCCCTGCGCGTCCAGCACCAGGCCGTGGATGTAGACGTGCCGGAACGGGACCTTGCCCTCGGGGCATTCAGGCGTTCGCGTGAAGTGCTTGGTCATCATGATCATCCGGGCGACCCAGAAGAAGATGATGTCGTAGCCGGTCACCAGCACGCTGCTGGGCAGGAAGAGGTCCTGCTCGATCGACGGGCCGGGCCAGCCCAGGGTGCTGAAGGGCACCAGGGCGGAGGAGAACCAGGTGTCGAGCACGTCCTCGTCGCGCGTCAGCGGGCCGGCGTAGCCGGCAGCCTCGGCCTGGGCGCGGGCCTCGGCCTCGCTGCGGGCGACGAAGAGCTCACCGCCTGAGCCATACCAGGCCGGGATCTGATGGCCCCACCAGAGCTGGCGGCTGATGCACCAGTCCTGGAGGTTCTTCATCCACTGGTCGTAGGTGTTGACCCAGTTCTCGGGCACAAAGCGCACCTCGCCCGAGGCCACGGCCTCGATCGCGCCGTCGGTGATGCTCTTGCCCGTGTCCGGGGCGGGCTTCGTCATGGCCACGAACCACTGGTCGGTCAGCATGGGCTCGACGACCTGGCCGGTGCGCGCGCAGCGCGGCACCATCAGCCGGTGCTTCTTGGTCTCGACGAGCAGGCCCTCGGCCTCCAGCCGGGCGACGATCTGCTTGCGGGCGACGAAGCGGTCCAGGCCCTGGAAGGCCGCCGGCACGGCCGCGCCCTCGGCGTCGACGATCCGGGCGTCCAGGTCGAGGACGGTCAGCATCGGCAGGCCGTGGCGCAGGCCCACCTGGTAGTCGTTCGGGTCATGCGCCGGCGTGACCTTGACGACGCCGGTGCCGAAGTCCTTGTCCACGTAGGCGTCGGCGATCACCGGCACCAGGCGACCGGTGATCGGCAGGCGCACCTGGCGGCCGACGAGGTGGGCGTAGCGTGCGTCCTCCGGATGCACCATCACCGCGGTGTCGCCCAGCATGGTCTCGGGTCGGGTGGTGGCCACCACCAGCGAGTCGTCCGAACCCTCGACCGGGTAGCGGATGTGCCAGAGGAAGCCGTCTTCCTCCTCGCTCTCGACCTCCAGGTCGGAGACGGCGGACTTGAGCACCGGGTCCCAGCTCACCAGGCGCTTGCCGCGGTAGATCAGGCCCTGCGCGTGCAGGCGCACGAAGGCCTCGGTGACGGACTCGGCGCGGGCCGCGTCCATGGTGAAGTACTCGCGCGACCAGTCCACGCTGGCGCCCATGCGGCGCATCTGCTGGGTGATGGTGGCGCCGCTCTGCGCCTTCCAGTCCCAGACCTTGGCGACGAAGGCCTCGCGCCCCAGGTCGTGGCGGCTGATGCCCTGCCCCTGCAGCTGCCGCTCCACGACGATCTGCGTGGCGATGCCGGCATGGTCGGTGCCCGGCAGCCACAGGGTGTTGTGGCCGGCCATGCGGTGGAAGCGCGTGAGCGCATCCATGATGGTCTGGTTGAAGGCATGGCCCATGTGCAGCGTGCCGGTCACATTGGGCGGCGGCAGCTGGATGCTGAAGCTGGGCTTGGCCGGGTCCAGGGTCGGCGTGTAGAGCTGCTGCTGCTCCCAGCGCGGGCCCCAGCGCTGCTCGATCGGGGCGGGTTCGAAGGACTTGGCAAGCTCGGTCATGGGCGGGACGAGGGTCGCGAGGATCCTCGGGGCTCTCGGAAGATGGGGAAGGCGGGCCGGTCGCGGGCCCCGCGCGGGGGCCGGCGGCATCCGGCAGGCAAGCCGCGGATTTTAGGTGGCGGGGTCGGCCCGCCCGGCCGGAGGGCGGGGCCTTCCTAGAATCCCGCGATGCCCCCCTTCGAATCCGATGCCGCCCTGCCGCCGCTGCTGCGCGGCCTGAACCCCGAGCAGCTGGCCGCCGTGACCCAGCCGGCCGAGCCGGCGCTGATCCTGGCCGGCGCCGGCTCCGGCAAGACGCGGGTGCTGACCACCCGCATCGCCTGGCTGATCCAGACCGGCCAGGTCTCGCCGGGCGGCATCCTGGCGGTGACCTTCACCAACAAGGCCGCCAAGGAGATGCTGCACCGCCTGGGCACGCTGCTGCCCATCAACCTGCGCGGCCTGTGGGTGGGCACCTTCCACGGCCTGTCCAACCGCTTCCTGCGCGCGCACTGGAAGCTGGCCGGGCTGCCGCAGGCCTTCCAGATCCTGGACGCGACGGATTCGGTCTCGGCCGTCAAGCGGGTGGTCAAGGCCCTGGGCATCCCGGAGGAGCGCTGCCCGCCCAAGCCCGCGGCCTGGGCGATCGCCAACGCCAAGGAAGCCGGCCTGCGGCCCGGCCAGCTGCCCGTCCATGACGAGCTGAGCCGCTGGCATGCCGAGATCTACGCGGCCTACGAGGACCAGTGCGCCCGCGAGGGCGTGGTCGACTTTGCCGAGCTGCTGCTGCGCACGGTGGAGCTGCTGGAGCGCGAGCCGGCCCTGCGCCAGCACTACCAGCAGCGCTTCCGGCATGTGCTGGTCGACGAGTTCCAGGACACCAACACCCTGCAGTACCGCTGGCTGCAGTGCTTCGCGCCGCCGCCCGGGCGCGGCGAGACGCCGGGACAGGGCGTGTTCGCCGTGGGCGACGACGACCAGAGCATCTACGCCTTCCGCGGCGCGCAGGTGGCCAACATGGCCGACTTCGAGCAGCTCTACCGCGTGCGCCAGGTGGTCAAGCTGGAGCGCAACTACCGCTCGCACGGCAACATCCTCGATGCGGCCAACCACCTGATCGCCCACAACAGCCGCCGCCTGGGCAAGAACCTGCGCACCGAGGCCGGCGCCGGCGAGCCGGTGCGGGTGCAGGAGTCGGCCACCGACTTCGCCGAGGCGCAGTGGCTGGTCGAGGAAGCCCGCCAGCTGCACCGCGAGGGCAGCCCGCGCCACGAGATCGCCGTGCTCTACCGCAGCAATGCGCAGAGCCGGGTGGTGGAGAGCGCGCTGTTCAACGCCGGCCTGCCCTACAAGGTCTATGGCGGCCTGCGCTTCTTCGAGCGGGCCGAGGTCAAGCATGCCCTGGCCTACCTGCGGCTGATCGAGAACCCGGACGACGACACCAGCTTCCTGCGCGTCGTCAATTTCCCGGCCCGCGGCATCGGCGCGCGCACGCTGGAGCAGCTGGTCGACGCGGCCCGGGCCAGCGGCCGCAGCCTGCACCAGGCCATCGACGCCGTGCCGGGCAAGGGTGGCGCGTCGCTGGCCGCCTTCCGCAAGCTCGTCGAGGGCCTGCGCGAGGTCACCGCCGGCCTGACGCTGCGCGAGATCATCGAGCACGTGGTCGAGGCCAGCGGCCTGGCCGACCACTACCGCGCCGAGAAGGAGGGCGAGGAGCGCCTGGAGAACCTGGGCGAACTCGTCAACGCGGCCGAGGCCTTCGTGACCCAGGAGGGCTTCGGCAAGGACGCCATCGCCCTCCCGGTCGACGAGCTGGGCCCGGCCGCGGCAGGCAGCGCGCCCGGCACGGCCATCCCGCCCGGCACCCTGGCCGCGCCGCGCTCACCGGATGAGCCTGCCGCGGTGGCCCCGGCCGCGCCCGGCCCGCTGACGCCGGATGCGGAGACGGGCGAGATCATCTCGCCGCTGGCCGCCTTCCTCAGCCACGCCTCGCTGGAAGCCGGCGACAACCAGGCCCAGGCTGGCGAGGACGCCATCCAGCTGATGACCGTGCATGCGGCCAAGGGTCTGGAGTTCGACCAGGTCTTCATCACCGGGCTGGAGGAAGGCCTCTTCCCGCACGAGAACGCGATGAGCGACAGCGACGGCCTCGAAGAAGAGCGCCGGCTGATGTACGTGGCCCTCACCCGCGCCCGCAAGCGGCTCTACCTGAGCTTCAGCCAGAGCCGCATGCTGCACGGCCAGGTGCGCTACCACGTGAAGAGCCGCTTCCTCGACGAGCTGCCCGAGGGCGCGCTGAAGTGGCTGAGCCCGCGCCAGGCCGGCTTCGGCCACGGCAGCCCCTACGGCAGCGGCGGCGCCGGCCACTGGCGCGGTGACAGCAGCCGCAGCGGCGGCGACGGCTGGCGGCGCGAGCGCGAGCCCGGGTCACCGTGGGCCGAGGCGCCCGCCACCCCGCCCGCCTGGCTGGGCACGGCCCAGGCCCAGGCGGCCTCGGCCTCGACGGGGGCCCCGGCCCTGCGGCCCGGCCAGGGCGTCTTCCACACCAAGTTCGGCGAAGGCGTGCTGCTGACGCTGGAAGGCAGCGGCGCCGACGCCCGCGCCCAGGTGCGCTTCGGCCGCCACGGCATCAAGTGGCTGGCGCTGAGCGTGGCCAAGCTGACGCCGGTGGACTGAAGGCGGCCGCGCCGGCCGCAGCCCCTCCCGTGCGGGCCGTGCGCCGCGCGACCCGGGCGCTCAGGGGCTGGCCTTGGCCGTCCGCGCGGCCTGCGCTTCGCGGGCCTCGCGGGCCTCGCGGGCTTCGCGCGCGGCCTTCTCGTCCTCGTCCTCGCGCAGGGCGTCGATGCCGGCGCCGACGACCTTGCCGGTGACCGTCACCCCGGTGCTGACGACCGCACCGGCCACCGAGACCGCCGCCCCCGCCGCCGCCCCGGCCACGCCGAGCACGGTGCAGCCCCCCAGGCCGGCCAGCAGGCCCAGCGGCACCAGGGCAAGGGCAGTGCGGATCAAGGGGGCGAACATGGGCATGGCGAATCCTGGCCGGTCAAGAGAAAGGGCCGTGCCCCGGCGGGGCACGGCCCTGGATTCTCGCGGCAGGTCGCGGGGACCGGCCGAGCTCAGCCGCCGATCACGCCGCCATCCGTGCGGCGCACCACGACTGTGGCCGCACGCGGGCGGACCGGCGCGGCGCCGGTCTGCGAAGCCGGCCAGCTCGACAGCAGGGTCGGGTTGGCGGCGATCTGCGCATCGGTCTGGTCGGCGGCGATGCGCGGATGGCGACCGCTGCCCGAACCCACCTCGCCCGGGTGCTGGATGTTGACGAACATCGTCTTGCGGTCCGGCGTCCAGCTGATGCCGGTCACCTCGCAGCCCGAGGGGCCGACGAGGAAGCGACGGATTTCCTTGGTCGAGGGATCGGCCACCAGCATCTGGTTGTTACCCATGTTCGCGAAGTCGCCGGCGTTGCTGTAGTTGCCGTCGGTCTGGATCCACATGCGGCCGAAGCTGTCGAAGGCCAGCCCGTCCGGGCTGTTGAACAGGTTGCCGGCATTGACGTTGGCCGAGGGCGCGCGCGCGCCCGTGATCGTGGGCTGGCCGGCCAGCACGAAGATGTCCCAGTTGAAGCTGAGCGCGCTGGCATTGCCGCCGGCTTCGTTCCAGCGAACGATGTGGCCCCAGACGTTGTTGGCACGCGGGTTGGCCTCGTCGACCGGCGGGCGGGCCGAGCCGGCGGTGGTGCTGCCGTCGGGATTGTTCGAGGTGCTGCCGCCGCGGCGGTTGTTGTTGGTCAGGGTCACGAAGACCTCGCCGGGCACCTTGGGATTGGCGGCCACCCATTCCGGGCGGTCCATCATCGTCGCGCCGACACGGTCGGACGCCTGGCGGGCGCGAATCAGCACATCGCCCTGGCTGCTGAATCCATTGGCTTCGGTCAGGCCGTTCTCGCCGAAGACCAGCGGCGCCCAGGTGCCGGTGCCCATGTTGTCGTTGGGCGTGCTGCCAGCGTCGAACTTGGCGACATAGAGCGTGCCGCTCTCCAGCAGGCGGCGGTTGGCCGCACTGGTCGGGTTGGCGGCGTCGAAGGTGCCCGACGAGACGAACTTGTACAGGTACTCGTTGCGCTCATCGCAGCCCATGTAGACGACGACCTTGCCGTCCGACGCCACCACCAGCTCGGCGTTCTCGTGCTTGAAGCGGCCCAGGGCGGTGCGCTTGACGGGCTTGCTCGACGGCGAGAAGGGATCGATCTCGACGATCCAGCCGAAGCGGTTCGGCTCGTTCGGGTTGGCGTTCAGGTCGAAGCGCGGGTCGACGGTATGCCACAGATAGCCGAAGCCGGTCGCGCTCAGACCATAGCGGTTCTCCAGCGCGCTCGGCGTGCGGGGGCCGTTCCAGCCGAAGTAGCCGTTGAAGTTCTCTTCGCAAGTGAGGTAGGTGCCCCAGGGCGTACGGCCGTTGCCGCAGTTGTTGAGCATGCCGAGGACCTCGGTGGCGCCCGGGTCGGCCTCGGTCTTCATCAGCTCGTTGCCGCGCGCCGGGCCCTGGATCGTCATCGGTGTGTTGCCGTGGATGCGACGGTTGTAGGGCGAATTGAGCACCTGCTCCCAGGCGCCGCCGCTGTTGCGACGGACGTGGACGACCGAACCGCCATGGCCGGCCTGGCCCTTGCGAGCCTTCTCCAGCGTGAAGTTGCTGGTCCAGTCGGTCTCGCCGGCGGCCACCGCATAGAAGTACTCCGGATTGATGTACTCGTGGTTGAAGACCAGCAGACCCTCGTCGCTGCGGTTGCCGAAGCCGTTGCCGGCGGCATTGAAGCCGAAGAAGGCCATGCCGTCGTGGTTGTCGCCGACTTGTTGCTCCTGGTCCTCCGCGGTGTTGCTGGCGTCGGGACGGAAGGCCGGGGCGCGATCGTTGATCGGCGTGCCCCAGGGCACCAGGGCCTGGGCGACGTAGCCGGCAGGCACGGTCACCAGATCGTTGCTTGCGGCGGCCACGGCGGTGAAGCCAAGCATGCGCTCGCTGGCCTCACCGTCGCCGCCCCCACCACCGCAGGCGGCCAGACTGGCCGAGAAGAAGGGCAGCGTGGCGGCGCCGAGGCCGCCGAGCATCAGGCGGCGACGTTGCGGATTGATCGCAATCGCCCGGTCGACAATGTCGGTCAGCGAGTCGTGGCGGGAAGGGTTCGAGCGATCGTCGTCGCGAATGTGTTCGGACATGCGGAAACTCCTGGCGGTACGGCTGGGTAAACCGCGAGAGTGTTGAAGTCGGACGTGTCCGGGCGGTGTCAGCGGCATGACGAGGGCGTGACAGGCCCGGCCGGGCCACGGTCACACGACCCCCTCAGCGCCCGCGAAGCGCCCGGCTGAGCAGGATGACCGGCACCAGGCCGACGGCGACGATGGCCAGCGAGGGCAGCGCGGCCTCGGCCAGGCGCTCGTCGCGCGCCAGGTTGTAGGCGACCACGGCCAGGGTGTCGCGGTCGAAGGGACGCAGCACCAGGGTGGCCGGCAGCTCCTTCATCACGTCGACGAAGACGAGCAGGGCCGCCGCGCCGGCCGAGCGGCCCAGCAGCGGCAGGTGCACGCCGGCGAACAGCCGCAGCGGCCCGGCGCCGAGCATGCGCGCGCTGTCATCCTGGCTGACGGGGATGCGCGCGTAGCCGGCCTCGACCGACTGCAGCGCGACCGCGGTGAAGCGCACCAGGTAGGCATAGATCAGGCCGGTGACGGTGCCGGTGAAGACGGTGGTCAGCGTCTGCGCCGCGGTGCTGCCCGGCGCCAGGGCCTGCAGCGTGGCCAGGGGCAGCAGCAGGCCGACGGCGATCACCGCGCCGGGCACGGCGTAGCCGAGCGCGGTCAGCCGGATCAGCGGCGGGCCGAGACGCGCGCCCCAGTCCGGCGGCCCGGCCCGCCGGCCCAGGCCGCGCAGCACCGCCGCCAGCAGCAGGGCCAGCAGCACCGCCAGCGCCGCCGCGGTGGCCGACAGGCTCAGGCTGTTGCGGGCCCAGGCGCCGAAACGGTCCCAGGGCAGGCCGCCCAGGCCCTCGGGCCCGCCGTACATCGATTCGCGGACCACCTGGAACAGCAGCACCGCCACCGGCAGCAGGAAGCCCAGCAGCACCGGCAGCGCGCACAGCGCCCAGGCCAGCGCGGCCGGGCGCCCGCGCAGGCGCACCGGGCGGGCCTCCTGCGCGGCGGCGGCGCCGCGGCGGCTGCCGGCAAAGCGCAGCCGCGCCTGGGCGCGGCGCTCCAGCGTCAGCAGCAGCGCGACCACGGCCAGCAGCACGGTGGCCAGCTGGGCCGCGGCGATGCGGTCGTCGGCCACCAGCCAGGCCTTGTAGATGCCGGTGGTGAAGGTGGTCAGGCCGAAGTAGCTGCCCACGCCGTAGTCGGCCAGGGTCTCCATCAGCGCGAGGGCCACGCCGGCCGCCAGGGCCGGGCGCGCCAGCGGCAGCGCCACCGCGGCGATGCGCCGACCCAGGCCGGCCCCGAGCAGGCGGGCGGCCTCCATCAGGTGCACGCCACGTTCGAGCAGCGCGCCGCGCGTCAGCAGGTAGACATAGGGGTAGAGCGCCAGCGTGAACAGCACGATCGCGCCGGGCAGGCTGCGCACGTCGGGCCACAGCGGGCCCTGGGCGCCGGTCAGCGCGCGCAGGGCGGTCTGCAGCGGACCGCTGAACTGCAGGAAGTCCGTGGCCGCGTAGGCCAGCACATAGGCCGGCATGGCCAGCGGCAGCAGCAGCGCCCACTCGAACAGGCGCCGGCCGGGAAACTCGAAGAGGGTGACCGCCGCGGCCGTCATGCCGCCGAGCAGCGCGGTGCCCAGCGCCACGCCCGCGGCCAGCAGCAGCGACTGCAGGGCGTAGGCCGGCAGCACGGTCTGCAGCTGGTGCAGCAGCAGGGCCGCACTGCCCGACTGCGGATGGACCCAGGCCCCCAGCACCCCCAGCAGGGGCAGGGCCAGCACGGCGCACAGGAAGAGGCTCAGGCCACGCATGGGCGGAAGGGGCCTGCGTCAGCCGGCAGGTCAACAAGAATGCGAACGAATGTCATTCGGGGTCCGGTCGCTATGATAGGCGGATGCATGGACCGGCCTACACCCGCACGCTGCTGAGCCCCGCCGCCGAGCGCGGTGTCGACGGCCGGGTGGCGCTGGCCGTCGACGCCGTGAGCCTGCGCTACGGCCGGCCGGACCAGGCCGCGGCGGTGGATCGCGTGGCCTTCGAACTGGCGGCGGGCGAGATCGGCGTGCTCATCGGCCCCTCGGGCTGCGGCAAGACCTCGCTGCTGCGCGCGATCGCCGGCCTGGAGCCGCTGGCCGGCGGCCGCATCGTGCTGGACGGCCGGGTCATCGGCGAGGCCGCGACCGGCCTGCAGCTGCCGCCCGAGCAGCGCCGCATCGGCATGGTCTTCCAGGACTACGCGCTCTTCCCGCACCTGACGATCGCGCAGAACGTCGCCTTCGGCCTGCACGGGCAGCCGCGCGCCGCGCAGCGGGCCCGCGTGGCCGAGCTGCTGGACCTGGTCGGCCTCGGCCACGCGGCCGAGCGGGCACCGCACGAACTCTCCGGCGGCCAGCAGCAGCGCATCGCGCTGGCCCGCGCGCTGGCACCGCAGCCGGCGCTGCTGCTGCTGGACGAGCCCTTCTCCAGCCTGGACGTGGACCTGCGCGAGCGCCTCGCCCAGGAGCTGCGCGGCATACTCAAGCAGACCGGCACGACCGCGCTGTTCGTGACCCACGACCAGCTCGAGGCCTTCGCGCTGGGCGACGTGATCGGCGTGATGCACCAGGGCCGCCTGGCGCAGTGGGACAGCGCCTACCGGCTCTACCACCGGCCTGCGACCCGCTTCGTCGCCGATTTCATCGGCCACGGGGTCTTCACCCCGGCACGCGCCGAGGGCGGCCCCGGCCAGTGGCAGGTGCGGACCCCGCTGGGCCTGCTGCGCGACGCGGCGATCGAGGGCGTGCGCGACGGCGACTGCGACGTGCTCCTGCGGGCCGACGACATCGTCCACGACGACGCCAGCCCGGTGAAGGCCTGCATCGAGCGCAAGGCCTTCCGCGGCTCGGAGTTCCTCTACACCCTACGGCTGGCCAGCGGCGAGCAGGTGCTGGCCCATGTGCCGAGCCACCACGACCACCAGCTCGGCGAGTGGATCGGCATCCGGGCCGAGGTCGACCACGTCGTGACCTTCCCGCGCGAAGCCTGAAACCGGCCGGCCTGCGCCCCGGGGAAGCCCGCGCGGCGCGCGGCCGACAAAGCCGGGCCGAGGGCCCCCGCGGACCGGTCGGGCTCTGGACCGGGTCCTATACTGGATCGCAGCGATTTCGAGGAGCGTTGGCTCATGGGTGCGACTTTGAAGATGGCGGGTTTCGTGGCGGTCGGTGCCCTGGCGGGCGCGCTGACCACGATGCAGTTCCAGGCTGCCGCGCGCGGCCAGCTCTCGCCCTTGCCGCTGGAGGAATTGCAGCAGCTGGCCGCGGTCTTCAGCCTGGTCAAGTCGGACTACGTCGAGCCGGTCGACGAGAAGAAGCTGATCACCGACGCGATCAGCGGCATGGTGTCCGGCCTGGATCCGCACTCGGTCTTCTTCGACAAGAAGAGCTTCAAGGAATTCCGTGAGGGCACGAGCGGCAAGTTCGTCGGCGTCGGCATCGAGATCGGCATGGAGGACGGCCTGGTCAAGGTGGTCTCGCCGATCGAGGGCTCACCGGCCTTCCGCGCCGGCCTGAAGAGCGGCGACCTGATCACCAAGATCGACGAGACCGCCGTCAAGGGCCTGAGCCTGGACCAGGCCGTCAAGAAGATGCGCGGGGAGCCCAACACCAAGGTCATCCTGACGATCTTCCGCAAGGCCGAGAGCAAGACCTTCCCGGTGACCATCATCCGCGAGGAGATCCGCACCCAGAGCGTGCGGGCCAAGCTGATCGAGCCGGGCTACGCCTGGGTGCGCGTCAGCCAGTTCCAGGACCGCACGGTCGAGGACTTCGCCGGCAAGGTGGCCGAGCTCTACAAGCAGGACCCCTCGATCAAGGGCTTCGTGCTCGACCTGCGCAACGACCCCGGGGGCCTGCTGGAAGGCGCGGTGGCCATCTCCGCCGCCTTCCTGCCCAAGGACGTGACCGTGGTCTCGACGAACGGCCAGATCGCCGATTCGAAGGCCACCTACAAGGCCAGCCCCGGGGACTATTCGCGCCGGGGCGATGACCCGCTCAAGAAGCTGCCGGCCGGCCTGAAGAACGTGCCCATGGTCGTGCTGGTCAACGAAGGCTCGGCCTCGGCCAGCGAGATCGTGGCCGGCGCCCTGCAGGACCACAAGCGCGCGGTCGTCATGGGCAGCCAGACCTTCGGCAAGGGCTCGGTGCAGACGGTGCGCCAGATCACCCAGGACACCGCCCTGAAGATCACCACCGCCCGCTACTACACCCCCAGCGGCCGCTCGATCCAGGCCAAGGGCATCGTGCCGGACGTGTGGATCGACGAGACCGCCGAGGGCAACCTGTTCAGCGTGCTGCGCACCCGCGAGGCCGACCTGGAGAAGCACATCACCAGCGGCCAGGGCGAGGAGACCAAGGACGCCGAGCGCGAGAAGGCCCGCGAGGCCGCCCTCAAGAAGCTGGAAGAGGCTGCCAAGTCCAAGGAAGGCCCGAAGCCGCTGCCCGAGTTCGGCACGGCCGAGGACTTCCCGCTGCAGCAGGCGCTTAACCGCCTGAAGGGCAAGCCGGTCGTCGTCTCCAAGACCCAGACCGAGCGCAAGGCCGAGGACACCAAGACCCCTTGACCCCGCGCCAACCGCCTGCCCGCCCCGTGCGGGCGCGGTCCGCAGGACCTTCAGGGACCGCCGGTGGCGGTCCTTGTCGTTTCCGGCCCCTGCAGGCCCTGACCCGATGAACGACGACCAACTGCTGCGCTACAGCCGCCACATCCTGCTCGACGAGCTGGGCATCGAGGGCCAGGAACGCCTGCTGGCAAGCCACGCCCTGGTCATCGGGGCCGGCGGCCTGGGCTCGCCGGTGCTGCTCTACCTCGGCAGCGCCGGGGTCGGCCGCATCACGGTGGTCGACCACGACACGGTCGACCTGACCAATCTGCAGCGCCAGATCGCCCACGACATGGCGCGCGTCGGGCAGCCCAAGGCCCGCTCGGCGGCCCAGTCCATCGCCGCGATCAACCCCGAGGTGGCGGTGCGCGCGCTGATCGAGCGGGCCGGGCCGGAGCGCCTGGACGCCCTGGTGGCCGAGGCCGACGTGGTGCTGGACTGCAGCGACAACTTCGCCACCCGCCACGCCGTCAACCGCGCCTGCGTCGCGCACCGCAAGCCGCTGGTCTCGGGTGCGGCCATCCGCTTCGACGGGCAGATCAGCGTCTTCGACAGCCGCGGTCACCACGGCGACCCCGCCGCCCCGGCCGACGCGCCGTGCTACGCCTGCCTGTTCCCACCCGAGACCCCGGCCGACGAGGTGCGATGCGCGACCATGGGGGTGTTCGCGCCCCTGGTCGGCATCGTCGGCGCGATGCAGGCGGCCGAGGCCATCAAGCTGCTGGCCGGCAGCGGCCGCTCGCTGGCCGGGCGGCTGCAGATGCTGGACGGCCGCAGCATGGAGTGGACGGAGATCGCGCTGAAGCGCCGGCCGGGCTGCAGCGTCTGCGACCCCGCAGCCGCCGGCACGGCGACGGCCGGCCGTTAAGCTGCGGCCCATGAACCTGCCTCCCCCGAAGCCGCCGGGCCCGCTGGCCGGCCGCAACTTCCCGAGTGCCGAGCAGGAGGCCCGACGCGCCGCCCGGCCGAGCCCGACCGAAACCGGCAGCGCCTACGAGCTGGCCTTCACCGACCGCGACTTCCTCCTGCGCGAGGAGCTGCGCCCGGTGCGCATGCAGCTCGAACTGCTCAAGCCCGAGCTGATCCAGCAGGAGCACGGCATCGAGGCCACCGTGGTCCTCTTCGGCAGCGCGCGGATCGCCGACCCCGCGCGGGCACGCCAGCGCCTGGCCGAGGCCGAGGCCGCCCTGGCCACGGCGAGCGACCGCGCCGAGGCCGAGGCCGAGCTGCGGCGCGCCCGCCAGGCGCTGGCCATGTCGGCCTACTACGAGGAAGCGCGCCGCTTCGCCGCGCTGGCCACCGAGGCCTCGCGCAGCCTGGCCCAGCCCATCGTGGTGGTCACCGGCGGCGGCCCCGGCATCATGGAAGCCGGCAACCGCGGCGCAGCCGAGGCCGGCGGTCCGAGCATCGGCCTGTCCATCGTGCTGCCGCACGAGGAGGCGCCGAACCCCTACGTCACGCCGGCCCTGAACTTCCGCTTCCACTACTTCGCGCTGCGGAAGATGCACTTCCTGATGCGCAGCATCGCCCTGGTCTGCCTGCCCGGCGGCTTCGGCACGCTCGACGAGCTGTTCGAGGTGATGACCCTGCAGCAGACCGGCAAGGTGCGCCGCCGGCCCATCCTGCTGGTGGGTCGCAGCTTCTGGCAGCGCCTGATCGACTTCGACTGGCTGGTCGAGACCGGCATGATCAGCGCGAAGGACCTGGCGCTCTTCCACTTCGTCGAGACGGCCGAGGAGGCATGGGCCCACATCGCCCAGCACTACGGCCTGGACGGCAGCACCCCTCACGCCCCGTCGGCCGGCTGAGCCGGGGGCCCGCCCGGGCGCCCCCCGCGGCAGCCGCGTGGGCGGCTCCTCCGGCGGATCGCGCGCGGCGTGGCGAGGCAGGGCGCACGCCCGCCGCGGGCCCGCGCCCCCTCCTGCGCCGCTCTCCTGCGCCCCAAACCACGTCGCCCCCAGGTCGCCCCCACCGCGGCGGGCGGCTGGCCGCCACCCAGCCCCACCGCGCGGCCCGGCGGATGGAAAACCCCCGCGCTTGCATCAGGGTCTTCACCCAGCACTTCCAGACCCTTGTGCATGTCCTTGTTTCTGGAAGACATTTTGAGCACACCCGAGACGCAAGAAGCGCGGATAAGTGCTTGATTTCATTGAAGAAATCACGTGAAACAAGCTTGACCCGGGCCTGACGCGTCGATAAAGTGGAGGAAACTGCACTTTAGTGGGACGCTGTGTCACTGCTTCACTTTCAGGGGACCTCGGCGCTCGCGCTGGACGGGAAGGGACGGATGACCGTCCCCACCCGCCACCGCGAGCTGCTTGACGCGTCCGCGAAAGGCGAGCTCACGCTCACCAAGCACCCGACCGGCTGCCTGCGCATGTATCCGCGCCCGGTCTGGGAGCAGTTCCGCGAGAAGCTGGTGGCGCTGCCGATGAGCGCCGACGGCTGGAAGCGGATCTTTCTCGGCAGCGCGATGGACGTCGGCATCGACGGGGCCGGCCGCGTGCTGATCTCGCCCGAGCTGCGCGGGGCCGGCGGCCTCGTGCGCGACGTGCTGCTGATGGGCATGGGCAGCTACTTCGAGCTGTGGGATCCGATCCGCTACGCCGCCCAAGAGGCCGAGGTCATCGCGCAGCCGATGCCCGAGTCGCTGGCCAACGCGATCTTCTGAGGTCGGCATGGCAAAGCGTCCCTCCCGGCCCGTGCCCGCGCCGGCCCCCCTGCCCCATGGCGATGCGGCGGCGGCCCACACCACGGTGCTGCTCGGCGAATCCGTCGAGGCCCTGGTCCAGCGGCCGGACGGCCTGTACGTGGACGGCACCTACGGCCGCGGCGGCCACAGCCGCGCGATCCTGGAGCGCCTGGGCCCGGCCGGCCGCCTGATCGCGATCGACCGCGACCCGGACGCCGTGGCCGACGCCCTGCAGGGCCCGCGCCGCATCGAGGACCCGCGCTTCACCATCGTGCACGCCCCCTTCAGCGAGCTGGCCGCGGTGCTTGACGCCCGCGGCCTGCCGCAGATCGACGGCCTGCTGCTCGACCTGGGCGTCAGCAGCCCGCAGATCGACACCCCCGAGCGCGGCTTCAGCTTCCGTTTCGACGGTCCGCTGGACATGCGCATGGATCCGACGCGCGGCGAGAGTGCCGCCGATTTCCTGGCCCGCGCCGAGCTGCGCGAAATCACCGAGGTGATCCGTGACTACGGCGAAGAACGGTTTGCTGGCCCGATTGCAAGGGCGCTTGTCGCTAGCCGCGAGCGCGGCGAGCCGCTGCAGCGCACCCGCGAGCTCGCCGCGGTCGTGGCAAGTGCGGTCCGGACCCGCGAGCCCGGCCAGGATCCGGCGACTCGCACCTTTCAGGCCCTTCGGATTCGCGTCAATGCCGAGCTGGACGAGCTCCGCGAAGCGCTGGCCTCAGCCCTCGCCCGGCTGCGTGCCGGGGGCCGCCTGGCGGTGATCAGCTTCCACTCGCTGGAAGACCGCATCGTCAAGACCTTCATCGCCGGCGAGAGCCGGGCGGTGGTCGACCGCCGCTCGCCCGACTACTGGGCCGGCGGCCGCGGGCCGGCGCTGAAGCTGCGCGCCGTCGCGCGGATCAAGCCCGGCGCCGCCGAACTGGCGCGCAACCCGCGCGCGCGCTCGGCGGTGCTGCGGGTGGCCGAACGCCTGGACGGGGAGGCCGGGGCATGAACCTGCGCCTGAGCGCCGCGCTGCTGCTGGCCCTGCTGGCCAGCAGCCTGTGGCTGGTCCAGGTCAGCTACCGCAGCCGCATGCTCAACCACGCGATCTTCGTGGCCGAGCAGCAGGCCCTGCGGCTCGACGCCGAGCGCGAGGTGCTGGAGGCCGAGCGCCGCGCCCAGGCCACGCCGATGCGCGTGCAGCAGCTCGCGCGCGAGAAGCTGGCCATGCAGCCGGCGAGCCCGGGCCACACCCTCTACATCGAGCTGCCCGCCGGCCTGGCGCGCTGGCCCGCCAGCCAGGGCCCGCAGCTGGGCGAGCGGCCGGCGGCCGAGCGCACCGCGCTGGTCGCGCCCGGCGCCTCGGAGGCCCGCCGGTGAGCCGCGGCGAGCAGCGCAGCAGCCCGCGCGGCAGCGCTGCCGCGCCCTGGCGCCAGACGGCCGCCGCGCATGTGCGCAGCGTGCGCTACTCGAACAGCCCGCTGCTGGCCTCGCGCACGCCGCCCTGGCGCGCGAAGTTCCTGGTCGCCCTGATCGGCCTGGGCTTCCTGGGCCTGGTGGGCCGCGCGGCCTGGATCCAGCTGCTCCACAACGACTTCTACCAGCAGAAGGGCGAGCGCAACTACGCGCGCAAGCTGGACCTGCCGGCCAAGCGCGGCCGCATCCTCGACCGCAACGGCCTGCTGCTGGCAACCAGCGTCGCGGCGCCGACCGTGTGGGCCATTCCCAAGGACATGGGCCAGGGCCCGGCCGACCGCGCGGCACGCCGGCCGCTGGCCAGGCTGCTGGGCTACAAGCCCGAGGAGCTGGAGCAACGCCTGGGCGCGAACGACAAGTTCGTCTACCTGCGCCGCCGGGTCAGCGAGGGCACGGCCCAGGCCGTGCAGGCCCTGGCCCTGCCGGGCGTGCACCTGATGCACGAGGACAAGCGCCTGTACCCCGAGGCCGAGGCCGCCGCCCACGTGGTCGGCTTCACCGATGCCGAGGACCGGGGCTTCGAAGGGGTCGAAAAGACCTTCGACGGCAGCCTGTCGGGCCAGGACGGCAGCCGCCGCGTGATCCGCAACCGCCTCGGCGAGGTGGTCGAGGCGGTCGGCGAGACCCTGCCCGCCGTCGACGGCCAGGACCTGCGGCTGTCCATCGACAGCAAGATCCAGTTCTTCGCCTACCAGCGCCTCGCGCAGGCCGTGACCCAGCATGGCGCCAAGGGCGGCAGCGTGGTCGTGCTCGACGTGCACAGCGGCGAGCTGCTGGCCCTGGCCAACCTGCCGAGCTACCGGCCCGACGACCGCGCGCGCCTGAAGGGCGAGCAGCTGCGCAACCGCGCGCTGACCGACACCTTCGAGCCCGGCTCGACGATGAAGCCCTTCATCGCCGGCCTGGCGCTGGAGCGCCACCGCGTCGGCCCCGACACCCGCATCGACACCGCGCCCGGCCGCATCAGCATCACCGGCTCGACCATCAGCGACGCGCACCCGCACGGCGTGCTGACGGTGGCGGAGATCGTGCAGAAGTCCAGCAACGTCGGCACGGTGAAGATCGCCCAGACCCTCGAATCGCGCGAGATGTGGGAGCTGTTCACCGCGGTCGGCCTGGGCCAGAAGCCGCGCGTGGAGTTTCCGGCGGCGGCCAGCGGCCGGCTGCGGCCCTACCGCAGCTGGCGGCCGATCGAGAAGGCGACGATGAGCTACGGCTACGGCCTGTCGGCCTCGCTGCTGCAGCTGGCGCGGGCCTACACCGTGTTCGCGCGCGACGGCGAGATCATCCCCGTGACCCTGCAGCACCGCGGCGAGCCGGCCGTCGGCGAGCGCGTGTTCAGCGCCGCGACCGCCCGCGAGGTGCGCCAGATGCTGCAGCTGGCCGCCGGCCCCGGCGGCACGGCGCCGCTTGCGCAGACCCAGGCCTACTCGGTGGGCGGCAAGACCGGCACGGCCCACGTGCAGGAGGGCAAGGGCTACGCGGCCAAGCGCTACCGCGCATGGTTCGTCGGCCTGGCGCCGATCAGCGCGCCGCGCATCGTCGTGGCGGTGATGGTCGAGGAGCCGAGCAAGGGCCAGTACTTCGGCGGCCTGGTCGCCGCGCCGGTCTTCAGCGATGTCGTGCAGCAGAGCCTGCAGACCCTGGGCGTGACGCCGGACCTGGCCGTCGAGCCGCGCATCGTCGCCCGCGGCGCCGGCCAGGGCGCGGTGGAGGAGAGTTTCTGATGGCCGCCCACCCGCCCCGCCCCGGCGCGCTCGACGGCGTCGTGCCGCTCGACAGCCCGGGCGCCGCCCTGGCCTGGCTGCGCGCCAGCGGCGCCAGCGGCCTGTCGAGCGACAGCCGCCGCCTCGGCGCGGGCGAGGCCTTCGTGGCCTGGCCGGGCCTGGCCCGCGACCCGCGCGCGCATGTGCACGACGCCTTCCTGCACGGCGCGCAGGTCGCGCTGGTCGAGGCCGAGGGCCTGGCCGCCTGGAGCGCCGACTGGCCCCTGCCCATCCGCCGCCGCACCGCCGCCGTGGCCGGGCTGAAGGCCGCCGCCGGCCCGCTGGCCGCCGCCTTCTTCGGCCTGCCGGGCATGGCGCTGGACGTGCTGGCCGTCACCGGCACCAATGGCAAGACCTCCTCGAGCTGGTGGATGGCCCAGCTGCTGTCGGCGCTGGCGCAGCCGGCCGGCGTGATCGGCACCCTGGGCCTGGGCCCGGTGGGCGGCGGTGCCGCCATGCTGGTGCCGACCGGCTTCACCACGCCCGACCCCGTGCAGCTGCAGCGGGCGCTGCGCGGCATGGTCGACGGCGGGCTGAAGGCGGTGGCGATCGAGGCCTCGTCCATCGGCCTGGTCGAGTCGCGCCTGGACAGCCTGCCGATCCGCGTCGCGGTCTACACCAACTTCAGCCAGGACCACCTGGACTTCCACGGCAGCATGGCCGCCTACGCGGCCGCCAAGCGCCGGCTCTTCGACTGGCCGGGCCTGCAGGCCGCGGTGCTCAACCTGGACGACACCGAAGTCGCCGCGCTGGCCGCCGACCTCGCCGCCCGGGCCGCCGCCGGCGAGGGCCCGGCCTGCTGGACCACCTCGGCCCGCGGCCAGGCCGGCGCGCGGCTGCGGGCCGTCGACCGCCACCTCGGCCCCGAGGGCCTGGCCTTCACCGTGGTCGAGTCGGGCCCGGACGGCGAGACCCGCCTGCCGCTGGCCACCCGGCTGCTCGGCGACTTCCATGTCGACAACCTGCTGGGCGTGATCGGCGCGCTGCGCGCGCTCGGCCATCCGCTGCCGGCGCTGGTGGCGGCCTGCGCGGCGCTTGGCCCGGTGCCCGGCCGCATGCAGCGCGTGCAGGCCGGCAGCGGGCCGCAGCCGGCGGTGCTGGTGGACTACGCCCACACGCCCGACGCCCTGGCCCAGGCCCTGGCCGCGCTGCGGCCGCTGGCGGCCGCGCGCGGCGGCCGGCTGGGCGTGCTCTTCGGCTGCGGCGGCGATCGCGACCGCAGCAAGCGCCCCCGGATGGCCGCCGCCGCCGAAGCCGGCGCCGACCGCGTCTGGCTCAGCAGCGACAACCCCCGCAGCGAAGACCCGCAGGCCCTGCTGGCCGAGGTGGCCGCCGGCCTGCAGCGCCCGCAGCAAGCGGTGATCGAGCCCGACCGCCGGGCCGCCATCGCCGCCGCCGTCGCGGCCTGCAGCGCGGCCGACGTGCTGCTGATCGCCGGCAAGGGCCACGAGACCACGCAGGAGATCGCCGGCGTCAAGCACCCCCTGTCCGACCTGGCCGAGGCCGAGACCGCGCTGCAGGCCTGGCTGAACGGAGACCGTGCATGAGCCTGCCCGCCGACCCCGCCCCGACCCTGGCCCGGCTGGCGCAGCTGGCCGCCCTGCTGCCCGGCAGCCGCCTGCTGGGCGAGGGCGCGACCGCCCTGGCCCGCGTGCACAGCGACACGCGCAGCCTGCAGGCGGGCGACTTCTTTGTGGCGCTGCGCGGCGAGCGCTTCGACGCCCACGACTTCCTGCCCGCCGCCCGCGCGGCCGGCGCGGTGGCCGCCCTGGTGGAGGACGCCGGGCGGCTGCAGGCCGCCGGCCTGCCGGGCCTGGTGGTGACCGACAGCCGCCGCGCCCTGGGCGCGCTGGGCGCGGCCTGGCGGGCGCAGTTCAGTCTGCCGCTGATCGCCGTGACCGGCAGCAACGGCAAGACCACCGTCACCCAGATGCTGGCCGCCATCCTGCGCGCCTGGCAGGGCGAGGCCGCGCTGGCCACCCAGGGCAACTTCAACAACGACATCGGCCTGCCCCTGACCCTGCTGCGGCTGCGGCCGGCGCACCGCGCCGCCGTGGTCGAGCTGGGCATGAACCACCCCGGCGAGATCGCCGAGCTGGCCGCCCTCGCCCGGCCGACCGTGGCCCTGGTCAACAACGCCCAGCGCGAGCACCAGGAGTTCATGGCCAGCGTCGAGGCGGTGGCCGAGGAGAACGGCTCCGTCTTCGCCGCGCTGCCGGCGAACGGCACCGCCGTCTACCCGGCCGACGAGCCGCACGCCGCGCGCTGGCAGGCCCTGGCCGCCGGCCGGCCGCAGCTCCGCTTCGCCCTGCCCGAGGACGGCGTCGCCGCGACGGACGCCGAGGTGCAGGCCCGGGCCACCTGGACCGGCGAAGGCTGGACCGTCGCGCTGCAGACCCCCGCCGGCCCCGCCACCCTGCAGCTGGCGCTGGCCGGCCGCCACAACGTCCGCAACGCCCTGGCCGCCACCGCCGCCGCGCTGGCCGCGGGCGTGCCGCTGGCCACCGTGGTGGCCGGGCTGGAGGCCTTCCGCCCGGTGGCCGGCCGCTCGGCCCTGGGCACGGCCACGCTGCACGGCCGCCGCATCGCCCTGGTCGACGACAGCTACAACGCCAACCCCGATTCCGTGCGCGCCGCCATCGAGCTGCTGGCCGGCCTGCCCGGCCCGCGCTGGCTGCTGCTGGGCGACATGGGCGAGGTCGGCGACCAGGGACCGGCCTTCCATGCCGAGGTCGGGGCCCACGCGCGCCGCCACGGCATCGAGCAGCTCTGGTGCGCCGGCCAAGCCTGTGCCGAGGCCGCGCGGGCCTACGGCGCCGGCGCCCGGAGCTTCCCCGACACCGCCGCCCTGGTCGCCGCGCTGGGCGAAGCCCCGGCCGTGGCCAGCGTGCTCGTCAAGGGCTCGCGCTTCATGCGGATGGAGCGTGCGGTCGCCGCGCTGCGCGCGGCCCCGGAGCCCGGCCATGGCTGAGCACGCCCCCACCCCCCCGACCTGGAGCCGCCGATGCTGGTGACCCTCGCCGCCTGGCTGCAGGCCCTCGATCCGCAGGACCTCGGTTTCCTGCGCGTCGTGCAGTACCTGACCTTCCGCGCCGTGATGGCCGCGATGACGGCCCTGCTCATCGGCATGGCCCTGGGCCCGGCCGTGATCCGCCGCCTGACCGCGCTGAAGATCGGCCAGCCGATCCGCGCCTACGGCATCCAGGAGCACCTGGCCAAGAGCGGCACGCCCACCATGGGCGGCGTGCTGATCCTGCTGTCCATCGCGGTCAGCACCCTGCTGTGGTTCGACTGGAGCAACCGCTTCGTCTGGATCGTCATGCTCGTGACCTTCGGCTTCGGAGCCATCGGCTGGGCCGACGACTGGCGCAAGGTCGTGCAGAAGAACCCCGAGGGCATGTCCTCGCGCGAGAAGTACCTCTGGCAGTCGCTGATCGGCGGCCTGGCGGCCTTCTACCTGCTGTTCTCGATCGCCGAGACCTCCAACGCGCGGGTCGTCGAGCTCTTCCTCGACTGGGTGGTCAGCGGCTTCCGTGGCGAGCTGCCGGACAAGACCAACCTGCTGCTGCCCTTCTTCAAGCAGGTCAGCTACCCGCTGGGCGTGGCCGGCTTCCTGCTGATGACCTATGTGGTCATCGTGGGCAGCAGCAATGCGGTCAACCTCACCGACGGCCTCGACGGCCTGGCCATCATGCCGGTGGTGATGGTGGGCTCCGCGCTGGGGCTGTTCGCCTACGTCACCGGCAATGCCGTGTTCAGCAACTACCTGCTGCTGCCGCACATCCCCGGGGCCGGCGAGCTGCTGATCTTCTGCGCGGCCATGGCCGGGGCGGGCCTGGCCTTCCTGTGGTTCAACGCCTACCCGGCCCAGGTCTTCATGGGCGACGTCGGCGCCCTGGCCCTGGGTGGCGCGCTGGGCACCATCGCGGTCATCGTGCGGCAGGAGATCGTGCTGGCCATCATGGGCGGCATCTTCGTCGTCGAGGCCCTGTCGGTGATGCTGCAGGTCAGCTGGTTCAAGTGGACCAAGCGCCGCACCGGCACCGGCCAGCGCATCCTGCGCATGGCGCCGCTGCACCACCACTTCGAGAAGAGCGGCTGGAAGGAGACGCAGGTCGTCGTGCGCTTCTGGATCATCACCATGCTGCTCTGCCTGATCGGCCTGAGCAGCCTCAAACTGCGCTGAGGATCGTGCGGTGAGCCTGCAGCCCTTCTCCCCCGACCTGCTCGCCGGCCAGCGCCTGCTGGTGCTGGGCTGCGGCGACTCGGGCCTGGCCATGGCGCGCTGGGCGCAGCGCCTGGGCGCCGCGGCGATCACCGTGGCCGACAGCCGCGCCGAGCCGCCGCAGGCTGCGCGCCTGGCCGCCGACGTGCCCGCCGCGCGCCGCGTGCAGGGCTTCGACCCGGCCCTGCTGGCCGGCTGCGACCGGGTGCTGAAGAGCCCCGGCCTGGCCCCGAACGACCCGGCCCTGGCCCCGCTGCTGGCCGCCGCGGCCGGGCGGGGCCTGAAGGTCGAGGGCGAGCTCGGCCTCTTCGCCGCTGCGCTGGCCACACTGGAGGCGCGGCTGCGCTATGCGCCGCAGCTGATCGCCATCACCGGCACCAACGGCAAGACCACGACCACCATGCTCTGCGGCCAGCTCGCCGAGCGCGCCGGCCGCCGCGTGGCCGTGGCCGGCAATGTCGGCCCGACCCTGCTGGACACCCTGGCCGCCGCGCTCGACGCCGAGCAGCCGGGCTGGGATGCGCCGGCCGGCGGCCTGTTCGCGCCGGACTGGGTCGCGCCGGTCGAGGCCGCTGATGAGGTCGAAGCGCAGGCCGCCGGGGCCGTGGCGCCCTCGGAAGACCCGGCCGGCGACACCGCCGACGCAATCGACCCCGCGCCGGCCCAAGCCCCCGGCACGCCCGAAGGCGCCGAAGCCCCGCGGGCCGAGGACGCCGAAGCCGGCGAAGCCCCCGCCCTGCCGCCTGTCGCAGCGCGGGCCGCGGTGTTCGGCGCGCTGCCCGAGGTCTGGGTGCTGGAGCTGTCGAGCTTCCAGCTCGACGGCGTGGCCCACGGCCCCGGCGGCTTCCGGCCGACGGCGGCGGCCGTGCTCAACATCAGCCAGGATCACCTGGACTGGCACGGCACGATGGCTGCGTATGCCGAGGCCAAGGGCCGCATCCACGGCAGCTGGGCCAGCGTGCAGGGCCGCGAGACGGTGATGGTCGTGAACCGCGACGAGCCCGCCGTCGAAGCCCTGGTGCCGACCCCGCGCGTGCACAAGCCGGCCGCCCGCGGCCAGCGCAGTCGCACCGAGGCGCGCCGGGTGCAGCGCTTCGGCCTGGACGCGCCGCAGGCACCGGGCGACTGGGGCCTGCAGCGCGAGGGCGGCATCGTGTGGCTGGTGCGCGCCCAGCCGGCCGACGACACCCCGCGCCGCGGCCGCGACACCGAGCCCGAGCCGCTGCTGCTGCAGCGCCTGATGCCGGTCGACGCGCTGCGCATCCGCGGCCGCCACAACGCCGCCAATGCCCTGGCCGCGCTGGCCCTGTGCAGCGCCGCCGGCCTGCCGCTGGCGCCAATGCTGCACGGCCTGCGCGAGTACCGCGGCGAGCCGCACCGCGTGGAGCCCCTGGGCATCCTCGACGGCATCGAGATCGTCGACGACAGCAAGGGCACCAATGTCGGCGCCACCGTGGCCGCCCTGCGCGGCCTGGGCGAGGACAAGGCCCCCGGCCGCCTGGCCATCGTGCTGGGCGGCGACGGCAAGGGCCAGGACTTCGCGCCGCTGGCCGCGCCGCTGGCGGCCCATGCCCGCGCGATCGCACTGATCGGCCGCGATGCCGGGGCCATCGAAGCCGCAATCCTGGCCCATGCCGACGCGGCCGCGCTGCCGCGCGCGCGCTTCGCCACGCTGGAGGAGGCGACCGACTGGGCCTTCGCGCAATGCCGCAGCGGCGACGCGCTGCTGCTGAGCCCGGCCTGCGCCAGCCTCGACATGTTCCGCAACTACGCGCACCGCGCCGAGGTCTTCGCCACCGCGGCGCAGGCCCTGGCCGTCGCGCGCGGAGGCTCGCTGGCATGAGCGCACGGCAAGCCCTGCGGATGCGGCCGGCCGCCTGGCTGGCCGGCCTGCGCGCGCGCCTGGCCGCGCGGGGCGAGGGCCACAGCCTGCTGCCGGTGCGCGACAGCCTGACGGGCGGCAGCACCCCGCGGCCGGCCTCGGGCGTCGACGGCGCGCTGATCGCCGTGGTGCTGGGCCTGATGCTGCTGGGCCTGGTGATGGTCTACAGCGCCAGCATCGCGCTGCCCGACAGCCCGAAGTACGCCGACTACAAGCCCTACCACTTCCTGCTGCGCCACAGCGTGCAGCTGCTGCTGGCGCTGACCGCCGGCCTGCTCGCGGCGCAGGTGCCGCTGAGCGTCTGGGAGCGCTGGGCGCCGTGGATCTTCGTGGCCGCGCTGCTGCTGCTGGTGCTGGTGCTGGTGCCGGGCATCGGCAAGGTGGTCAACAAGTCGCGGCGCTGGATCCCGCTGGGGGTGATGAACTTCCAGCCCAGCGAGCTGGCCAAGCTCGGCATCGCGCTCTACGCGGCCAGCTACATGACGCGCAAGATGGACGTGAAGGAGAAGTTCTTCCGCGCCGTCTGGCCCATGGCCGTGGCCCTGGCGGTGACGGGCGTGCTGCTGCTGCGCGAGCCGGACATGGGCGCCTTCATGGTGATCGCGGTGATCGCGATGGGCGTGCTCTTCCTGGGCGGCGTCAACGGCCGCATGTTCCTGCTGAGCGCGGCCGTGCTGGTGCTGAGCTTCGTCGCGGTGATCGCCTCCAGCGAAGAGAAGAGCGCCCGCATCTTTGCCTACCTGCGGCCCTGGGAGCCGACGAACGCGGCCGGCAAGGCCTACCAGCTCACGCAGTCGCTGATCGCCTTCGGCCGCGGCGAGCTCTTCGGCCAGGGCCTGGGCGACAGCCTGGAGAAGCAGCATTACCTGCCCGAGCCGCACACCGACTTCCTGCTGGCCGTGATCGGCGAGGAGCTGGGCTTCGTCGGCGTGGTGGCGGTGATGCTGGCCTTCTTCTGGCTGGTGCGGCGCTGCTTCGTGATCGGCCGGGCGTCGATCATGCTTAACCGCGTGTTCGCCGGCCTCTACTGCCAGGGCATCGGCCTGTGGCTGGGCGGGCAGGGCTTCATCAACATGGGCGTGAACCTGGGCGCGCTGCCGACCAAGGGCCTGACCCTGCCGCTGATGAGCTACGGCGGCTCGGCCCTGGTGATGAACGCGATCGCGCTGGCCATCGTGCTGCGGGTCGACGCGGAGAACCGCCAGCTGATGCGCGGAGGCCGGGCATGAGCCGCGCGCGCCACCTCGTCGTGATGGCCGCCGGCACCGGCGGCCACGTCATCCCCGGCCTGGCCGTGGCCCGCGAGATGCTGGCCCGCGGCTGGACGGTGAGCTGGCTGGGCACGCCCACCGGCCTGGAGCAGAAGCTCGTGCCGCCCAGCGGCCTGCCGATGGACACCCTGGCCTTCACCGGCCTGCGCGGCAAGGGCTGGCTGCACACGGCCACCGGCAGCCTGCGCCTGCTCAAGGCCTTCTGGGACAGCCTGCGCATCCTGCGCGCGCGCCGGGCCGACGCGGTGCTGGGCATGGGCGGCTACGTCTGCTTCCCCGGCGGGCTGATGGCCGCGCTGCTGGGCAAGCCGCTGATGCTGGTCAATGCCGATGCCGGCCTGCTGCTGTCCAACCGGGCCCTGGGCCCGGTGGCCGACCGGATCGCCTTCGGCTTCGACGGCGCCGACGCGGCGCGCGCCGGCCGCCGCGGCCGCGTCACCGGCAACCCGGTGCGCGCCGAGATCGAGGCCCTGCCGGCCCCGGCCGAACGCTATGCCGGCCGCAGCGGGCCGCTGAAGGTGCTGGTGGTGGGCGGCAGCCTGGGCGCGCGCGTGCTCAACGAGACCCTGCCGCAGGCGCTGGCCCTGATCGAGCCGGCCCGGCGCCCGCAGGTGCTGCATCAGACCGGTGCCCACCACCGCGACGCCGTGCAGGCCGCCTACCGCGCCGCCGGCCTGGACCCGCGGCCCGAGGCCGGGCTGGAGCTGCGCCCCTTCATCGACGACATGGCCCACGAGCTGGCCACCGCCGACCTGGTGATCGGCCGCGCCGGCGCCCTCACCGTGAGCGAGCTCTGCGCCGCCGGCGTGGCGGCGCTGCTGGTGCCCTTCATCGCCCGCACCACCGCCCACCAGCGCGACAACGCCCAGTTCATGGCCCAGCACGGCGCGGCCCTGCACCTGCCGCAGACCGAGCTGAGCCCCGAGCGCCTGGCCGCCACCCTGGCCGGCCTGGACCGCGCCACCCTGCGAACCCTGGCCGAGCGCGCCCGCGCCCTGGCCCGGCCGCGCGCCGCCGCGCGCGTGGCCGACGAACTTGAACAGCTGACGCAGTCATGAGCGCTTTCCATCCGCAGCGGGCCGAGCGCCGGGCCGCTCCCAAGCCGGCCCGCATCCCCCCGGGGGATCGACCGACGTACCCGTCGGGCGAGGGGCAGTCATGAAACACGCGGTCAAGCACATCCACTTCGTCGGCGTCGGTGGCGCCGGCATGAGCGGCATCGCCGAGATCCTGCACAACCTGGGCTACGTGATCTCGGGCTCCGACCAGTCGGACGGCGCGGTCACGCGGCGCCTGGCCGGCCTGGGCATCCGCATCCACATCGGCCACGACGCGGCGCACATCGCCGGGGCCGAGGCGGTGGTGACCAGCACCGCGGTGAAGGGCGACAACCCCGAGGTGATCGCCGCCCGCACGCGCCGCATCCCGGTGGTGCCGCGCGCGGTGATGCTGGCCGAGCTGATGCGGCTCAAGCAGGGCATCGCCATCGCCGGCACGCACGGCAAGACGACGACGACCTCGCTGGTGGCCAGCGTGCTGGCCGAGGCCGGCGTGGACCCGACCTTCGTGATCGGCGGCAAGCTGCTCAGCGCGGGCGCCAACTCGCGCCTGGGCGCGGGCGACTTCATCGTGGTGGAGGCCGACGAGAGCGACGCCTCCTTCCTGAACCTGAACCCGGTGCTCAGCGTCGTGACCAACATCGACGCCGACCACATGGACACCTACGGCCACGACTTCGCGCGGCTCAAGGCGGCCTTCGTCGAGTTCCTGCACCGCATGCCCTTCTACGGCGCGGCCATCCTGTGCGGCGACGACCCGGGCGTGCGCTCCATCCTGCCCATGATCTCGCGGCCGGTGGTGAGCTACGGCTTCACCGAGGACTGCCAGGTCCGCGCGGTCGACATGGAGGCCCTGCCCGGTGGACAGATGCGCTTCGTCGTGCAGCGCCGCAACGGCAGCGTGATGCCGGACCTGCCGATCACCCTGAACCTGCCGGGCCGCCACAACGTGCTGAATGCGCTGGCCGCGATCGCGGTGGCCACCGAGCTGGAGCTGCCCGACGCGCCGCTGGTGGCCGCGCTGGCCGCCTTCACCGGCGTGGGCCGGCGCTTCCAGCGCCACGGCGAGCTGGCCACCCGCGACGGCGGCCGCGCCACCCTGATCGACGACTACGGCCACCACCCGGTCGAGATGGCCGCCGTGCTGGCCGCCGCGCGCGGCGCCTTCCCCGGCCGGCGCCTGGTGCTGGCCTTCCAACCCCATCGCTACACCCGCACGCGCGACTGCTTCGAGGACTTCGTCAAGGTCATGGGCACGGCCGATGCCGTGCTGCTGGCCGAGGTCTATGCCGCGGGCGAGGCCCCCATCGTCGCGGCCGACGGCCGCGCGCTGGCCCGTGCGCTGCGCGTGGCCGGCAAGGTCGAGCCGGTCTTCGTCGACACGGTGGAGGCCCTGCCCGAGGCCGCCGCCGAGTCGCTGCGCGACGGCGACGTGCTGATCACCATGGGCGCAGGCTCGATCGGCGGCCTGCCCGCCGCGCTGCTGGCCGCCCTGCCCCTGCCCTCCTCCCCTGCCCCCCAGGACGCCCCGCGATGAGCGCCGCCCCCCAAGACCCCGTCCGCGCGGATTCGCCCGCCGCCACCTTCCCGCCGCCGCCGGTGGACCCGGCCGCGCTCGGCAAGGTCGCCGTGCTCTTCGGCGGCAGCTCGGCCGAGCGCGAGATCTCGCTGATGTCGGGCGGCGGCGTGCTCAGCGCGCTGCGCGGCCGCGGCGTCGATGCCCACGGCTTCGACCCGGCGGACCGGCCGCTCGACGAGCTCAAGCGCGCCGGCTACGCACGTGCCTTCATCGCGCTGCACGGCCGCCACGGCGAGGACGGCTGCGTGCAGGGCGCGCTGGAGCTGATGGGCATCCCCTACACCGGCTCGGGCGTGATGGCCAGCGCGATCGCGATGGACAAGGTCATGACCAAGCGCATCTTCCTGGCCGAGGGCCTGAGCACGCCGGCGCATGTGCACCTGCGCGCCGGCGACCACGGGCCGGCGCGCCTGGCCGAGGTGCTGGCCCAGCTGGGCCTGCCGCTGATCGTCAAGCCGCCGCGCGAGGGCTCGTCCATCGGCGTGAGCAAGGTCAGCCGCGCCGAGGACCTGCCGGCCGCCGTGGCCCTGGCCGCGCGCTACGACCCCGACGTGCTGTGCGAGGCCTTCATCGACGGCGAGGAAGTGACCTGCCCGGTGCTCGGCGCCGGCGAATCCGCCCACGCCCTGCCGGTGATCCGCATCGTGCCGCCCGAGGCCGGCTACGACTACAAGAACAAGTACTTCACCGACGAGGTCCGCTACCTCTGCCCGAGCGGCCTGCCAGCCGCCGAGGAGCGCGAGATCCAGCGCCTGGCCCTGGGCGCCTACCGCGCGCTGGGCTGCCGCGGCTGGGGCCGCGCCGACCTGATGGTGCGCCGCAGCGACCGCAAGGTCTTCCTGCTGGAGATGAACACCTCGCCCGGCATGACCGGCCACTCCCTGGTGCCCATGTCGGCCCGCGAGGCCGGCATGAGCTACGAGGCCCTGTGCAGCCACCTGCTGTCGCAGGCCGCGCTGGACGCCTGAGCCGCCATGCCCGAACTCCGCCGCCCCCGGACATCGCAGGCCGCCCGCCCGCTGCCGGGCGACGTGCGCCTGATGCGCCGCGCCGGCACGGCGCTGTTCGCGCTGGCCGGCCTGCTGCTGCTGGTGGCCGGCCTGGGCCTGCTGGTGCAGCAGCCGGCCTTCGCGCTGCAGCGCCTGGTGGTCGAGGAGCCGCTCGAGCGCAGCAGCGGCGAGGTGCTGCGCCGCCAGGCCCTGCCGCGGCTGAAGGGCAACTTCTTCACGCTGGACCTGGAAGACGCGCAGGCCGCCTTCGAGGCCGTGCCCTGGGTGCGGCGCGCGGTGGTGCGGCGGCTGTGGCCCAACCGCCTGGCCGTGAGCCTGGAGGAGCACCAGCCGGCCGCGCTGTGGCGCGGCGACGATGGGGTCGAGGGCCTGGTCAACCAGCAGGGCGAGGTCTTCGAGGCCAATGCCGGCGATGTCGACGAGCAGGCGCTGCCGACCCTGGTCGGCCCGGTGCGGCACGCGGCGGCGATGCTGGCGATGTGGCGCAGCCTGAACCCGCTGTTCGCCCCGATGCACACCGAGCTGCGCAGCCTGGCCCTGACGGCCCGCGGCTCCTGGCGCGGCGAACTGGGCGAGGGCGCGGTCGTCGAGTTCGGCCGCGGCAGCCCCGAGGAGCTGGCCCAGCGCACGCAGGCCTTCGTGACGACCGCGCAGGAGCTGATCCGCAAGCACGACCGTCCGCTGGCCCATGCCGATCTGCGCCACGCGGCCGGCTATGCGCTGCGCCTGCGCGGCCTGGGCACGCTGGCGCCCGGTGAGAAGCCCACGAACTGAGAACGCCCCATGGCCAAGGAAAGCAAAGACCTCGTCGTCGGACTCGACATCGGCACCGCCAAGGTGATGGCGGTGGTGGCCGAGGTCATGCCCGACGGCGACCTGCGGGTGGCCGGGCTCGGCATCGCGCCGTCCAACGGCCTCAAGCGCGGTGTGGTGGTCAACATCGACGCCACCGTGCAGGCCATCCAGCAGGCCTTGAAGGAGGCCGAGATGATGGCCGACTGCAAGATCACCCGCGTGCACACCGGCATCACCGGCAGCCACATCCGCGGCCAGAACTCCACCGGCATGGTGATCGTGCGCGACAAGGAGGTCACGCCCATCGACGTGTCGCGCGTGGTCGAGACGGCCAAGGCCATCAACATCCCGAACGACCAGCGCCTGCTGCTGGTCGAGCCGCAGGAGTTCGTGATCGACGGCCACGAGGTCAAGGAGCCGATCGGCATGTCCGGCGGCCGGCTGGAGGTGAAGGTCCACATCGTCACCGGCGCGCAGAGCGCGGCCGAGAACATCATCAAGTGCGTGCGCCGCTGCGGGCTGGAAGTGGAGATGCTGGTGCTCAACCCCAGCGCCTCCAGCCACGCCGTGCTGACCGAGGACGAGAAGGCCCTGGGCGTGGCCCTGGTCGACATCGGCGCGGGCACGACCGACGTGTCGATCTTCACCGACGGCTCGGTGCGCCACACCGCAGTCATCCCGATCGCCGGCGACCTGATCACCAGCGACATCGCGATGGCGCTGCGCACCCCGACCAAGGACGCCGAGGAGATCAAGGTCGAGTACGGCATCGCCAAGCAGCTGCTGGCCGACCCGGCCGACCAGGTCGAGGTGCCCGGCCTGGGCGACCGCGCGCCGCGCATGCTCAGCCGCCAGGCCCTGGCCGGCGTGATCGAGCCGCGCATCGAGGAGATCTTCTCCCTCGTGCACCAGGTCATCCGCGAGAGCGGCTACGAGGAGCTGCTGTCCAGCGGCATCGTGCTGACCGGCGGCTCGGCGGTGATGCCGGGCATGGTCGAGCTGGCCGAGGACATCTTCCTCAAGCCCGTGCGCAAGGGCACCCCCACCTACAGCGGCGCCCTGTTCGACATGGTCGCCAACCCCCGTTCCGCCACCGTGATGGGCCTGCTCGAAGAGGCCCGTCTCGCCCGCAGCCGCGGCTTCAAGGCCGCGCAGCAGGCCGGATCCGTCACCACGTTCTTTGGCCGCCTCAAGGACTGGTTCGTCGGCAACTTCTGAGCCGCGCACCGTCCCGCCCCCATCCCACCCGCCCCACCCCGCCAG